>PBOD01000056.1 GCA_002724215.1 Gemmatimonadota bacterium | reverse complement strand
TCGAAACGCATTTCAATACGGGGTTGATCTATCAGAAGATGCAGCGTTACGCGGAGGCGATCGGCCACTACCGGGCCGTGCTAGACCTAGACCCTGGCCACGCCAAGACCCGTTACAATATCGGTCGTGCATATGAGCGGACCGACCGCCTTAGCGAGGCAGTCGGACAGTATAATGCGCTTATTGAACTCAATCCCGCTGCCGCCAAGGCGTACTATCGATTGGGCGAGGTGTATTATCGGTTGGGGAANATTAGGCAAATGACCGAGTCCTGGACGGCGCTGTTGCGGATCGAGCCGGATCACGCGAATGCAAGGCGAGTGCGTGAAATTATTGGGCAAAATAGTCGTTCAGAGTGAATAAAGTGCGACTTTTGTGAATTTCTATGCTGACGTCAATAGGCGATACGATTTAAAGAATTGTTTATATTTANCTTATGCCTAATCGCTTTCTTCGCATTTATTTTCAGGTCATATGCATAATAATGCTTGATTTTTGGATGCAGTGGATGTAATATACCCNNGTNGAACTTTTTCATGAAAACACCGTTAGATCTACTCAGATCCATCGCGCTTTTCACACCAATCTCTGAAAAGGAGATCGTAGAAGATGCGTAAAGTAATTTTAGCTTCGTTGCTCACGGTGGCGATGGCCGTTCCGACTACGGCCCATTTCCCGGCGGGTGAGCTCCTCTTCGCCGTGCAGTTCCCCGATGCCAATATTCCGACGATCGACGGCAATCACGNGGATTGGGGCGTCGTGCCCCAGGTACCCTACGAAGTCGGCAACGATAAGTACTCCGACTCCGTCTACAGCAAGGCGCGCGGCGAGATCGACGTCAGTGACTTGAGCGTGCGGCAGATTGTCGGTTGGAACGACAATACCAACCTGCTGTACTTCATGGCCGAGGTCTTCGACAACGTGCACACCCGCGACGCCGAAGAACCCAATGCCTGGTGGGCTGATGACGCTTGGGAAGTCTATGTCGCACCGACCCACCCCGAGATCGACGGTGGCGGTGGTTACGCTCCTGGTCAGGATGGTATCGTCAAGGTTGGTTACAACTGGTCGATGCCGCCGACAGCCGGCGCTTGGGGCGGTTTCAATCCGCCCTTCGACTGGGTACTCGATCCCGATAATAACGACGCNTGGTCCTTCGCCTACACGTTTTCGGGTGAGGAGTTCGGCGAGAGCACGTATTTCTACGAGGCCTGGATCCGCCCGTTCGACTTCGTTCCCGACGACGGCGACCGCGATGCCGCGGAAGAAAGCGACCTCGAAGAGGGCCAGATCATCGCGATTAGCTGGACCTTTGGCGACTTCGACATTCCTGGCGGTGCCGCGCTNGAGGATTATCAGGGCTTCTGGTCCGTGTCGCCCAACGGTTGNTGCCGCGCCGACAACGACATGGTNNTGAGCGAACTGGANGACAATATCGCCTGGGGCGACCAGNCCACGGCGGTCGAGTCCAACACNTGGGGCCGNATCAAGACCGAGTTNAATCGATAGCACTCGCCGGCTAGCGATCCNTGATCGCCGCTGGGGAATCGNTTTAGAGGCGATGGGCTGGCCAAGCCCATCGCCTCGTTTTGTATCGGGAGGGAGATCGGTATGAGAGCGTCTGTTATCGNCCTGCTTTGGCTTATTGCCGCGGGTGCGGCNAGNGCCCAGGACTACGGCAGCCGGCTCGGCGTGCAGCGCGGCGGGCGNACCACCTTNGAGCCGCAGGGNTCGGGCGTGCTGTTCGACGCGNTAGACCCGGCCGTCAAGAAGTGGTANATCCCNCAGGAGTTGTACAACGAGTACCGCTGGCGCCAATGGGAGTACTCCAACTACGCNCGTTCACCGTANCAGCGATATGTCGANACCGTGCTAGAGGGTAGCTATTTCTACGACTTCTTCGGGAATTTCGTAAATCGCGGCTGGCTGATCTTCAANAACAGTCAAAGTCANCCGCTGCAGCGCGGTAACGAGTTGTTCAAGGATTCGCGCTTCTCTAANTGGTTCAACAGTCTNTTGATTGCCTCCGATTCGGTCGGCGAATACTACTATGCGATGACCATNGGCAACGGCATCCGNACCACGCTGACGCCGATGACCTTCTCCAAGCCCGANTTCGACGGNGTGCAGTTCGACCTGGCCACCGACAAATACCTGCTGACCTTCCTNTACTCGCGGATNGGTGAGTCGGGCGGGTCGCAGACCAATGTCGAGGGCATCAACCGCACCAACAACACTTCGATGATGGGTGGTCGCGGCACGGTCCAGGTCGGCGATTTCACCACCCTCGGTTTCAACTTCGTCAATGCCCACCACTCGAATACGCTCACCGACGGCTTCGGCGGCAACCCGCTGTCGGGCGAACTGACCGTCGACCAGAAAAACGAAGCGATCTCGTGGATTGAGATCCTGCTCAGCGATGACAGTCCCGGCGACGGCGAGGGTGGCGCGGCGTTCTTCCCAGCCGGCTCCGATATCATCATCACCTATATAGACGGTACCGTCGAGCGCGGCAAGGCTATCGGCTTTGAGCCGGTGGTCGAGGGCGGCTTCCCGCAGGAGGGCTTTATCTCGGCCGATGGCAATGAGCAGATCCGTCTGCGCTACGACTTTAACAGCGCCGATTTTCTACTGGTGGCCGCGCAGGATAAGTCGCAGATCCGCAAGGTCGAGTTCGAACTGGTGCTGGGTAATGACTACAAGGTGCAGTACACCTCCAGTCGCCAGACCGGGCGCAGCAACGACCCGATCTTCTTGCTGGTTACTCGTGCCGAGGGTAATGTCAAAGACAACACCAACCTCAGCGTAGTGAAATTCGAGTACGGCCTGCCCACCGCCACCCAGATTTTCGGTTTTACCCTCGCGGTCGAGGATGTAAAGGGTTTCCACTTCTATGGCGAGTGGGACAATAGCCGCACCTACCGCAAATATCCTTATCCCAGCACCGACCAAGGCAATACCGACCACTCCACTTCATCGGGCATCTCCAACAAACCCTCGGCCGACGCCTGGATGATCAATCTGTGGAAGCGCGCCAATCCCTATTTTTTCTTCGGCGAAGCCTTCTACATGGACCCGGATTATGCCACCTCGACCTATATCAGCGAGCAGGACGGCTTTATCGACTACAACTCGGGTTATTTCGAAGACCACAACCCGGGTAGCAACGAGCGTTTCCTCTTCGAGTTCGTCGAGGACAACGACGATCAGGACCGCATCCCCGACTGGGGCCGCAACGACGCGCTGTCGGTTGATCGCGCGGTGTTCCCGGGTTGGGACGAGAACAACGACTTCATTCCCGACTTCAACCAGAACGACAACGGTCGCGTAATCAACCTGATCCCCGATTACGAGGAGCCCTTCCTGCGCCAGCACGTCGATCGCCCTGAGTTCCTCTATGGCATCGACGCCAACAACAACGGCTGGGTCGATCGCTTCGAAAACGACAGCCGGCCCGATTTTCCCTACAAGCGCGACCACAAGGGCTTCAATATTTATGGCGGGGCCAACATCACGCCGGAGGTCCGCTTTACCGCAGGACATATGCGCGAGGAGTTAATCACTTCTGATCAGCGCAATTACGCCACCTACGGTCTACTTACCGTCGATATTGACCACCAGGCCTGGGGCCGGCTCAAGGTCATGGAGTCGCTAAAGAGCGTTAAGGACAATATCCCCGACAACCTGCTGCAGTGGGACAGCCGCAACACCCTGCGCGACTCGCGCAACATCGAGGTGCTCGATCCGCTGCTGGCGCGCGATGCGCTCTACAACTCATTCTTCATTGGCCATACCTACCAGCCACTCAAGGATCTGACGATTAAGAACTCGCTCAAATACGACCTGTGGGACCAGCGTATGGGCGACGCCGCGCGCGCTGAGTTTGGGCTGGGCAACACCGAGTTTTTCTTCGGCATCATCAACAAGGCCGACTATCTGGTCGAATTGTCGAAGCTGCGAGTGCTGCCGCGCTGGAAGAGCGAATACCGGCGTCAGACCTACGACCTATTCACTACCGACGATCGCGAGGAGTTGACCGAGATCTTCGGCACGGTAGTCGAGCTGCCGGTGATGCGTCGCACCACCATCGCCGCCGGCGTCGAATATGTGCTATTCCGCGATCTCGATACCGAAATCAACAACTTCCAGTCCTTTATCACCGCCGCGCAGGTCACCAATGTCGCCGAATACCAGGGCTATGTGCTGACCACTCAGGTCGGGCTGAAGTTCGACGCGCGCGACTTCGAGGATCCCGATATCAAGACCCGCACCGTGACCGAGGGCTTTATTACGGTCTACGCCGGGTTGGGTATCTGACAGGGGGCGATGGGGCAGAGCGCGCGACTCGTCGTTTTATGGGGCGCGGCCTTCGGGCTGCGCCTCCTCTATGTACTGCAGAGCCAGCAGAGCCCGTTTTACGATTTTCCCCTCATCGACGCCAAGACCTATATCCACGCGGCCATGGCCATGGAACTGGGTCATTGGCACGGGGGCGACCAGGTTTTCTGGCAGCCGCCGCTGTATCCGTATTTCCTCGGTGTGCTCTATGCGCTGTTCGATCCTGGATTCACGCTGCCGCGCATAGTCCAGGCGGCGCTGGGGGCGACCAACTGCCTGCTCATCTTCTGGTTGGGGCGGCGGGTTTTTGCGCCGGCGGTGGGCTGGATCGCGGCGGTGGCCGCAGCGCTGTACGGTCCGTTTATATTTTTCGAGGGCGAGTTTTTGCCGCCGGTGCTGGCGCTGATGTTGAATCTGCTGGCGCTACTGGCGCTGTTGCGGGCGGTCGATGAAGGTCGGCGATTGTGGTTGCCGGGTTTATTGCTGGGCTTGTCGGCGCTGTGCGTGGCCAATGTGCTGGTCTTTATCCCCGTAGCCGCTCTGTGGCTGGTCTGGCATGTCCGGGCCGCGCCGGTACGCGAGCGGCTTTTGCGACTGGTGTCGTTTTTGTTGGGTGTGGCGGTGGCCATCGCGCCGGTGACCTTGCGGAACTGGCTGGTAGCCGATGATCTGGTGCTTATTTCCTCCAACGGCGGCCTCAACTTCTACATCGGCAACAATGCCGACTACCAGCGTACCGTAGCGGTGCAGCCGGGCCCGGCCTGGGCCGAATTGACCGCCCGGCCGCGCGTCGAGGAAGGGCTTATCCGGGCGTCGGACCAGTCGCGCTTTTTCTTTGCCGAAGCCTGGGAGTATATCCGCGACCAACCGCTGGACTATCTGCGCCTGCAGGGCTATAAATTCTACCTGTTCTGGCACGGCGACGAGATCGGCCGCAACCAGGATCTCTACTTTGCCCGCCAGTATTCGGGGTTATTGCAAATCTTGCTGTGGAAATATGGCCTGGCCTTCCCCTTCGGCTTGCTGGCGCCGTTGGCGCTAGTGGGTTTGGGGCTGGCCTGGCATCGGGGTGTGCTGCACACGCCCGGTCCACTGTTGATGGTCTCGTTCGCGGGAATGTACGCGTTGTCGGTGGTGGCATTTTTTATCAGCGCCCGCTACCGATTGCCCGTCGTGCCAGTGCTGCTCGTTTTTGCCGCCTATGGGGGCCGCGAGTTGTGGGCGCTGTGGGGACGGGGCGCGCGTTGGGTCGTCTAC
This sequence comes from Gemmatimonadota bacterium, assembly GCA_002724215.1. Lineage (GTDB taxonomy): Bacteria > Latescibacterota > UBA2968 > UBA8231 > UBA8231. The sequence continues at coordinate 34,522 of PBOD01000056.1, read as the reverse complement.
GCCGTTGGCGGAGCCGTCTTGCTGTTGGGGGTGGCCTGCAATTTTGGGGCCGGGCCGATGAATATGGACGGCGATGCGCAGACTCACTACCGCCTGGGCTTCGTTTTCGACAAGAAAGGCCTGCCGATCAATGCCAGCGCCGCTTACCACAGGGCACTGGAGTTCGATCCCGACCTGAAGTGGGCGCGCTACAACCTGGCATCTATCTACGCCCGCCGCGGCGAATATGGGCGTGCCGGGGCCGTCTACCGCGATTTTATCCGCCGCTATCCTGGTGAGCCGCGGGCGAAGATGGCATTGGGCAGTGTCTATTTGCAGACTCGCCGCTATGCGGAGGCGATCCGGGTCTACCGGCAGTTGCTGGTCGAGCCGGACGCGGATGTGGCCGATTTGCAGGGGAGGATCGGTTATGCCCATACCCAGGCGGGGCAATTGGAGCGGGCGGCGGAAGCCTATGGCGCGCTGGTCGCCGCACGGCCCGATTCGCTGCAGGCGCGGTTCCAACTGGGCCAGCTCTACGAGCAACTGGAGCGTCCAGCTGCAGCCCGCGCCGAATACCGGCGGATCCTGGCGCGAGATTCGACCCGTGCCGATGTGCGACACCGGTTGGCCCGCGCGCTCTTTTTCGCCGACCGGCCAGAGGAGGCCAGGGGGCATCTCGAACGGGCGGTGGCGACGGACCCGCGCGCCGTCGATGCCCGCCTGCTGCTGGCGGCCCAGTATATCGTCGAGCGCCGCGCGTCCAAAGCTATGGACCAGGTGCAGGCGATTCTGGCCGTCGATCCCCAGCACCAGCAGGCCAATCGGTTGGTCGGTCATCTGCATATGGTACTCGGGGATACGCTAAAGGGGGTGGAATATCTCGACCTCTTTACAGAGTACTACCGGGAGGGGCGCTCGGCGGAAATTTTCGACCGTTTAAAAAAGCAGTGGGACGAAAAGCTCGAACGTTAGTAGGCCACGCCCACGGTGCGGGCGCGGTGGGTTTGGCGTGCGTCGCCGTCGACGAGGAGCGAGATCAGGTAGAGACCGGGAGGGACCATCGCGCCGGTGTCGTCGCGGCCGTCCCAGGCCAGTTTGGATACGGTGCGGGCGTCGTAGTGGCCACTGAGGTCGGCGCCCTGGTAGAGCGTGCGCACCTGTCGGCCGGTCAGGTCGAAGACCTTTACTTCGACGTCGGTCGGTCGGGTCACCGCTAGGATGTCGTAGCTGATGCCGGCGGTGTCGTTAATGTCGTCGCTATTGGGCGTGAAAACCTGAGGTGTCACCGCGAAAGAGCCGAAGAGATCGCCCTTATTTATATCGGGGCTGAGTACGGTGATGCCCGAGGCCGTTGGCAGATCGCCCTCACCGAGGAAATCGGCGTTGCCGGCCGAGATGCGCTGGATGCTGCCGGCCTGCGACGATAGCACTGCCTGGCCGCGGAACAAGGTGCTGAACAAGAGTACGCGGCCGCGGAACTTGATCTTCAATAGCATTTGGCCGCCGCCCTCGGGCCGAGTAATTTGCGGGAAACGCACGATCACGTTGCGATCGGTCACTGCCTGGATGGTGAAGTCGCCCTGCTCCGACTCGACCGCGTAGGGCAATGGGTGCCGGTTACCGTCGGGGGTTTGGATGGCGGCGAAGCCATCGGCGTCGCTGACGACCTCGGCGTTGAGCTCTTGTTCGGCGATCAGGCGGTCGGGCAGTTCCCAGATCTCGATCTTGTCGATGCCTAAGACCCGCGAGGTGGTTAGTATTTCGAAGGTGTCGAAGCCCTTCACCCCTGCGAATTCCATTTTGGCGCGCACCGCGTAGGTGAAATCGACGGGTTCGAAGACCTCGACCTCGCGCGGGTAGATCTCGGCTACCAACTCTTCGGCGATGGGGGGCAACAGGTACTCGATCGAGAGCTGTTCGAGGACTTTGGTGGCATCGATCTCGGTATTGAGGAAGTCGACCGAAAACTGTATATAGCGGCGCGGCCCCGGCGATAAGACCGGGGTGCCACCGGCCAATTCGCCACCCTGATAGGGCGATGACCAGGGGCTCCAGTTTTGCAGGTCTTCCTCGATTTCGCCCTTGTCCCACACCTGTGGTGGGGTCGCCTCGAGGTTGGGTGTGAGGTCGAGGTATTCGTCGCGACCCAGTTGTTGCGAGGGGTCGGCGAGCGAGGTGGCGAGTTGGTCGTCGGAGACGCGCTGAATATTGGCGCGTTTGTAGAGCACGGGCGTGGGATCGGTACCAGTGCGGGTACGGACGATGATTTGCGAGAGATCATCGGCCGCCTGCAGGGCGGCGACGGGCTTGCCAGCGGGTCCCCGGCCCGCCAGGGTGGTGACGGTGCCGTCGTCTCCAGTGCAGCGGGCCTGGTAGCACTCCCAGACATTGGCATAGCCCAATTCTTTGGTGAAGCGTGCTACTGTGCCGCAATCGCCCCAGCCTGCCTCGATATCGTTTCGCGTTAGAAAGACGCGGGCATCGACCTTGCAACCGTCGGCACTGCCGATTTCGCCGCTGAGGGCGTCGCTGCGCAGGTCTACCACATTCTCGATCCAGCTCAAATTGCCCCAGGTCGCGGGCGAGCCGAGATCATAGACGTGCGAAATGTAGCGGCTGCTGCCGATAAAGCCCTGGCCAAAGACCTCGAATTCGTCGATCTCGTAAGGGAACGAGGAAGTCGATTTGAGCCGCACGAAGCGCGCGGTCTGAGCCGGGTCGAGCCGCACTTCGACCACTGCCTCTTCGTTGTCGGTGGTGCGGCGCAAGACCTCGAAGTCGTCGAGTTGGGGCACCAGCCGTCCAGTGCCGTCGAGGACTAAGTTCTGGCCGTCGTGGACCAGCAGTTCGAACTGGCGGATAAAGTCGGTCTGAAAGGGATACTGGGGCGCGCTCTGTACGGTGTTGCGCGGATAAAAGCGGATGCGGTTGACGCCGATGGGGCTGCCGAGGTCTAGGACGATAAAGGTGCCCAAAGCGCCGAAGTTGCCCTTGCGGGCAAAGGCATCTTCGGCTCCGCCGGGCTCGATCAGTTCGAGCAGCGTGGTTGCGAGATCGGCGGCTGGCACGTCCTTGATCGCCGGCGCGGTGATGCCACCGCCCCAGCCGAGCGAGCGCCGGGCGATATTCTCGCCCGCGGCCACGTGGTCGGGATTGAGGGCGATAGGCAACACGACCGGATCGATATTCGCCATGTCGGATAGGGGGCCAATCGCGTCGATGGCTACCGCTACCCGGCTCACGGCTTCGGTTAGGGGAATCTCTGCGGCAAAGTCGATACGGATTTGCGACAAGCCTCCGTCTACGGAGGACTCGATTGCGGTGGCTCCAGCAAGGGACGAGACTACGTCGAGTAATTGCGCCTCGACCAGGGCGACCTCGCCCTCGATCAGTTCGGGCGGGGCGTCGATCAGGGTTTTGACTAGGACCTGGGTGTTGGTGGCGTCGAGGTTGGAGAGGTCTATCAGATTGCCCGGGACATTACCGATTTCGGTGGCGAAGCGGTTGACTTTGTATTCGGGCGGGGCCGCGGCGATGGCGTCGTCGAGTATCACCCCGGACCAGGAGACCTTGCCAGCATTGCCGACCCGGAGGGTGTCCAGGGCCCATAGATCTGGGCACGGGGTGCTGCAGAGGACGCTGAGTAGAGCAGTGAATCGTACGAGCCGGTTTCGCATCTATGAGGCCTGCCTTCAGTGGCGCGAAAGTGCGCCGACCTCAGTGTATATAGCAATAGATATTATACAGGTCAAATATATTCACAGGGCGGCCGTTTTTTCATTATTTTAAACCCAGCCCACAATTTAGCGGTTGAGGTGTAGAATATGGCTTTATGGCTCGGTGTATTGCTGGCGGCTATCGCTTCGCAGGCCTCGGCTTTCAACGTCTACAAAATCGGCGGCGAGGCCGGCAACCCCTGGCAGACCGCGCTGTCGTTCGAGCCCGGTACTTATGTGGTGCTCGACGGGGAAGGATCGGCGGTGGAGCCCCGACCGGTCGGGTCCAATGTCGTCTATCCGACCTGGGAGGACACCCTCAACGAGATCGTGGAGGACGGCGCGTGGATGCGCCCGTTCTTCGTACCGCCAGATCTCAACCTGGCCCATCCCGACGCTCGCACCCGCATCGCGCGCGGGATCTCCAACAACATCACCACCAGCGGCTCCTGCAGCAATATTTCGACACAGCTGGTGCAGGTCGCTCCGATGTTCGACGGTGATCCCAACACCGCGGCCTTCTTCAATGTCAGTACCAACGAGAACAGCGGAATCCAGAGCCGTCTCTATGTGCAGGACTCGATTGTCGAACTCGGCGTCAACTATCCCATCAACCGCATTCGCTTCTATCCGCGGCTGGGCACCGAAAACCCCAAAATCGACCAGTTGCTCGAGGCTATGGGCGAGCCGCGATTGGCCAAGGAGCGTCTGGGCGAAGAGGATTTCACCGAGAACTTCTTGCCCTGGTACGAGGTTTCGGGCGCCAATGGCACCCGCAATCGCATCCCCTCGCACTGTTATCTCGGCACATCCGAAAACCGCTGGTTCTCGCGCGTTAGCACCAGTCGGGTCGATGCCCCCAACGACGCGCGGCTGGTCTCTTTGAGCGAGGAAACCGAGAATCTCGACGTCATCGTCGATATCCGCTTCCCGACCCAGCAGTTCCAGTGGGTGGCGGTACGGCCGCTCAACCCTATCGAAAACTGGGAAATTGCCGAATTCGAGATTTTCGGCCAGGGCTTTGTCGAGCGCGCGGTCTACACCACTGCGGTACTCGATTTCGGCGAGCCGATGGCCTGGGGCAAGATCCGTTGGAACGGCGAATTCAATGAGGGCTCCAACGTGATCATCCGCACNCGCTCGGGCCACGACCCCGACCCCAATCTNTACTGGGTGCCGAGCAATATCGAAAACGAGCCAACTCAGCTCGACCGCGTCGAGTGGGAGCGCGGTGACCAGTCGGTNCGTTTTACNACCCTCGANGAGGAGAACTGGAGCTTCTGGTCGGCGCCTTACGCCCTNGATGCCGGCCAGCACGATCTCGGCGCAGACCCGGCCGTCTGGGTAGACGGCACGCCGATCCTGTCGCCCGGTCCCAGCCGCTATTTGCAGGTTCAGGTCATTTTCNTGTCGAGTCTGACTCAGGCCGCCCGACTGAGCGAACTGGAAATCCAGTTCGCGCCGCCCTCGGCGCAGGCCATAGTCGGCGAGATCTGGCCGCAGGACGCCTCGCGCACCGAGGCCACGACCTTCACCTATAGTGTGCGGCCGACCTTTGCCGCTGGCGACGCCGGTTTTGACCGACTGGAGATTTTTACCCTGACCCGCGCCGAGGCGGTGCATGAGGTACGGGTCGATGGCGTGGCGTTGGGCGCTGATTTCGCGGTGGAGATCCTCGACGACCGCATTGTCGCGGCGCTGCCGCAACTGGAGGGCGCCGACGACACCTTCAAATTGATCGAGGTGGAATTCGATGTACATGTGGTGCGCTACGGTACCCAGTTTCAGGGCTGGGTCTTCGATAGCGAGGGCGACGGGGTCAAGCAGCTGATCGATCCGGGCGACGCCAATGTGGATTTTCCGGGCAATTCGCTGGGCGTGCGCACCGACGAGCTGGGCTCGAATCCGNTGGTGCAGGTCAAGATCGCGCCGAATCCATTCACGCCCAACGGCGACGGAATCAACGACCGGGCGGAGTTTCGCTTCCAGTTACACGACGTGTCGGTTGGGCGCGAGTTGACGATCGANATCTACGATCTGGCGGGTGTGCGGGTGCGGCGGTTACAGCAGCAGCAGGTGATCCGGGGGCTGTTCGACGAGAGTACGGTAGTGCCGGAGTGGGATGGGCGCGACGACGGGGGGCAGCAGNTGCCACCGGGGCACTATATCTATCGGATCTCTCTGGATACGGACGAGGAGACCAAAAATCGGCTTGGGACGATTTCGCTAGCTTATTAAATCGGCTTTTCTATTAAATAGTGATAACCCCTTGCTGGAACGCAGAAGGCAAGGGGTTATTTTTGTAGAGCCAGCGCCTATTTNAGCAGCAGCAGTTTGCGCTTTTTCCGCCTTTGCCCGATGCTGCGTCCGCTATATGGGGGCGGGTCGGCAGGGNGAGGATGCGTCGGTACGGGCGCCGTATTCCTCGTCTGNGAGTGTGCGTCACTGCGGCGTCCGGCGCTCAGGTCGGCCAATCCGCATAAATGGCNTAAGGGATTTTGGAACTCAATCGACGGCGGCCTTATATTGCCCGTAGGCAATGGNGCTACTGGCGTGTTGTCTCNGTGCTGAAAAGGATAATTCTGTGAGTTTTTCGCTTCGGACATGGGTCGTTTGCGCCTGCCTGNCTGCGGCTTGCCAAGCGACCGAAGAGCCGGTGCAATCGACGCCNGCCGGATCGCACTTGGCCGCGGCGGTGCCCGATTCGGCGCGCGGCGCGCGTTTGAGCCAGAGGGGCGGGNCGTTGCTCAAGCAAGGTCGCNTGCGCAAGGCGCTGTCCGTACTGGTCCGTGCGGCCAATTTGGCGCCCAACCTAGCTCAGACCCATTTTTTTATCGCGATGGCCCACGCCCGACTCGACGAAGACGACCTGGCATTACCCGCTTTCGAAAGGGCCGTAGAATTGGCGCCCGAGGAAGCCGATTACCACTACGCGCTGGGGACGACCCTGCTGGTACTCAATCGCCACGAGGACGCGGTCGCCCGCTGCGAGCGCGCGCTCGAATTGCAAGCCGGGCAATCGCATTACCACTTTCGCCTGGGCGAAGCGCAGCGGGCGCTGGCGGATTTCTCGGCGGCGCGCAAGGCCTACGGTCGGGCTATCGAGNTGCAGCCGGATTACGTCGAGGCGCTGTACCGGCGCAGCGACCTTTTGACTCGNGANGGNGATATCGATGCAGCGATAGCCGATCTCGAAAACGTACTGACACTGGCGCCTGACCACGCGGCGGCGCTGGTCGATCTGGCCCGATTGCGGAGCAAGCGNCAGCAGTACATTGAAGCNATCGTTCTGGCTGAAAAAGCGCTGGTCCTGGATCCGCGCGATACCGGCGCACACTACTTGCTAAGTCAGGTCTACGGGCAAAGTGGCCAGGCGGAGCGCGCGGCGGTGGCGGCGGCTACCTTCGAACGGTTGACCGCGGCCGAGCGCCACTACAAGCAGGGAATCCGCAACGCCAATCAGCGCTATTGGAGCCGGGCGGCGGCGCTCCTGCAACGAGCCATAGCCATCGACTCNTCCCACGTGCAGTCTCATATTCGCCTGGGTATGGTGCGGTTGTACGAGGGGGCGACGGATGCGGGTATTGCTACTTTGGAGCGGGCCGTGGTGCTAGATCCGCAAAATGTCGAAGCCCATTGCCTGTTGGGCGAAGCCCATTCCGCAGCGGGCCGGCCCGATACGGCGCAGGTTTTCTTCGCGCGGGCCCTAGTACGGGATTCGACTTCGGTGCGGGCGCACCACGGGAGAGCCAAAGCGGCGCTGCAGGCGGGGGATATNGCGGNNGCGATCGTCGGNTTCGCACGGGCGCTGACGATCAATCCCGACCATCGCGATACCCACTATATGCTNGCGCAAAGCTACATCGAGGCAGGCCAGCACCGGCGCGCNGCCGAGAGNTTCCAGGCTTGCCTCGACCTCGATCCCGCCGACGTAGAGGCGCGTTATGGCCAGGCCCGGCTATCAGTGCGTGCCGGCCAACTGGACCGCGCGCGCCGTGCGCTCGAAAAAATACTCGAACTGCAACCCGACCACGCCGATGCACGGAAACAACTGGCGCGACTGGAGCTCCGACCATGAATCGACCCTTGTGGGTAGCGACACTTCTCTGCAGCGCCGCGCTGGCGCAGACACCCCAGCGCCTGTACGTGCCTGACTCAATTGCCGATCCGCCCTGGTTGACCGCGCGCCGGGCGACGCAAATCGAGGCGGCGCAGGCGTACGNGACNTTTCACGATTTTTCTTTTAGCAACGGTCGCGCTCAGAGCGGCATCGGTTTCCACAACCAGATTACCGACGAGTCGGGCAAGCACTGGCAGCCCATTCACTACGACCACGGCAACGGGGTGGCGGCGGCCGATGTCGATAACGACGGGCTCTACGACCTGTACTTCTGTACCCAATCGGGCAGCAATGAGTTGTGGCGCAATCTGGGCGACGGGACCTTCAGCGATATCACGGAGGCCGCCGGCGTCGGCTTTGCGGGGCCAATCGGGGTCAGTGCATCGTTCGCCGATATCGATAATGANGGCGACCCCGACCTCTATGCGACAGTTATCCGCGACGGCAACCGGCTGTTTGCAAACGATGGGACCGGGANGTTTGAGGATATCTCTGCTCACTCCGGCCTCGATTATAAAGGCCACTCTTCGGCTGCGTTATTTTTCGACTATGACAACGATGGGTTGCTCGATCTTTTTCTGGCCAATGTCGGCAATTACACTACCGATGTGGCGGTGCCGTCGCGGACCTACAACGCCGATCCCGCGCTCGATGTTGATTACGAGTACTACATTGGCCTAGAGGACGCGTTCCATGGCCACCTTAAATCCGAGCGTACCGAGTACAGCGTGCTTTACCGCAATGCCGGCGACAATCGCTTCGTCGATGTCTCTGAGCAGGTNGGGCTGCGCGATGGCAGCTGGTCGGGTGACGCNACCGCCATCGATGCCAATGGCGACGGCTGGCTCGACCTCTACGTACTCAATATGCAGGGCCATGATCACTACTACGAAAATGCCGCTGGCGCGGCATTCGTCGATAGGAGCCGCGAAGTTTTTCCCCACACTCCTTGGGGATCGATGGGCGTCAAGGTCTTCGACTACGACAATGACGGGAGACTCGATATGATCTTGACCGATATGCATTCGGATATGAGCGAGGATATCGGGCCCGAGCGCGAAAAGCACAAAGCCGATATACAGTACGGCGAGGAGTTTTTGCAAAGCGAGAGCCGCANCGTCTACGGCAATGGCTTCTATCGCAATGAGGGCGACGGGCGCTACGCGGAAGTGTCGGATCGGATCGGCGTNGAGAANTACTGGCCATGGGGCTTGAGNGTCGGAGANCTCAATGCCGACGGCTTCGCCGACATATTTATTACCTCGAGCATGAATTATCCCTTCCGCTACGGCNTCAATTCGCTNCTGTTGAACGAAGGCGGTGCACTTTTTCGCGACAGTGAATTCGCCCTTGGGGTCGAGCCGCGCCAGGGCAATGCGACNGCCCGGCCCTGGTTTTTGCTCGATTGCGATGGGCCAGATGCCGAGCATCCGCGNTGCGAGGGACAGCAGGGGATGCTCGAGGTGTGGGGCGCACTGGGCTCGCGTGCTTCGATCCTGATCGATGTCGACAGCGATGGCGACCTCGATATCGTCACCAATGAGTTTAACGGTCCGCCGCTGGTGCTGTTCAGCAATTTGACCGAGCGGCGGGCGGTCCGCTATATCGAGATCGTGCTGGAAGGGACGAAGTCCAATCGTGACGGTCTGGGCGCAGTGGTAGCGGTGAGCGCCGGCGGGCGCACCACTACCCAGGTCCGCGATGGCAAGTCGGGCTATTTGTCGCAGAGTCTGCTGCCGCTCTATTTCGGCCTCGATGCGGCCGCAGCGGTCGATCAAATTGAGGTGCGCTGGCCTTCCGGGGTGGTGCAGACCATGGCGGGGCCGCTGGCCGCGAACCANCGAATCGCAATCGTAGAGCCCTAGGGTTCTACGACGATCAGGTACTGGTTGGCGGCGATGTTTGCCAGNCGCTGCACTTTGCCCGAGGGCCAGCGGATCTCGATCCGCTCGGCTGCGGCATAAAACCCCAAACCGAAATGCGCACGTGAGTCGCCGTGCGAAAGGAAACTACCCCCATTGGTGATTTCGCGCGTCTGGCTTATGCCGCCGGCGGCGAGGACGATTTTTGCGCCGACGCCGTCGCGGTTGGAAGTGGTGCCGACTAGNCGCAGGCCGAGCCAGTTGCGCTGGTTGCCGCCGTCGTTGCGCAATAGNGCCGGCGGTTCGTCGAGATTGCAGACCAGCAGGTCGATATCTCCGTCGTCATCGTAGTCGCCGCCAGCGGCCCCGCGGCTGACATTGGGCGCATTGAGGTCGCCGGCTGATACTGCGGAGAANCGGTAGCCGGAATCGGGTCCNTGGTTGGCGAATAGCTGGTTGGCTTCGGCGTAGCCGGCGGTGTTGACGTGGCGGATCTGAGGGTAGACGTGGCCGTTGGCGGCGAAGAGGTCGCGGTCGCGGTCGTTGTCGTAGTCGAGGAAAAAGGTGCCGAAAGCCAAATGCGGCAGGCTCGGCGCGGCGAGGCCGGCGGCAGCGCTCGCCACGGTGAAGCGACCGTCTCCCACATTCTGGTAGAGGGTGTTGTAGTCGTCCTCGAAATGGGTCACGAACANATCGCGGTCGCCGTCCATGTCGTAGTCGTCGTAGGCGATGCCCATGCCGGCCTGTGTACCGCCCTCGCCGCTAAGTGCAGCTCCGGCCTCTAAGCCAACGTCGTGAAAGGTGCCGTCGCCCTCGTTGCGGTAGAGAAAATTGGGCGCTGAGTCATTGGCTACGTAGATGTCTGGATCGCCGTCGTCGTCGTAGTCGCAAAATAGGGCGCCGAGGCCGTAGGTTGGGTCGAGTTTGCCGGCTTTGGCGCGGCGGGTGACTTCGCTGAACCTGCCGTCGCCCTCGTTGCGGTAGAGCGCGTCCTGAGCCCCCGGNAAACCGAGTGGGCCGGCGAACACCAAAACTCCCTTCCACATGCCGCCGCGCGGCGGGGTTGCGTCGGGTGAGAAGTTCAAGTACTGGGCCACGTAGAGGTCGAGGTCGCCGTCGAGATCGTAGTCGCCGAAGGTGGCGCTGGTGCTCCAGCCGTCCAGATCGACGCCGGCTAGTGCTGGGGCGAAGGCGCCGCCCTCGTTGCGGTAGAGGACATTGGGGCCGTAGTTGGTGATGTAGAGGTCCGGATCGCCGTCGTTGTCGTAGTCGGCTACCGCGCAGCCCATGCCCCAGCCACTGTCGCCGCNGCCGGACTCGTGGGTTGTTTCGCGAAAGGCGCCGGAACCCGTATTGCGATAGAGGACGTTGGTCTGGGCCGAGTCGGGNACTGTGCCGAAGCGGCTGCCGTTGACCAGGTAGATATCGAGTCGGCCGTCGCCGTCGTAGTCGAAAAAGGCTCCGCCGCCGCCCTTGGCTTCGACGATATAGTTTTTGGTCCGACCACCCGAGCGCATCACAAAGTCGATACCGGCGGCTCGGGTGACATCGGCGTAACGCACGGGCGCGAGCGTCGGCGCGGGGGGATCGGGGTCCNCGGCGCAGGCGGTGAGCGCCAGCAGAGCGAGGCGCAGTGGGGCGCTCATGGCGCATAGGCGCAGCGAAAGCCGATGTAGGCACTGCGCTCGACGGGCAGGACTTCGAAGCGGTTGATGCTGCGCAAGACGGGCGGGGGATTGGCCCACGAGCCACCGCGCAGGATNTTGAAGCGGCCTGCGGTGGGGCCCTGGGGGTTAGTTTTTGGGCCGGTGGCGTAGTAGTCTTCGGCGTACCAGTCGGCACACCACTCCCAGACATTGCCGGCCAGATCGAGCGCGCCGTACGGACTGCGGCCCAGGGGGAAGGCGCCAACCGGGGCCAGACCGGCGTAGCCGTCGACGGTGCCCCAGTGGTTGGCGCGGTCGGCGGTGAAGTCGCCCCAGGGCCAGAGCCGGCCGTCGGTGCCGCGGGCACTCTTTTCCCATTCGGCCTCGGTGGGGAGGCGGCCGCCGCGCCAGTTGCAGTAGGCGTCGGCATCGCGCCAGCTGACATAGACGACNGGATGATCGGGAGCGGCAGTGGCGTTGGGGCTGTGCGGGTGGCGCCAGCTGAGGCCATCCAGGCGCTCGGGTGCGTCATCGGCTTCGGCCGCGGTGCGGTAGCCGGTGGCGGCGACGAAGTNCGCGTAGGCGGCATTAGTGACTTCGCGGCGGTCGATGGCGAAGGCGCTGAGGTGGACCTGATGCCCGGGTTTTTCGTCGGTGGCGCGGGGATGGTCGGTGCCCATGGTGAAGGGGCCGGCGGGCACGGAGACCGCATCGATGGGTTCGGCGGCGTGGAGGAGATTATATGAGAGGAGAATCGGGATTAGGATCAGTGATGCCAAGTTTATTCGCTTTAAACGCGTATGGACGGGCAGCCCCAGGGGATCTCTTACGCTCATGCTCGCTCTCCCATCCTGGTTGGGCTCCGAGGGGTGCCTTTCCAGATTTCACAATCCTCTGAAATCTCGGGCACAACCGCTGCGGAGATCCCCTGGGGCTGCCCTTCGGTGAATTATGAATGTCTTCGGGTGAATAACTTATCAAATTCGCGGGGAAAATAAAATTGTGATATATATATCGGGTCAATCGCCAGTTGAAGTTGGATTAGGATGATTCGAGTTGTTGTAATAGGCATCGCGCTGATAGGGNGTTGGGGGTGCGCGTCTGAGCCGACGCCGGAACGTATTGCAGGAGAATCGGCTCCGGCCGCCGTTGCTGCTAAATGGACCGAGCCGGCAGTGCGCTTTGCAGACGTTGCCGCAGAAGCGGGCATTGATTTCGTGCATACGTCGGGTGGACCGGAGCAGCGCTATATTCTCGAGTCGATGGGCTCGGGCTCGGCTTTCTTCGATTTTGACGGCGACGGTTGGCTGGATTTTTTCGCCGTCGATGGGACCCGGCTGGAGGGCGCGCCCGGGACGGGCAACAGGCTGTGGCGCAATGTGGAGGGGACGGCTGGGCGGGCTTTTGCCGATGCGAGCGAAGGCTCGGGCCTNGNTCGCGTCGGGTGGGGCATGGGTACTGCGGTGGCCGACTACGACAACGACGGCGANCTCGANCTCTACGTCACCTACTGGGGGCCGAACGGGCTCTATCGCAACGATGGCGACGGCGTTTTTAGCGCGATAGAAGCGGGTGTTGAAGACGGGCGGTGGGGCACCAGCNCGGCGTTCGGCGATATCGATGGCGATGGTTGGCAGGATCTATATGTGGCCAATTATTTGGTCTTCGATCTCGACGATCCGCCCGGTGGCGGCGAGATGTGCAGTGGCTGGAAGGGATTGACCGTATTTTGCGGTCCTTACGGTCTCGACGGCGATGCCGATGTGCTCTACCGCAACGAGGGCGGCAGTACCTTTGTCGATATGAGTGCGGCGACAGGGGTCGGTCGCTGGGATTATCTGGGGCTCGGGGTGCTCTTCGCCGACTGCGATGCTGATGGCGATCAGGATCTCTATATNGCCAATGATTCGACGCCCAACCAGCTCTATCGCAACGACGGCGATTGGAATCTGGCCGAAATCGGCGCTTTTGCCGGGGTGGCCTATAGCGAAGAGGGGCGGGTACAGGCTGGGATGGGGCTGGATGTTGGCGATTACGACAACGATGGCGACGGCGATCTGTTTGTCACTAACTTCTCCGACGATGTCAATACGCTCTACGAGAATCNGGGCGACGGCTTGTATGCCGATGCAACCCACGCCGCAAATTTGGGTGGGGCCGTGCGGCCCTATTTGGGCTGGAGCACNGCGCTAGCCGATTTCGACAACGATAGCTGGCTTGATCTCTTCGTGGCCAACGGCCACCTCTATCCCCAACTGGATGCCCACCCGTTGGGGCTGAGTTACCGCCAGCGCGATTTGCTCTACTGGAACCGTGGCGGGTCTTTCGTCTTGGGTGCGGTCCCCGGGTTGGANGCTGAGCGGGTGAGTCGGGGTGCGGCCTTCGGCGATTACGACAACGACGGCGATCTCGACATCGCGGTGAACCATCTCAACGACCGTCCGAGCTTGTTGCGCAACGACGGTGGCAATTTTCACAACTGGCTGGGGTTGGAATTAATAGCTGCGGACGGACGCTCGGCCGAGGGCGCAAAGGTGAAGTTGTGGACGGATGGGCGCGTGTTAGTGCGCCGGGCTAAGCGCGGCTATGGCTATCTGTCGTCAAGCGATGGGCGGGTATTGTTCGGCCTGGGTGCGGGGCGTGCAGACAGCGTGGCNATCACCTGGCCCGGAGGACGGGTGCAAGTGGTCGAGCCGCTGCCCGTGCGGCGCTATATTTTAGTGCGCGAGGGGGCTGGAGCGACCGTGGCGGATTATGGCGTCGCGGCCGATACCGCGGCGTCGCCGATTAGGGCGTCGCGGCGAGTGGCGCCGGCGCNACTCGCCGCGCGGGCTTTCGATTCAGATTGGTCGGCGCAGACCTACTACAAACGGGCTAACGCGCTCTACGCACAGGGGCGCTACCGCGAGGCGCTGGCCCTGCTGCAGCCGGCGCTGGAGCACTATGGGGAAGACACTCGCCTGCACTACACGGCCGCCGTGGCGCTCTACTCGGGTTTGGGTCGCTACGAAGAGGCGGCTGCCGTGCTGGAGGGGGTGGTGGTACGGGATTCGGTGGTGGTCGAGGCGGTGGAACTACTCGGCGTGGTGTATTTGCACCTGAATCGTCCGCAACAGGCTGTGGCGATTCTATCGCGGGCCGTGGCGCGCGCACCCGGTAANTGGGAGACGCACTACCGCCTCGGTTTAGCCCACACCCGTCTCGGCGCGGATGACAGGGCGATCGCAGCTTTTTCGCGGGCACTGGAATTGGCCCCGGAAGAGCCGATGCCGCACTTACACCTGGCGCGGATTCGCGAGCGGTTGGGGCAGGGACGGGCGGCGCGGGCAGCACTGGGGCGTTTTGAGACACTGCAGCCCTTCAAGCAGGAGGTTGGTCGCTACCGCCAGGCCATCCGCGCCAATCCCGATGACCCCGCGGCCTATGCGGCGCTGGGCTTGGTGCTGGCACAGGCGGGGCAGTTCGACGCGGCGCGGAGCGAATACGAGCGGGCGCTGGCGCTGGATCCGGACGCGGTCGCGACGCGCACCAATCTGGCCAATGTGCTATTGCGGCAGGGGCGGGCAGCTGCGGCGCTCGAGCACTTTCAACAGGCTCTGGCAGGTGATCCCGGCTTGGCCGAGGCGCACTACGGGCTGGGGATGGCGCACTATGGGCTGGGAGCTGCTACCAAGGCGCTCGAAGCGATCGAGCGGGCGCTGGCGCTGCGGCCTGATTTTCCCAGGGCACTGGTCAATGCGGGGGTCATCTCGATGGAACAGGGCCGTCCGCAAGATGCGCTGGATCGCTTTCGTCGGGCTTTCGCGCTCGTCCCCGATGACACCCAGGCCGGCAACAACCTGGTTGCGGCGCTAATCCAGGCCGGTAGGCTCGACGCGGCGCGAGAAGTCTTTATGCAGGCGGCGGCGCGCCAGGTGCAATTACCGCACGCGCGCAAGGCCCTGGTCCAGGCGTTGCTCACCAGCGCCCTGCGCAGCACCGAGCAGGGGGAGTGGTCGANCGCAGTACTGCGTCAACGCCAGGCCATCAGCNTGACCCCGGCGCAGTTGCAGCGCCCGCTGCTCGAGCAACTGGCGATTTACGAAGCGAAAACGGAATAGGAGGATGTATGCTGATCGGTTATGTGAGTGACGAGCGTTACGTGGCGGTGCCGGAGGTGCTCTGCGAATTTATCGGTGCCGACGGCGCGTCGCACGAGGTNCGGTCGCGGGCATCCGGGGCGATCTACGCCGACCTGGCGCCGGGAGAGTATGCGACGGTGCTCTACAAGCCGGGTTATGGGTCAAAGCGGGTGGCGCTGAGCCTACCTCTGGAAGAGCCCTATCATTTCCGGCTGTTGAGCGACTGCTTGCTCGGCTACATGTGGCCCAAGTGGATACAGTCGGGCGAGCGGTCGGAGTTTCGCGTTCACGCGGTGGAAGCCTACAAGCTGGAGTTATGGCGCTACGGTTGGGAAAAAGAACGGGTGCGCCCGATCGGCTGGTACGACGAGCACGGCCCCCGGGCGACAATGCAGGTTTCGCCCGACGGCGACTACACNCAGACCGGCATCCGCTGGAATTCGCAGGGCTATACCAGCCCGACCCACAAACAGTATATCGAGGCGCCTGCGCGCTCCGGGCTCTACTACCTGCACGCCAAGGGGGAATCGGGCGCGTTCTTCTCCTTTCCCTGGATCGTCGCGCCCAAAGAGCCGTCTGCCGCGGTGGCAGTACTCGCCGCCAANATCAACTGGAATGCCTACAATAATTTTGGCGGCCGCTCCAACTACATCCACGCCGACGGCTTTGTGCCGACGCCNACGGTCAACGCGCGCTACGAACTCAAGCGCTATACCGACAAGCGGCACCTGCTCTTCAGCGAGCCCGACTATCCGCCGCTGTCGTTCGANCGGCCTGAGCCGCTCAACTTCATTCCTGAAAACGACCNTATNACCGATCCGATTGAGGGCCGGTCGGCGTGCCACGTGGCTCCGGCCGAGTGGCGCACCGTCGGTTGGCTCGANCGCGAGGGTTACGCTTACGATCTCTACGCTGAGACCCAGCTCGANAGCGGCGTGCTGGAGCTGGACCAGTACAAGGTGCTCATTATCAGCGCCCATCCCGAGTACTGGTCGGCCAAAATGTACTANCGGCTCAAGGAGTGGGTCTTCGAGCGCGGCGGCAAGCTGATGTACCTGGGCGGGAANGGGCTCAACTGCGAGGTGGAATTCCTCGACGAATACACCATGAAGGTCAAAAACGGCGACCAGGGCGGCGGCTTTAGCCACTTGCAAAAGATCGGCAAGGAGAGCCGCTTCGATCTCTGCCACGAATCCGAGGCCAAATTGCTGGGGGTGACGTGTTCGGAGACCGGGATCATGACCGGCGCGCCGTACCGGGCGCTCAAGGCCGATCATTGGGTCTTCGCCGGCACCGGTCTCAANGACGGCGATATATTCGGCGAAAACTGTCTGCACATGCGCTGCCCGGGTGGCGCTTCGGGCCACGAGACCGACAAGATGACCGTCAGTTCCCCGGCTGGTTGCGAGCTATTGGCCAAGGGCTTAAACCCCGATGACGGCGGGGCCGAAATCGTCTACCACTGCACCGACAGCGGCGGCGAGGTCTTTGCGGTTGGCTCGATCTCCTATCCGAGCGCCTTGCCGGTCGATGACGCGATCTCGCGGATTACGGCCAATGTGCTCAATCGCTTTTTGGGGTGAGGCCAGATGAGCGGTGCGGGGAGGAAATTACTGTGGGCGGGCTTGCTGGGTCTGGCTTGCGCGGATCCGGTGCCAGTCGCACGGGAGGACGTGCCTCCCGNTGATACGCCCTTCGTCGACCGGGCTGCCGCCTGGGGCCTGGACCGGNCGCACACCGGCGGCGGTCCCGACAAGCGCTATATCGTCGAGGCTAAAGGAGGCGGTGCGGCGTTGCTGGATGTCGAGGGCGACGGGGATCTGGATATCTACTGGGTCAACGGATCGACGCTGGAGCAGTCCGACCGGGGCGCGACCAATGCGCTCTACCGCAACGACGGGGCCGGTTTTGCCGATATCGCGGCGGCTGTGGGCGCGACGGGGCGCGGCTGGGGTATGGGCGCGCTGGCGGCCGACTACGACGGCGACGGCGATCAGGATTTATACATCACCTGTTTGGCCGATAATATTCTCTACCGCAACGACGGGTCGGTTTTTGTCGAGGCGACAAAAGTCGCGGGGTTGGAAGTGCCGGTGTGGAGCACCGGCGCGGCCATGGGCGACGCCGATCTCGATGGCGACCTCGACCTCTATGTGGCCAATTATCTCGACTTCGATCCCAATGCGATCGCGCCACTCGGCACGCAGTGGAAGGGACGCGATGTCTTTGTCGGTCCCCTGAGCCTGCCGGCTTCGCCCGATGTTTTCTTTCGCAACGAGGGCGATGGCACATTTGCTGAGGCTACCGCGGCTAGCGGTCTGGACCACCCCGAGCCCGGCTACGGCTTCGGGGTGTTGTTCATAGATTGCGACGACGACGGCGACCTCGACCTGTATATCGCCAACGATTCGACACCCAATTTCCTCTACCGCAATGAAGGCGACGGGACTTTTGTCGAGGTCGGTCTTCGCGCCAACGCGGCCTTCAATGAGACGGGCCTGGCCCAGGCCGGGATGGGGGTGGCCTGGGGCGATTACGACGGCGACGGGTCCGGCGACTTGTTGGTAACCAACTTCGAGGACGACTACAACACGCTCTACCGCAACGGGGGCGACGGGCGTTTTACGGATGTGAGTTTCGCTGCCGGATTGGGGCGCGTCAGCTTGCCTCTGGTGGGCTTCGGGGCGGTTTTTCTCGACTACGACAACGACGCCGACCAGGACCTTTTCGTCGCCAATGGCCACGTCTATCCCCAGATCGAGCGCCCCGGTAGCGGTGCGACCTACGCTCAGCCCGATCACTTGTTCCGCAATGAGGGCGGCCATTTTCAACTCGTCGCGACCGGGGGCCGGGACGCGGTAAGCCGCGGTGTGGTGGCGGGCGACTTCGACGACGACGGCCGCCTCGACCTCTTTGTGACCAACCTCAACGACCAGCCCGTGCTATTGCACAATCGCGGCGGAGAAGACCACCGTTGGCTCGGCGTCAAGCTGGTGGGCCGGGGTAAAAATCGCGACGCGATCGGGGCCAAAGTCTATCTGTGGAGCGGTGGCCGCAGGCAGCGGCGCGATGTTTTGTGTGGCGAGAGTTTTTTGGGCAGCGGCGACCGGCGGCTGCACTTTGGGCTTGGGGCTGGCGCGCCCGATTCGCTGCACGTGCGCTGGTCGGGTGGCGCGCTGCAGCGGGTGGTCGACTTGCCGACCGACGCGTATATCGAGGTGGTCGAAGGCCGCTGACCGCGACTCAGCGGCTCAGCGCCCAGACCGCGATATTGGCNCCCATCTCGAGGGCGGCCCTGCGCCTGGTCTCGGGATTGTCGTGGACATGGGGATCTTCCCAGCCGTCGCCCAGATCCGCTTCATAGGTGTAGAGNACGGCGATGCGCTTATCGACAAAGAGCGCCAGCGCCTGGGGCCTCTTGCCGTCGTGCTCGTGGACCTTGGGCAGGCCATCGGGCAATTTGAAGTGGCAGNTGAAGAGGGGATGATCCGCCGGCAATTCGACCCATTTGGCGCTGGGGANGACCTTGCGCATCTCGCGGCGAAAGCTCTCATCCATGCCGTAGTTGTCGTCGGCGTGGAGGAAGCCGCCGGCCTCGAGGTAGTGGCGCAATCGCGCCGCCTCTTCCGCAGAGAAGGCGACATTGCCGTGNCCGGTCATGTAGATATAGGGATAGGAGAACAGCTCCTCGTCTGCAATNTGCACCTGCGCCTCCTCCTCGGCTGCGTCGATCCGGGTGTGCTGATTNAGGAAGCGCAGCAGGTTGGGCAGTGAGGAGGGGTCGCTGTACCAGTCGCCACCGCCGCTGTATTGCAAGCGGGCGATGGTGAAGGGCGGTTGGGTGTCGGCGACCGAGAGCAGGAGCCCGAGCANGGCGACGAGGATTACTACAGTGGATCGCCCCCGGTATGTGGCCTGTAGCAAGGGATGGGCTTCTTGGCCCTGCGCCGGAGCCAGGGAGCGTATGAGGAGGAGCAGGCGCACCGAGGTCAACGGTTATTGATCACTGCAAACTTGCCCCTGGTCGCGGTGCCGGCCTCGTCGCGGGCGGTGAAGTAATAGATGCCCGAGGCGACGAGAAAGCCCGAGTCGGTCAGGCCGTCCCAGGTGGCGGTGCCCTGGCCGGGCACGCCCTCGATGCGGCGAATCGGTTGGCCGGCGGCGGTAAAGATTTGCACCTCCGCGCCCAGCGGCAGGTCGATGAAGGTCAACTGCGCGCCGCGAGTGCCGACCAGGAAGGGGTTGGGATAGGTTTGGGCGGCCAGTTGCGCGCCCTTGCCTTTGCTGCCGATCTGCAGGCGGCTCAGACCGTCGAGAGTGCCGATCCACAACTCGCTCTCGTCTTTGTCGAAGAATAGCGAGTTGATGCGGTTGTCGACGAGGCCGCTGTTATTGGTATTGAGTGCAAACTCGACCTGTCCGGTGCCGCCGATGCGGACCAGGCCGTCCTCGGTGCCGACCCAGATGTTGCCGCGGTCGTCTTCCTCCAGCGCGGTGACGACGCTGGTCGGGAGTCCGTTATTGGTGTTGTAGACGACCCAGCTCTCGATATCGAAGTGCTCGTCTGCACGGCTGTAGGTGCCGCGGATGGCGTTGAGGCCGCCGTCGGTGGCGACCCAGACGCGGCCCGTGCCATCGACGTGCACGTCGCTGACGCGGTCGCTGGTCAAATCTGGGTGGGATAGGGTGGTAAAGGTCATGCCCGATTCGTCGCCTTTGTCGAAGGGCGTTCCGCCGTCGTCGAAGAGGATAAAGCCGTCGCGGGGGGTGCCGATCCATTTGAGGCGGTCGGGGCCGATGGCAATCTTGTTGATGTCGCGCGAGGCCTTGATCTCGGCCTGGGTGTAGAGCTGGGTCTGGCTCGGCCGCCAGCTGTCCAGCACCGCCAGGCCGACCAGCACCGTGCCGATCCACATCAGCCCCTCGTCGTCGCGCGCGATATCGGAGACGGCGATGAAGCGACCGCCGTCGATGCCCTGCAGCTCGGAGTTGGTGGTATTGAGCCGTCGCCAGGTGGCCGTGGTGTCCAGCACGTCGATGCCGCGGCCCCAATTGCCGACCCACAACAGGCCATTGGCGTCGGGCTCGACTGCGGTGACCGTCTCGGAGGCGAGTTGGGTCTTGAGCGTGTGGGTGGTCCAGCCCTCGCCGTCGAATTGGTAGAGTCCGAAGGCCGGCAGGTTGTCCTTGGGCACCGAGGCGACCCAGANGTGGCCGTCGGGGGTCTTGGTGATGTCGAAGAAGTAGTTGCCCTTGGGCTCGCGCGGCGGNGGCGGCGGATCGGCGCCCATCACCCGTAGGCCGTTGTCGCTGGCTACCCACATCGGGCCTTCGACATCGGATAGGTCGTTGGCGGCGCTGATGCCCTGAGCGCTGATGCGCTGCCAGTCCAGGACGTGCCCGCGGCGCAAGAAGCGATCGTCGCGCGTGGCGGCCGTCAATTCTCCTTCGAAAAGGCCGAGCGAGATAATGTCGACTCCGGAGTAGTCCTGCTCGGGTTTGCGAAAGTCGGGGCGGATGTGCCAGATGCTGCGCGCCGAGGCGATAAACAGGGTATCCCTGTAGACTAGCATATCGTGGATGTGGCCGGGCAGCATCGAGTTTTTCCAGCTGTCGGGGTCCTGCAGGTTGGGCTGGGAGAGATCGGCCCAGGCGAGCCCGCCGATGGTGCCTACCCACAGATTGCCGGCGAATACCACGACCTTCGTCACTTCGGTGTCCTTGGGCAGGCGACCGAGTTGGCGGTAGGTCTCTTTGACCTCCTCCTTGTCGATGAGGAAGGCGCTGACGCCCTCTTCGGTGCCGACGTAGATGCGATCCTGATGCGCCGTGAGCGTATTGATGCCACGGCTGACGAAGTCGAAGAAGGGCGGGTCGAAGCGCTCCTCCTTCGGTCGGTAGCGGCTCAAGCCCTGGAATCTTGTTCCGAACCACAAATGCCCNCTGTCGTCGACGGCCAGGCTCGAGATGCGGTTGCCGGGNAGGCCGTCGAGGCGAGTGAAGCGGTCGTACGATTGGGTCGCTTGGTCGTAGCGCAGGACGCCGCCGGCGGTGATGGCCCAGACGGCATCGTCGTGTACCAGCAGGCGGTCGACATTGCGCATGCTGGTATAGGCTTGCCATTCGGCACCTTTGAGTTGCGCGAAGGCCGGCAGGGCGATGAGTAGTATCGGAACAAACTTGGATAAGTGCATGGCACTCCCTACATCATGGTCAGGGGATCGACGTTGATGGCAAAAGTAGTGGCGTGGTCTTTGGCCGCCGCGCGCATTGCCGGCAGCGCGCCGGCGACCATCTCGTGCAGATGGCGGATCGANTCGCCGCGCAAAAGGGTCTGCCAGCGATAGTGCCCGCGCAGGCGGGCCAAAGGCGCCGGGCCAGGNCCCAGGAGCAGCGACCGGGCATCGAGGCGCTGGCGCAGGGCGGCGGTGCCNGATTGCGCGGCGCGGGTGACTTCGTCTTCGTCGGTGCCGNGCCAGCGGAAGACCATCAGGCGCCCGAAGGGCGGAAAGCCCGTCTGGCGGCGCTCCTCAAGCTCGCGGTGCGAAAAGGNTGCGTAGTCCTGGCGTGCGGCTGAGCGCAGCGCNTCGTCGTCGGGCAGCAGCGTCTGGATGACCACCTCGCCGGCGGTCTGGCCGCGGCCCGAGCGGCCAGCGACCTGGGTCAAGAGCTGAAAACTGCGCTCGGCGGCGCGGAAGTCGGGTAGGTGCATGCCGGTGTCGGCGGAGATGACGCCGACCAGGGTGACGGCGGGGAAGTCGAGGCCCTTGGCGACCATCTGGGTGCCCAGCAGCACGTCGGCCTCGCCGCGGCGGAAGCGTTCAACCAGTTCGTCGTGGGCGCCTTTCCAGCCGGTGGTATCGACATCCATGCGGATGACGCGGATGCCGGGAAACTGTTCCACGAGCGCGCTTTCGACCTTCTGGGTGCCGACCCCGTCGAAGCGCAGCTCGGCGCTGCCGCAGGAGGGGCAGACCGGCGGCGGCGGTGCGCTGAAATCGCAGTAGTGACAGCGGGTCGTCGCCGCGGATTGGCTGCGGTGGTAAGTCAGCGAGACGCGGCAGCTTTTGCACTGGACGGCCTCGCCGCAGGAGCCGCAGGTGATAAAGGGCGCGAAGCCGCGGCGGTTTTGCAGCAGGACGATTTTTTCGCCGCGCGCGAGTCGGTCCTGCATCTTGAGCCGCAAGTCGCGCGAGAAGATGGCGCGCTGCTTTTTCTGGAAGGGCTCCTTTTTCATATCGACGACGGTCACCGTCGGCAAGGGGCGGTCATCGACGCGGCGCGGCAACTCGTGCAAATGGTACTTGCCGTTGGCGGCGTTGTAGTAGGACTCCAGGCTCGGGGTCGCCGAGCCGAGCAATACCACCGCTTGCGAGCGCTGGCCGCGGATCAGTGCCAGGTCGCGGGCGCTGTAGCTGAGCGGGTGGCTGCTCTCGAGGTCTTCCTGTTTGTAGGAGGTGTCGTGTTCCTCATCGACGACGATAAGGCCGAGCGCATCGACCGGAGCGAGGATGGCTGAGCGGGCGCCGATGACGATGCGCTGCTCGCCCCGGCGCAAGCGGCGCCAGGTGTCGTAGCGCTCGCCGGCCGAGAGCTGACTGTGCAATACTGCGACTTCGGCACCAAAGTGCTCTTTGAAGCGCCGGACCATCTGCCAGGCCAGGGCGATTTCGGGGACCAGTACGATGGTGCTGCGGCCCTGCTCCAGAGCCTGGGCCGCGAGCCGGATGTAGATCAGGGTCTTGCCCGAGCCGGTGACGCCGTGCAGGAGCGAGGGGTAGAAGCTGCCGCTATCGAGCGCGGTGCCGAGCGCGTCGAGGGTTTGCTGCTGGTCTGTGGTGAGGGCCAAGTCGTCGGGGACGGCGCTGTCGATATGGGCCAGCGGATCGCGGACGACTTCCTCGTCGTAGGCTTCGATTAGCCCGCGCTGTTCGAGCCCCCTGAGTACTGCGGCGGAAAAGCCGGCGTCGATCAAGGCATTGCGGGCGGTATGCTCAGGGCTCTCGAGCAGGTGGCGCAGGCAGGCGGCCTGGCGCGGGGCGCGCTTTTCGATTTGGGGGATGGCCTCCACGGCGTCGGCGCGCGGGCGGTAGTGGCGCTGGCTGAGGGTGCGGGTGCGTTTGTCGTCGAGCACCGGGGCGACTTCGATCTGGCCCTGGCGGCGCAGGGCGCGCAGGCTTTTTTCTAACCCCTTGGAGCCGAGGCGGCGTTTGAGGGTGCTGACCTTGAGCGGGCCGTGCCGTTGTATTTCGTCCACTATCCGTGCCTCGAGACCAGCGACTGGACTACTGGCTCCATCCTGCAATTCGACCATGCGGTTGGAAGTCAGTTTGACGCCGGGTGGGAGGGCTGCCATCAGCGCGCTGCCCAGGGGGGCGATGTAGTAACCGGCCATCCAGCGGCAGATATCGACGACTTCCGGGCTGAGCAGCGAGGTGTCGAGGATTTGTTCGATATTGCGAATTTTACCGGGCGCCAGATCGCCTAATGCGGCCGGACCGAGCACGATGCCGGTGAGCAGGCGCTGCATTACCGGCACTAGCACCAGTGCACCGGGCCGGGCTTCCGCGACGAGTTCGGGCGGGACGCCGTACGTCAGCTCGCGCGCCACAGGCGGCGGCAGGGCGACCTCTACGCAGCGGCGGGTCATGGCTGGTCGGTGGTGGCTTCGCTTGTCAGGGGCTGGAAATTCGGGCCGAGGAATTCGATGCCGCTGGTGTTGGCGCGGAAGCGCAACACTTGAGTGGCCGCGCCTAATTGGCCGTTGCCCAGGAGTTCGTCGTTGAGCCAGTAGCGCAGCCCGTGGGCGCGGCCGGTGAACACCAGGAAGTGGTCGTCGGCCTGCCAGCTGCGGCGCTCGCCGCGCGGTACGATGCCCTGAAATTGGCCTGTGTCGTCCCAGCGGATCTGCACCCAGGTGGAATCGACGGCCTCGACTGCGAGGACGATGCCGGCGGCGTCTGCGCTGGCCGGGGGCGTTGCAGGATGCTGCCCCGGTGGCCGCTCCGCTGGTGCTGCTGTGGCGTCTGTCGGCGGGGCAATCGTGGCGGGATCCTCACTCGCTGCGTCAACCACAGGAGCCGTCTCGGCGATCTGGACGGGCGCTGGGGTTGTGGCCGGGGGCACCGGTGTGGTTGCTTCAGGCGCTGGCCGCGCGTCGGCAGGGGCGTCTGTCGGCGGCGGCGTGGCCTGGCTGGCCGGTGACTCACGGGGGATTGGTGCGGGGGATGGCGTAGTTGTGCTGGCCGCTGGTGGTGGTGTGGGCTCGGGGCGGGTCGCGACGACGGGCTGCGGTGGTGGCGCCGGTACAGACCTTGGTACTGGCGCGGGTTCGGGCGGCGGCGCATGGGCCGCCGGCGGCGCGTCTGAGCCGTTGAAGAGCGAGATGGCCAGCAATAGAATGACCAGGGTGCCAAAACCCAGACCGATGGTGCGCAGGATGGTGCTGTCGAGGGGAATGGGCAGACGCAGGCCGGGCGTGGTTGTTTGCGGAGCGGTGGCCGCCTCGGGGATCGGCGGGACGATGGGCCCGTTTTCCTGGTCGAAGCGGTCCAGGAGCGGTTGGGGATCGAGGCCGAGGTAGTCGGCATAGGACAAAAGCGCCATGCGGGAAAAGACCGGCTCGATGATATCGAAGCGGTCGTTTTCCATTCCGTTGAGGACGGGCAGACTGATGCTGGTGTTGCGGTAGACGGTGTCGATATCGAGCCCGCGCTCCTGGCGCGCGGCGCGCAATATCTGCGATATGGTCTGCTGCTCTTCGCTCATTTCGGCGTCTTGGCGTTCGGATGGTGTCCCGCAGTGCCCAGCAGAGCGCAGAGGCGGGCGAGGGGAAGGCCTACCACATTATAATAACATCCTTCAATGCGTTCAATAAAGCGGGCCCCGAGCCCCTGGATGCCGTAGGCTCCGGCTTTGTCGAGGGGTTCGCCGCTGTGGACATAGGCGTCGATGTCGGCGCGAGTGAAGGGGTTCATCTCGACTGTGGTGCAGACGGCTTCGCGCAGGAGAGTGGTGCCGCACTGGAGGGCCAGGCCGGTGTAGACCTGGTGGATATTGCCCGAGAGGCTCGAGAGCATGCGGGCAGCGTCCCGCGCGTCGGCGGGTTTGCCGAGGATCTGGTCGTCCAGGCAGACGATGGTGTCAGCGCCGATGACGATGGCGTCGTCGGCCTCGCCACGCGAGGCGAGCAGGGCGTGTACGGCGCGGGCTTTGGCGGTGGCGGATTCGAGCGCGTATTCCGAGGGGACGGGCGTGTCGGGAATCGGCTCTTGTTCCGGGCTGGGTACGATCTCGAAGGAGAGTTCGAGCTGGCGCATCAGGTCGGCGCGCCGTGGCGAAGCCGAGCCGAGGATCAGGCGCTTCATGCGGGCGACTCCACCATCAGGGTGACGGGGCCGTCGTTGTGGATTTCGACGTGCATATGGGCGCCGAAGATGCCGCGTGCCGGGGCCAGGCCTTGTGCCGCGAGAATGTCGAGGAAGGACTCGTAGAGGGCTTCGGCGTCCTCTGGAGGGGCCGCTCCAGCGAAGCTGGGACGGCGTCCCTTGCGGCAGTCGCCGTAGAGAGTGAATTGCGAAACGCAGAGCACGCCGCCGCCGATGTCGAGCAGCGAGCGGTTCATCTTGCCGTCGCAGTCGGGGAAGATGCGCAGATTGGCGCACTTTTCGGCGCAGAAGCGCAGGTCCTGTTCGTNGTCGCCGGGGCGGAAGCCGACCAGGAGGAGCAGGCCCTGCTGGATCTCGCCGATGATTGTNTTATCGACAGTGACANTGGCCTGGCTGACGCGTTGGACGAGGGTTCTCACAGCGGGGATAGCTTTGTGATTNTGTGGTAGATGGAGATGTANTNTTGTANTGTAAATATCTGTTAAANTGTAATTTATGTGAATTAANAGNCTTTGGCAATGGCCCGGTTCTGNGCGAATGTAATTTATNTGTTGGTCTTGTTGCTGATGATCCTACATGCTCTTGGCGAGGGATGTAATCTCAGCGGGCATGGGTGCGAACTAGNTAAGACGAGCACGAGCATTNCTGCTGGGCAATNTACTCGTGGCTAAAATACTGCACATANCAAACCTCGCCAAAACTAAAACCGCCGCTCCCCCCGTTCGAATTTGAGCTGCGGAATGTCCTTGAACTGCGCCTTGAAGAAGAACGCCCGACTCTTGTGAAAGGTGCTCGGCTCCAGATTCAACGTCGCNGTCCAGTCGTGGAATTCCTTCTGCAGCGATAATAGTTCCGCAGTGATCCGGTCGCTCGCAAAAAGCGGCGTCCCCGGATCGCGGAGATTGTAGTTGAGCGAGTAGTTGCAATGCCAACTGGCGCCNAGGCCAAAGCCGGCAGAGCCGCGCAGCCAGGAGCGGGTAGCCTTGCGGTCGCCGCTGCGGCTTTGCGAATAGTAGTGGCTGAATTGGAAGCGGCTACCGCGGCGGCGATTGCCGATATCGCGTAGCAGGCCGCTTTCGAAGCCGAACTGCTCCTGGCCACCGTAGCCCGTCGGTGTGCGGCGCTGGCTGAGATTCTGTGCGCCGAAGTCGTCGGTTGTAGGGCTGCGGCCTGGTCGTTNCTCAGNGCCATCCTCCCGCCCGCTTGCTCGCCGCNTCCAGTTGGCCGCGGTCCGCACCTCGAATTGCCGCAGCCGCGGCGAGAAGAGCTGCAACTCGTCCATGTCGTCGTAAAATTCGTTGCGCAAGGTCAGCCGCGAGTTGAGATAGCGCCCGGCTTCGACGCTCATGCTGGTGCGCAGGTCGGCNAGTTGTCGCTGGTNTTTTGCAAAGTCGTAGGAGGTCGAGAAGTTGAGCTGGGCCAAACGGACTTTGCTCTCCTCTTCATCGCGCAGGATCTTAGCCCAGAAAGTATTGTCGAGGCGGATATCGAGTTTGCGCTGTTGCTCNAGCGGACTGGAGTCGCCGCCGATGCCGAAGACACCGCCGGTGTCAGAGCGGCTGGCCTGGTAGTTGAGCGAGAGGCTCGGTTTGAGCACGTGGCGCAGCGCCTGCAGCGGGCCGAGCTGCGGGTTGAATAAGCCGTAGAGGGTTTGGGTCAGGGCCAGGCGGGTGGAGAATCGCTCGCTGCGCAAGGAGCGGGTCTCGTCGTCGCGCAGGTCCTGGTCGCGCCAATCTTCCGACAGCGTGGGGTTGAAGTTGAGCCAGGTGAAGGGGCGGTATTGCGCGCTCATGCGCAGCCCCATATCGGCGCTGATACGGTCGGTAGTGTCGGTGCGGGTGCCGCGGGTCGAGTTGCGCAGGCGGGCATTGCCGTCGTAGAAGATTTTACTGTACCAGGGCTGGTTTTCCCTGCGTTGGCCGATTTTTTGATTTGCGCCCCAGATCGGCTGGCGGCCTTTGCGCAGGCTGATTTCGGGCAGCACGCGGTCGAAGGTCTCGTTGTCGAGATTTTTGGTCTGGCTGGCCTTGAGGCTGAGGCTATTGCCCGAGCCGCGCCAGCGCTTGGCGTAGCTCAGGTTGGAGCGCAGGGTGCGATTGAGGCGGTCCTGCAGGTTGGAACTATTNTCCTGTGAGAAACTTTTGTTGCTCTGTAAGGTCCCGGAGGCACGCAGANTCGAATCGCGGCCCAACTCCTGGCTGTGGCTGAATTCGAGGCGCCAGTTGCGCGCGATATTGCGGCCCTGCTGGCGGTTTTCGAGTTGGGCGTTGATGCGGCCCTTAAA
Source organism: Gemmatimonadota bacterium (assembly GCA_002724215.1). Taxonomy (GTDB): domain Bacteria; phylum Latescibacterota; class UBA2968; order UBA8231; family UBA8231. The sequence goes on along the minus strand of PBOD01000056.1, from coordinate 6,403 downwards.
GGCGTAGCGCACTGCGTAGTTGAAGCGGGCGCGGCCGAGCCAGCCCGAGCGCTGGCGNAAATCGGTCGAGAGCGCGAGATCCCAGTAATCGTTGGGGGCGAGATAATAGCCGAGGTTGCGCAACTCCCACTCGCTCTGGCCGGCGCCAAAGCGCAGGGGCCGATTGCCGAAGCTGGGGGTGAGGATGCCGGACTGGCGGTCTTCGCGCAGGGAGAATACGTAGAAGGGAATCCAGAATAGCCGCCGCTCGGCGACGCGGAAATACACTGGTCGCGCCACGGCCATGTCGCCGGGCAAGACCTTGATGCGCGGGCTGTAGAAGTCGAAGTGGGGGTGTTCCTTGTCGCAGGTGGTGTACGAACCCCGATGGACGTGGAATTCCTTGGCCGAGCGGGTCTGGATCACGCGGCCGGCGTAAAAGCCCTTGTCGCGGTGGATGCGGCCGGAGAGGATGGTGCCCTGCTCGGTGTTGAGATCGTAGAGGATGCGCTCGCCGCGCAGGGTTTCGTCGCCCTGGCGCAGGATGGGTTGGCCGACGATGCGGCCGCTGGAGTCGAGCAGGGCCCGCGCCTCGACCTGGTCGAGTTGGCGGCGGAAGACCATTTCGGCGGCTTCGAGCGTGGCGCCCTTGTGTACGACGGTGGCCTGGCCGCGCAAGAGGATGGAGTCACCGACCTCGTAGTAGTGCATGTATTCGGCCTGGTACGCGAAGCCCTTGGCATTGCCGCGCGCCTCGGCGAGCAGGGCGCGGGCACGGGCCAGCTCTTCGTCGACGGGCTCGGCGGCGAGCGGTACGGCGACGAAGAGCGCTAGCAACAGAATCAGCATTGGCGCTGGCGGAAGACTTCGTAGAGGACGATGCCGGCGGCGACCGAGGCGTTGAAGGAGCCGACCGAGTCGCCGGCCATGGGGATTTGCAGCAGAGTGTCGCAGCGCTGTTTGACCATGCGGCGTAGGCCCTTGCCCTCGTTGCCGATAACCAGCGCGCAGGGCTGGGTAAAGTCGACGGCGGTGAAGGCGGTCTCGCCCTCGGCATCGAGGCCGGCGATAAAAAGGCCGTGCGCGGTGGCTTTTTGCAGCGCTTTTTGCAGGTTGGCGACGCGGCAGACGGGCAGGTGTAGGGCGGCGCCGGCGGAGGCTTTAAGCGCGGCGGGGGACAAGCCGGCGGATTCGCGCTCGGGCACGACGAGCCCTTGGGCACCGAGCGCGTGGGCGGAGCGGATGATGGCGCCGAGATTGTGCGGATCCTGGACCTGGTCGAGAAAAACCAGGAAGGCGGATTGTGAGGGCAGGTCGGCGAGCAGCGTGTCGAAATCCGCGTAGGTCGCCGCGGCCTGGTAGGCGACCACGCTCTGGTGGCGCGGGCCGGCGAGGCGGTCGAGCTGGGCCTTGTCGCGCAGGTCGTAGGGGATGCGCGCCTGGCGGGCGAGGTCGAAGATTTCGTCGATGACCGGACCGCGTGCGCCCTTGGCGACCAGCAAGCGGCGCAGGGGGCGCTTGGCGCGCAGTGCTTCCAGCACGGGGTGGCGGCCCCAGATCAGATCGTCGGCGGTCTCTTGGTCGGGCATGGGAAAAATACTCGCGGCACGGCTGGATTTCTCTTCCCTTTGGCGGCGCTCGGCCAGCGGGCAGGATATTTATTACTTCCTGTAAGTAAATGACTTGGGCGAAAAATTGCAATCTGGCTCGTGCTTTGCTACGGGCGGGGAGGGCGTTTCTAAGACTGCTTTATAAAGAGAGGACCGAACTGTGACTACAGCCATGTTATTGGGACAGCTGGCACTGGCCCTGGGTTTCCTCGGTTATATCACCCGCGCCGTGGCGGAGCGGATCGAAGAGTTGGTCGACGACAACTAGCGCGGACGCTTGCTCGACCCGCCGAAGCCCTCGCCAAAGTCGTAGCCGGCCTTGCCCCAGTCAATTTTGCCGGGATCGATTTTGTCCTTGAGCTTGGACAGGGTCGCGGCGATGGTTTTTTCGTCGAGATCGGCCAGGGAAACGACGGAGGGTGCTTGTGCAGCCGGAGTCTGTTTTTTGCTCGGCGCTTTCTTCGCCTGTGGTTTATTTATTTGGGCCGAAAGCGGCTTGTCTTTGTAGAAGAAATCCCCGAACTCAATCATCGTCGCCGCCTTTTCCTGCGGCGTGATGTCCTTTAAACTCTGCATCGCGGCGTTGATCGACTCGATGGTGTCGAGGTCGAGATCGCCGAGGATCTCGCGCGCCTTGTCTTCGCCCATGACGATGAGGAAGATGGCGATCTTTTGCAGGCGGGTGAAGCGGTCGGTGGGTGAGGCCATGGTATTCTATATCTCGGCTTGACGGGGCGATCCCTTTAGTTGCCCCTGGGTCGCAAAAGGATATTGAGGCCCGAGCCCGGGTGATCGAAGTCGAAGTCGATCAGCTTGTAGGACGGGCTGCTGAAGATCCCGAGGACCTTGTTGTGGGGGTTGACGGTGGCGATTTCGTAGTCGTCGGGCAGCAGCGAGCGAAATTCGTCGATGCCGGCGAAACTCTCCTGGGTCGACGGCGAAAATTCCATCAATACCGACGGTCGATACTTGGCCAGGGTCTGTTGCAGGCCCAATAGTACGTTCTTCTCAAAGCCCTCGACATCGATCTTGACCGCGTCGATGTGCTCCAATCCCAACGATTCTACATAGGCGTCGCCGTTGACGACCTGCAATTGCCCGACCAACTCGTTGTTTTCGGCTTCGTGGGTGGCCAGGAACGAGCCGGTGCCGGTATTGCCGCCCTTGGGCGCGTAGAAGTCGAGCTGCTCGTCCTGGGCGCCTAAGGCGACGGGGTGGATTTCGATATTGGCCAGTTGGTTCAGTGCGATGCCGCTCTCAAGGCGCTGGCGCACTTCGGCGTAGGGCTCGAAGGCGTGGACCTTATGGCAGTGCTGGGCCATGTAGAGCGAGTGCTGGCCGATATTGGCGCCGATGTCGACGAAGACGGCATCCGAGCACCCCTGGGCCAGGTCGCGCAGCAGGTAGAGTTCTTCTTTTTCGTAGGCGCCGAAGAAGTAGACATACCAGTCGAGGTAACACTCGAAATCGCCCTGGTACTGCAGGGAGAAAAAGTTTAGCTCGAAGGTCTGGACGCGCGGCGTGTAGGGGTCCCAGAACCGGCGCAGCACCGCAAAGCGCACGCCGTAGCGAATCCATTCGCGGCGCCCGAACCAGCGCAATAACCGCAGTTTGAGACTGTCCTTGAGTAGGGGACCGGGGCTCATGGGCGGCGGTCTGCGCGCATTTTTTCCTTCCATTCATTGAGCTTGAGCAGGGCCTGCAGCGGGGTGATCTGGCTGAGGTCCATATTCTGCAATTCGGCCGCCCACGGCGCGGCGGGCGCGGGGAAGAGGTCGAGCTGGTTGTCGGGCCGCTCTGCGCTCGGTGCGGGCTCTGCTTGCGATTCTGACGCCACGGGCTCGCTGGCGTACCCGTTGGTACCTTCGTCGCGGATATCCTCGGTGTCGATCTGCTCTTTTTCGAGGCGGGCGAGGATTTCCTTGGCGCGGCCGACGACCTGGGCTGGCATACCCGCCATCTGCGCGACATTGATGCCGTAGCTCTGGTCGGCGGGGCCGGGGGCCAGGCGGTGTAGAAAGATTACGCGGTCGCCCTCTTCGCGGACCTGGACGTTGAAGTTCTCCACCCGCGCGAGGTGGTCGGCCAGCTCGGTCATTTCGTGGTAGTGGGTGGCGAATAGCGTGCGCGGGTGGGCGTCGGCGCGCTGGTGCAAAAATTCGACGATCGACCAGGCGATGCTCAGTCCGTCGAAGGTGCTAGTGCCGCGGCCCAGTTCGTCCATCAAGATCAGGCTCTTGGCGGTAGTGTTGTTGAGAATATTGGCCGCCTCGTTCATCTCGACCATAAAGGTGCTCTCGCCGCGGGCCAGGTTGTCGGAGGCGCCGACGCGGGTGAAGATGCGGTCGACGACGCCGATCCGCGCCTCGTGTGCGGGCACGAAGCTGCCCATCTGCGCCATTAGAACAATCAACCCGACCTGGCGGATGATGGTGCTCTTGCCGGCCATATTGGGACCGGTGATCAGCAGGATCTGCGCCTCGGTCGAATCGAGCGTCACATCGTTGGGCACGAAGCGGCCGTCGCGCAATTGGCGCTCGACGACGGGGTGGCGGCCGTCGCGGACGGCGATGGCGGTGGAGTCGTCGATCTGCGGACGGATGTAATTCTCGACTTTGGCGACTTCGGCCAGTGAGCTGAGGACGTCGACGCGGGCTAATGCGCGGGCGATTTGCTGGACCTGCGGGGTCCAGGCGGCGACGCGGTCGCGCAATTGCAGAAAGAGCTCATTTTCCAATTCTTTGAGCTTATCCTCAGCGCCGATGACTTTTTCCTCATATTCCTTGAGTTCCGGCGTTATAAAGCGCTCGGCGTTGGTCAGGGTTTGCTTGCGGTGGTATTCGGGCGGCGCCTTGTCGAGATTGGCCTTGCTGATTTCGATGTAATAACCGAAGACCTGATTGTAGCCGATTTTGAGCGAGGCGATGCCGGTGCGCTCGCGCTCGGTGGTTTGCAGGCGGGCGATATAGTCTTTGCCGCCGCTGGCAATCTGGCGCAGTTCGTCGACTTGCTCGTGGTAGCCATCGCGGATTAAGCCGCCCTCGGTGAGGGTGGCCGGTGGATCGTCTACTAGAGCGGATGAAATTTCATCGACCAGCGCCGAGACATCGGGCAGGCCTTTGTCGCGCAGTTCGCACAAGAGCGGACTGTGCGCCGGCGCCAGCGCGGCGCCGATCTCGGGAGCGATTGCCAGCGAGCGGGCCAGCGCTGCCATGTCGCGGCCATTGGCGCGCTGGCAGCAGATCCGCGCCATCAGGCGCTCGAGGTCGCCGACCTGCTCCAGGCGCTGGCGCAGGTGCTGGCGGGTATCGCGAGATTGCAGGAGTTCGGCGACGGCGGTTAGTCGGGCGTCGATCAGGCCCGGATCCTTTAACGGCTGGATGACCCACTGGCGCATCAGGCGCGCGCCCATCGGCGTGCGGGTGCGGTCGAGGACTTCGAGCAGGGTATTGGTGCGGCCACCGTCTTGCTGATTGGCCAATAGCTCCAGATTGCGCTGGGCGGTGGCATCGATCAGCGCGAAGTGCTCGCGGTGTTTGCGTTGCAGGCGGTTGATGTGCTCGACGGCGCCGCGCTGGTTGTCGCGCAAGTAGGCGACTACCGCGCCGCCGGCGCGGATGGCGGCGGGTAGATCTTCGCAACCGAAGCCCTTGAGAGATTGGACCTGGAGCTGGCCGGTGAGGGTTTCGTAGGCACTGTCGGACTCAAAGTGCCAGTCATCAACGCGACTGAGCGCTACTTGCGGCAAGGCGTCCTGGAGCGTTGCGACAAAGGTGTCGTCGGCGTTGGCGGCGATGAGTAATTCGGCCGGGGCCAGGCCTGCCAACTCGTCGGCGAGGTCGGCTGGGGGCACTTCGTCGAGGGTGAAGTCGCCGGTAGACAGATCGACGCTGGCGAGCCCAATCATATCGGGGTGCGGACAGAGTCCGACGAGGAAGTTGTTGCGCTGCTGGTCGAGCATCGCGTCGGAGAGCGCGGTGCCCGGCGAGACGACCTGTACCACGTCGCGCTCGACCACGCCCTTCGCCTGCTTGGGGTCTTCGACCTGCTCGCAGATAGCGACTTTGCGGCCCATCTGGATGAGCTTGGCCAGGTAGCCTTCCATCGCGTGGTGCGGCACGCCGGCGAGGGGCACATCGCCGGAGGTTTTGCCGTGGTTGCGCGCGGTGAGGGTGAGGCCGAGCAGTTGCGAGGCCTCTTTGGCGTCTTCGTAGAACATCTCGTAAAAATCACCCATGCGAAAGAACAAGATGGCGTCCTGGTGCTGGCGCTTGAAGTGCATGTACTGCTCCATCGCCGGGGTGAGTTTGGATTTGGCTGGCATTGTTCCGCTTGACCGTTGAAACGGGTGTTGGTTTGGCGGATAAGATAAGGGATAGGGGAGACGGCCAAAAGGGGACGCTGCGGCTTGGGGTTACGAGCTGTGGGTAGTTTGCTGCCGCGTTTTCGGGTCTGGCTTCGCAGAGGGCGCGGAGCGATCGAGCTAGTCTTGGCCCCGCCCCGTGCGCAAACAACCCGCAGCTCGTACTCCGGCCCTGCGCTAGGCATGGGGGATAGGTCGGTCGGCCTTTCCACTGCCTGAAAACGACCTGCCGCGTCGCACCTTGCTAGTGTGGGGGTGGGGTGTTGGAGCAGGTTAGGGGGCGACGGCTTCTTTGCCGAAGCTGTCGGCGAAGAGGAAGAAGTCGGAGAGGCCGACCTGACCGTCGCCGTCGAGGTCGAAGCGAGGGTCGTAGCCGGGTTGGCCGGTGGCTGTGCCGTATTGGTCGGCGAAGAGGAAGTAGTCGTCGAGAACGACGCGCAGGTCTTGGTTG
>PBOD01000055.1 GCA_002724215.1 Gemmatimonadota bacterium | reverse complement strand
CTCCACCTTCGTGGTTACCGCGAAGGTGCTCGATCTTAGCCCCGTCGATAGCCTTGAGGTCGTCATGTACCTGGCTTCGACGAATGATTCGACCGTTGTCGCTGATACGTTAAACCAAAGCGTTACGTGGGGAGGCGTAGGTCAGTCTACGGTCATCCGTAGGAAATTGCGTGCGATGCATTTGGCCACGGCTGGCACCCAAGGGTTGCCGGTTCTAACTGACGGTCAAAATAGCAGCGCAAACGTCCCCACCACTAGCGGTTACAACAGCCTCGTAGCCGTGCAGCAGAAGCGCGCGCGCGCTGCCACCGCTGCCAAGGGTGACGCCGACAGCGTTACTGTTGCCACCAGTGGTGATACGACGACTTTTACCTGGCTTGGTAGGGTTGGCGGAAGTTCGGGCGTGGTGTCGAATGTTCGCGCTGCGATCTTCGCCATTGACAGTAACGATGGTGGCTCCACGTTCACCGATACCTCGGCGATCTCTATGTCGGCGGCCAGCAACCAATTCAATATCGACGCCGATCGTCCCGCTGGTCCCGACAAGGTGGCTTTGAGCGGTGGCACCGGCTACATTACTGTGACCAGTTATGAGCATAGGGCAGCTAAAGTCGCAGGTACCACGCGTAACGTCGTCGGTATTGGCGATTCTGTCGTCGTTCGCTCTAAACTCGGAACCGACATCGCCAACGATGTCGTTTTGGGCGACTCGCTGACGGTTGATTTAGATCTGCACGGTCAGGTCTTCACCTTCGACAAGAGCTCTCGTAGCATCGATACACTGCGTATCAATGTGACCACTGCCGAGGGACAGTTCGAAGATCTGAATTTGACTCATAGTGCGAATCCCACTTGGTCCGACCCTTCGGACACTGTAGGAGTCTTCGTCGTCGATGCGGCGGGTAATCGCAGCGGTGGGTATAACAGCACTACCAAGACTATTGATCGTCTCGATGGACCGGCTTGGGGTGTTACCAGCGCTATCAGTTTCCTGTTCGATACGACCAAGCCCGCGCTAGACTCGACCAATGGCGATACGATCTTGCCCGTGAGCACGGATACGATCACCGATGGCTCGATCAACTCTGGCTATGACAACGATGTCAATGTCCTGCAGTACAAGTTGGCCGAAGCGCTCGATACGCTTTTCGTCTCCTTCTCGGGTGCCTCTGCTGCGACGCTCAAGGTAATTAACGACGCTACGCCATCGACGACGAATCCGTCGTTGAAGGCCGCTACAGATCGCATTATCGATTTTACTGAAATGGGTAACATCGGTGATGGTTCCGGTAATGACAGTTACTCCGATGATTTCACCGTGGCCGATACCGATGGGGCCAACGGTGTTTCATTCGATGGACCTGCGGCCGGCGCGGATACGTTGTTGGCGACGGGCGTACATACGGTCACGTTCACTGGGCAGGACATCGCTGGTAATGTTGGTGCTGCATTGAGCCGTACCAATGTCTACGTCGATGTGGATGATATCGAGCTCGTTCGTCTGTTCCCGACGAAGGCTGCTTTCGGTCCGGTGGCGAGTGCTCGCACCGACACGATCGAAGAAGAGACCTCCAAAGTCATCTTCAAGTTGAGTGAGCCGGCGGATAGCGTGTTGATTACATATACCGGTGTGACTGGTGCAGATGCGTCCAACACTCGCACGCGTCGCTTGTCCGGTACCCAGTTGACCAACACTTCTTCTGAGCAGACTTTGCCGATCGATAACTTGGCAAATGGCACGCTGTATCAGTTGACGGTTTTGGCTCGCGACCTGGCGGGTAACTTCACTCGCACGGATCCGGACACATTCCTCTACGACACCAGTTTTGTGGTGCCTGTGATCAAGCGCTTTACGATCGCGGCGAGCAAGGCCGGCCTTGACGCCACCCGCCACAACATAGCTGGTGATGAGGTCACGCTGACAATCACAGCCGATGCCAGCACGGACGGCAGCCGCCCTGCGGTTACCTATAAGAGCGCGGCCATTCTCAAAGTGGCCGGCGCTGGCGGCGTTACCCTCACAGGTACTGGTGTCACCGATGCCTCTGGCGGTCGGGCGACGCTCAATGCCGACGACTGGGTGACGGGTGAGCGGACGGTGACGTTGAAAGATACCGCTGGTATCGATTCCCTCACCGTTACGATTGTCGATTCGACGACTACGGGCGGTCCGTTCACGGGCGCTCTGGATTCGACGATTGTCTACGATCCGCACACCTTTAGCCAGATCTTGGTCAGCGCGCCGGCTTCGGTGACGCAGAACGAGAACTTCTGGGTAAGCGTCACCTTGGCGGATCAGTACAAGAACACCCGCGTGCTTGATAATCGCTACGTCAGTGCTTCGGCGAACAAGCTGGGCGTCATGTTGCCGCCTGGTGATGTCCTCGTCAGCAAGGGCTCGGGCGGTTTCTGGGCCAAGAGCAGCTGGACCGGTAGCGATCTGCTGATCGACGTGAAGGATATTATTGAGACCGAGTCGCCGTTGGCTTTGGCCGCTTCTGACGTGGGCAGTCATCACATCGACGGTCGTTCCGACTCGATCACCGTCACGGCCACGGCCGTTGCCGCTCTCGACGGTCCGAACGAGTTGGCAGCTGCCGACTACATGGGTGCTGATGGCGCTGGTGACCAGGGTGGCTTTATCGCGCTGACCTGGGATCTGTCGTCGGATCACGCGACGGTCGATTCGTATCGGATCTATCGCTCGATCCAGGTGACCCATCGTCTGGCCACTGAGGCGGATTCGGTGACCACGGCGCTCGTCGCACTCACCGAGCCGACGAATGAGATGGTGCCGTGGGCCAAGGTCGATGCGGTGCCAGGTGCGACCATTGGTCGCTCTATCGTCGCCACGCTTGACAATGTCGCCACCACGTGGGGCATTGCCGCTGAGCGTAACGGCGAGACGACAGCCACCGTTAAGGAGGCCTTCACCAGCGCCGAAGCCATCGCCAGCCCGTACGAGCTGATGGCCCAGACGATGATGGAGAGCAAAGAGGTCGCCGCTATCGACGCCGACGCTCCGGCTTTTGCCGAGCTTCTGCCCGAGGCCCTGGCCTTTGTTGAGCAGGGTGTGGTTCCGCGTCTGAAGAGTGTCGAGGGCAACGTGTTGTCGTCGGCGATCACCCAGACGCTCGAGCCCATCCGCGCTATCGACAACATCGCTCCCGACGCGGTGCCGTTCCTCCGTGTCAGCGATACTCCGGGTGATGCGGGTAGCAGTGTCTCGCTGACCTGGACCAAGTCTCCGTCGGACCAGTTGCTGCCGCGCAGCGCTGGTGCTGTCGGTCCGACTGTCAGTGATATGGTAGCCGGCGTCAAGGGTTACAATATCTACCGCAAGGTCGGGGCCAACGGCGAGTTTGCCTTGATTGCCAAGGCGAATTCGGGCGAGACATCCTTCGCTGACCTGACGGCGCTCAACGGCGTGCGCTACACCTATCAGGTGACCCCGTACGACGATGACAACGAGACGACCTCTGAGTTGGAGCGGACGGCCATGGCCATTCGCAACCACGTGGTCGACAAGAACGGCAAGGCGGTCTATGGCCTCTTCGGCATGGACAACCGCGTTGGCTTTGATGACTTCTTCATCTTCGCCGACAACTTCGGTCTGACCCCGGCCGACGAGAGCTTCGAACCGGCCTTCGACCTGGCGCCTGGCGCCTCGCCGAAGATCGACTTCGACGACTTCTTCGTCTTCGCCGACAACTTTGGTCGCAGCATTGAGGCCGCCGGTAAGGTGGTCCCGATGATGGCCGGTCTGAATGCCGATGCCCGCCTCTACCTCGACGCCGGTGCTGAACTGCCGCGCGTGGGCGAAGAAGTGGTTATCGACGTCAGCGTGGCGGACTTCGTCGAGCTCAAAGCCTATGGTCTCAACGTGCTCTACGACGCTGAGATGCTTGAGTTCGTCAAGGCCGTGACCGAAGACAACCTCCTGGGTGAGGGTGAGTTGGCCGCTCCGCGCGCTATCACCAAGACGGATGGCGAAGTTGCCATCGCTGCCTACGGTGATATGGTTTCCGAGGGCGACCTCGGTCTGAGCCTGGTCTTCCGCACCAAGACGGAAATTGAGAACACCTTCGTCGAGGTAACGGAAAGCGAAGTCCGCGACGGCAATTTCGCCGTCAACGGCATCGCGCTCCCGGCTCCGGTCCAGATTCAGACGCGTCCGGAAGCTTTCGCGCTGGCGAACAACTATCCGAACCCGTTCAACCCGGCGACGACTATCAAGTATGCTCTGCCGGAAGCGTCCGATGTTACGCTGGAAATCTACAATGTGGTTGGCCAGGTTGTCCGCACGCTCGTCGCGGATCACCAGAACGCCGGTCGCTACGTAGTCCAGTGGGATGCGACCAACGACAGCGGTCATAGCTTGTCCTCGGGGATCTACTTCTACCGCCTCCAGGCGGGTGGAGAATTCCTCGAAGTCAAGAAGATGCTGCTGCTCAAATAAGCAGAGTCGAGTCACGGTAGTGAGATGGGACCTCATCCGAGGTCCCATCTCACTATAGACTTGATGGTTCGAGTGTGAATACCAAAGAGATAGGAGAAGCAACCATGCAGAATAGCGTGCGCAAGATGTTTCCTCTTGCCATCGCCATGTTGCTCGCACTCTGTGGCGCTGCTATCGCCGGTGACAACGCGGATGTAGTCGTATCGCTTGATAGTGCAACTGAGGTTTCCGGTGTTGGTGCCGGTGGTACTATCGAAGTTGCCCTTTCGGCCTCGGGGATGGTCGGCGTGAAGCAAATCGCCGTTACCATCTCGATAAGCCCTGCAGACGCCTTTGATGATGCTGCAACTACGTTCGCCCCTAACCCTGCATTCGCCCTGGCACTTCCGCCTGAAATTCTAGGGGAAGGGTTAATTAAAGGGGGAGCTGCGAGTATCGGCGTTGGTGTGGACGGAGATGGCATTCTAGGAACGTTTACATTAGTAGCGTCCGACTCTTTTACAGAGGACACGGAGGCAACTATTACCGTCACAGAGGTATCGCTTGGTCCGACATCGACGGATCGAGATGCCTTTGCTGCTGAGGACTTAGGTCTCAGCATCACCGTCAATCCTCCGGCTCCGCCGGTTATTGAGCCCTCGCTGTCGGCTACTTCGCTGATGGATGTGAGTCTCGATTACTCGGCGGTCGGTTCGGGTGATGCCGATGACGGCAGTGATGGCGAGATCGTGTTTTCGGTGAACTTCATGGACAATACCGGTGGTGCCGGTGAAGGCCAAACGATTGCTTGGGATATCACCAACAATGGCTCCGAGTCTGTTTTTCTGCTCGGCGTCGGTGAGATCGCGGCTGGTGCGGATCTTTCGGTTGAAAGTTCCACCGACGCTGACGGTAACGCCTCGGCTACGTTCGATGCCGAGGGCGACAAGTCGGCTGGCACGACTAGTCTCAGTGTAACTGCGAGTACCACTGCGGATAATTCGGATGGCGAGTCGCGCGATTTGGCTATCGATTTCAGCGCTACGTGGGATGTTCCTGTGGCCGCTGAGTTGGCGAGCTTTGCCTCCCGGATAACCGTCGATGACGATGTGCTGCTTCAGTGGAGTGTCGCATCGCAGTCGAATAATCTGGGCTGGGAAGTTTATCGCAGCACGGATAATCGCATTTTCACTAAGGTAAGCGATCTCATCGCCGGTGATGGTACCAGTGATGAGTTTAGCTCTTACAGCTATGTCGATAGCAATTTACCGCTGGCCGATGTGCTGTATTATTATCTGAATCAGATCGATCTGGATGGCACCACGACCAGGTCGCATGTGATGGAGGTTCTGCTTTCGCCGACAGCGGTTTCGCAGCAGGCGCTGCCGATGGTCAACGAACTCAGGCAGAATTATCCCAATCCCTTCAACCCGGAGACGACTATCAGCTACGATTTGAGCACTGAGTTGATCGTCACCCTGACCATTTACGACTTGAGCGGTCAGGTCATTCGCACCTTGGTCGATGACCAGGCGATGTCTGCTGGTCAGTATCAGTCGATCTGGGACGGCCGGGATGAGAGCGGCGTCAAAGTTGCGAGCGGTGTATACTTCTACCAGTTGCGTGCTGGGGAGTTTATCGCCAAGAAAAAGATGACGCTGCTGCAATAATCATCTTAGTAAAATGCAGTATGGGCCGCTGGATTCCTCTGGAATCCAGCGGCTTTTTTAATTCCTAGATCCGCTAATTGCGCGTCTAAAATGTATAGATTATATTCGCCTAAAAGTGATATTCCCATGAAAATTAAAGCCCTATTTTTCGCGTCGTGCCGCGATATTGTCGGCAATAGGGAAATGGACTTAGATGTAGCAGAAGGGGCGCGAGTTCAGGAGTTGAGAAGTGAACTTCTGGGAAACTATCCGCGTTTAGCCGCATTGGATGAAGTGTTGTCGATCGCGGTTAATTCCGAATATGTAGACGATACTACCATATTGAATCCGGGCGATGAAGTAGCCTTTATACCTCCAGTGAGTGGTGGGTAAATTGTTCAAAATAACCGAAGATGAAATAGCTCCTGATGCGCTGTACCAATCCGTCCTCGAGGACGCGAATGGCGCGGTTGCAATATTTGCCGGGGTGGTGCGCAATCACACAGGCGACAAACGGACCGACCATCTGGTCTATGAAGCTTATCCCGAGATGGCAGAAAAAAAAATGAGGGAGATTGGCGCAGAAATTGAAGGGCGCTGGGGCATTACCGACATGGGCATCTTGCATCGAATCGGCAAGTTAGAAATAGGCGAAATCAGCGTACTCATCTCCGTTTCAAGTCCACATCGCGCCGAATCTTTCGCGGCTTGTCAGTATGCGATCGACCGGCTTAAGCAAATCGTGCCCATTTGGAAGAAGGAAGTAGGCGCAGACGGCGAGAGCTGGGTTGAAGGACCTCAGGCAGCTCATGCGGGGACTTGAGATGCCGGCCAATTTCAGCTGGCTGATCGAGAATGTACTGGCTGGTTCCGGTCAGATTGGCGGCTGGGGCTATGATGACCAACTACAGAATGATCTGAATGCATTGCGCGAGCGCGGTATCGGGGTGGTTATTTCACTGACCGAATCGCCACTACAGGCAGACTTGGTAGAGGCCAGGGGTATGGCTTATTTTCACTTGCCGGTCCCCGATATGCACCCGCCCGGTCTGCAGGATATAATCGCCTTTATCCAGTATGTTGAACAATCAGTAGCTGAGGGGCGTCCCGTTTTGGTCCATTGTAGTGCCGGTCTGGGGCGCACAGGAACCATGTTGGCCAGTTATTTGGTGTACAAAGGCAGCAACACCGTGGATGCACTGGCGCAAATACGTGCAATGCGTCCTGGCTCGGTAGAGACGCCCGATCAGGAATTAGCTGTATACGACTATGAGGTTTATCTCGGAACCAAGAGCGTATCGAGTTGACATAGGAAGTCCTGTCGAGTAAATTCAGTAGAGGATGTGACCGTCGCTAAGTCGTTGAACCCCTGGTCCATCCAGTCGAATGGAAGGGAGGGTAGGTAAGGATGGAGATTGGCAATTTTCCTTCGTGTTTGAAATGCAATTCTGGCGTTTTAGTACCGCTTTCCGACTATGGGAGAGACGGTGCGGCAATTCACTATAAGGCGTGGGCTTGCACGAATCCAGATTGCGGCTATCATATCAGAATTGACAATGGCGAATTGAGTATCGGCAAAGAACTCAAAGAATCGTACAAATAAAACGCCCTATGCCTCCAGGAGAGGTATAGACGCACAATAGACCATGGGAAAAGGCTCCCCCTTTGAGAGGAGCCTTTTCTGTCTCTATAGGGTCGATTGTTGGCTAAAATCAATATAGGTGATTGGGGTATTAAGGCCGGAGCGTTGGTTCTGGCCGTTTTTCTGTGGTTTCACGCCATTACCGAAAAACCGTATGAAACCGAAACGGAAATCCGCGTATTGATTGAGGATCCGCCGCCGGGCGACGGCGACGAATCGGCATTGATCGTCGCCAGCGAAACACCGGATATAATTCGCGTATTGGCGACGGGGCGGGGCAAAGATTTGCTGCAGTTAGATGGCGATGCCTTCGCATTGAGGATTAAGGCCGAAGGCAGTACTCGCATCCATCGATTAAACCCGTCCCAAATAGAGAAGAGGGCTACCGACTTAGATGTCCATATCACCGAGATCATAGAGCCGAAAGAAATTGAAATCGCCCTAGACCGCAGAATGGAACGCGAAATTCCCGTTCGCGCTCAACTACAGCTCGAAGTGGCCGAAGCACATGTCCAGGTCGGGGCAATACAGACCGTTCCTTCGCACATCAGGGTAAGCGGCCCCCGAGCCCAGGTTGAACAGCTCGCCTTCGTGATGACTGATTCCGTTGGCCTGCAAAATGTCAGCGACGAAATCAGTCTCGAGTTGCCCCTGCGACATCCAGAACGCACCCGGCTGATTTTTGATCCAGAGCGCGTACGCGTTTACGCCGACATCCAAATTTTGGCCGAAGACGATCTCTCTGGCATTACTCTTGCAGTTCGCAATGCCGACCGCATCGCGGTGAGGCCGGATCCCGCTATCGTCCGGGTCAAAGTCCGCGGTGGGGTCGATGTTATCGCCAAGCTCAATCCGGCAGAAGATCTGGATTTATACGTCGATTATCTCGAATACCAGGGAGAGAGTCTGACCGTGCGGAGCGCAGAGACGACGTTTTTTGAAGTATTGGATATTACCCCCGACAAAGTAAACCTGATACGCGAATAAGTCTTATGTTGGTACTCGGTGTTGAGACTTCGTGCGATGAAACCGCAGCGGCTGTGGTGGACGAGCAGTTTGCAGTGCATTCCAATATCATCTGGTCGCAAGAGGACCACGCGCTGTATGGGGGCGTCGTGCCCGAACTCGCCTCGCGTGCACATATTCGCTATTTGGTGCCTGTTGTTGCCAAGGCGCTGGAAGATGCCGGGGTCGATTGGCGGGCTATTGACGGGATTGCAACTACCCGCGGACCGGGACTGGTCGGGTCGTTGATCGTCGGCCTCTCGCTGGCCAAGGGGCTGGCGCTGGCGCAAAAGAAACCCCTGGTCGGCGTCCATCATCTCGAGGGCCATATATTCTCTAATCTGGTAGAAGACCGGGTCGAAACACCCTTTCTGACGCTGCTGGTGTCGGGGGGGCATACCGAGTTGATTCTAGTCGAAGAACTGGGCACTTATAAGATGCTGGGCCGCACACGCGACGACGCTGCGGGAGAGGCCTTCGACAAAGTTGCCAAGTTGCTGGACCTGTTGCCCAAAGAGGGCGTGATTATGGGAGGTCGGATAATCGCCGAATTGGCGGCACAAGGTGACCCGCAGGCCATAGATTTCCCCCGTGGTCTTGCGGGAGAGCCGGATTTCAGCTTTAGCGGGTTAAAGACCGCCGTGTTGAATTATGTGCGTGGGTTGGCGTCGCCGGAGCGCGAGCGCCAACTGCCCGATATTGCCGCCAGTTTCCAAGAGGCGGTGGTCGATGCGCTGGTGGTCAAAACCGTAGCGGCGCTCGAGCGGGCGAACATCAAGGCCGTTTGCCTGGCGGGCGGGGTCGCCGCCAACCAGCGATTGCGCCAGCGGTTGCGCGACGAGATCGAAAGTCGCGATCTTCCGTTCTACTGCCCCTCTCATGCTTTGTGCACTGACAATGCCGTCATGATCGGGGCCGTCGGAGCGTTTTATCTCAATCGCGGCGTGCGGGATGGTCTCGACCTGGACGCCGCCCCCCGCCTCAGTTTGTGCTAGTCTGTTACCAAAGTGGCTGAATGGTCGGATAGCAAGCTCTACCTGGAGGGGAATGGCCTTTTTCTCCTGCTCGTGCCGGTGCTGGGCTATCTGGCCTATTGGGTCTACCGCCACACCTATCCCGAAGTCGATACCGCGCGCCGCTCGGTACTCGTCGTCCTGCGCGGCGCGGCGCTGGTCCTGCTGGTATCGGTTCTGGCCGAGCCCGTATTTGCCTGGTGGAGCAAGCAGGTCATCAAGCCGCTAGTGCTGGTACTTGTCGATACCAGCGCGAGCATGAATACCACCGAACGCGGTACCACCCGTTTGCAACAAATCGCGGCCGTAATCGCCGATGCGGGATGGCGCTCGCGTCTAGCGCAGGCAGAAATCCGTGCCTGGGGGTTTGCTGAGTCGGTCTATCCCCTGGCCCTCGATACGGCAGCGGTCGTTCAGGCGGGCGGCCAGGCTACCAATATCGGCCACGCGCTTGTCGCGAGCTTAGAGTCCATTGATGAGCGCGAGCAGGTCCAGGGTTTCATTCTGTTGTCCGATGGGGGCCACAATCTGGGGCGGGATCCCGTCCAGTTGGCAGAGGAATTGGGGGCGCCGGTTTACGCGCTCGGCGTCGGGGGCGAGGAACTGCCGGCCGGTATCCAACTCGCAGGAGTTAGCACGGTCCAGACGGGCTATGTCGGACAGCGTCAGCGCATCGACGCCGATGTGCGGAGTTGGGGCTATGAGGGCGTGCAAGCCGAAGTCCGGCTCTACGAAGGCGAGCGGGAACTGCAACGCCAGGCCGTAGTGCTGGGTGGGCAGGGGCAGTTACAACGCGTTTCGTTTACCCTGACGCCGCAACAGGCCGGACCGCGAATTTTTCGCGTCGTCGTCACCCCCGAAGAAGGGGAGTTCACCCGCGCTGATAACGAGGCTTTGGTCTTCACGCGGATCTTAGAAGAGCGCACCCGCGTATTGTTGCTGGCCGGGGGGCCGGGCGCCGATCTGACCTTCTTGTACCGCAGCCTGGTCGCCGATTCCAATATCGTCGTCGAAACGGCAGTGCAACGGGCGGATGACGCGCTCTATGGTGGGGGGTGGGCGCCGGCCATTTTGCGGGATCGCGATGTCGTATTCCT
Organism: Gemmatimonadota bacterium; assembly: GCA_002724215.1. Taxonomy (GTDB): domain Bacteria; phylum Latescibacterota; class UBA2968; order UBA8231; family UBA8231. The sequence goes on along the minus strand of PBOD01000055.1, from coordinate 28,779 downwards.
GGTGAATCCGGGCGCGTGGTTGCTCAACGGTCCGCCGGCGCGCGAGTTGGTCGAGCGGGTCGAAGCGGGAACGGGGTTGGTGCTGGTCGGCGGTGTCCGGACCGCGCGCGATTGGCGGGCGGATTCTCCCCTGGCCAAACTCGTGCCGCTGCAGCCATCCGCCCCCTTTACCGAGGGAGAAACCCTGTTGCGGATTGGAGCGGAGGGCCGCTACCATCCGGTTATTCGCAAACAGGCCGACGATCCATGGGGCCGCTTACCGCCCTTGCCGGGATATTTTCGCGTCGTGCGGCCGTGGCCCGGTTCCCTGGTTTTGATTGAAGAGTCGCGCGGCGCTCCGATATTTGTGGCTGGCACCTATGGCCAGGGCAAGATCCTTGCCGCGCTGTCCGCTTCATTCTGGCGGCTCGACCTGATGAGTAGCGGCGTCGATGGCCAGCCACAGACCATCCGGCAATTGTGGCGCGATGCCGCCAAATGGCTGGCGCTCGACGCGCCGAGCGGGCGGATACGTGCATCGACGGAAAGGCACGTCTACCGGGGCGGCGAAGAGGTGGTTTTCGCCGCCCAGGTCTTTGATGAATTGCTGCGGCCGCAACAGGGTGCCGCGGTACAAATTGCCATGCCCGGCCGCATAGCGCTCGAATTGCAGGACCAGGGCGCAGGTCACTATCGCGGCGTTTACAGCGGTCTTGAGCCGGGTGAATACGCCTATTCGGCGACGGCTGGGGTCGATGGGGCCGAAGTCGGGGTGGACGAGGGCCGGTTTATCGTCGAGGAGTACAGCATCGAATTCAGCGATTTGCGCGCCGACCAGGCGCTGCTCGGCGATCTGGCCCACGCCAGTGGTGGGGCCGCCTTGCCTCTGAGCGACTGGGAAGATTTGCTGCACAAATTAGCCCCGCGCAAAAAAGTCGTGGAAGAGGCCCAATCCCTATCCCTGTGGGGTCCGCTGTGGCCCGCCTGGTTGGCAATTGTCCTGCTGGCTGCCGAATGGTTGGTGCGCAAGCGCAGTGGCATGATCTGATCGTACGAGGGTGCGAAAAGTTGTGTTTTTGCTTAAATTAAAGTTCCCCTCGGAAGTTCCCTAATTCGGGCTTCGCCCATCAGTCGCATTCCTTCCTCCCCGTCCTCACTGCGCGTTTTCTGCAGTCTATCAGCGGAGTATGTAGCGGTATGTCTGAGTTTGTCAACCAACTTGTCAAAGGCAAGAAGGGGGCCCAGGCCGCCGGCGTCCTTCTCTTCGGTCTGGGGGCTTTTCTGATTATGAGTCTGGTGTCGCATTCGGCACTGGACTACCCCAATTCGAGCCGATCGGTGGCCGAGGGATTCAATTGGGGGGGCCGGATCGGCGCCTATATATCGTACGGCGGCTTTGCGGCTATGGGACTGGCCGCCTATGTATGGCCTCTATTGGCGTTTTTCTGGGGTTGGAACCGGCTGCGCCACCAACCGCCCTTGCCCATGGCCTATCGCAGTTTGGGGCTTTTGGGGATGGCGGCCCTCTTCAGTGTGGCTACCGGGCTGCCTTCCTATTCGCCGCATACTGCTTTCAAGCTGGGTGGCGTCTTCGGGTCGCAAATCAGCCTGCTGGTGCTGATACCCTATTTGGGTCGCCTAGGGGCGGCCGTATTGTTGGGTGCGCTATTCGTCGCGGCCCTGGTCTTGACCACCGACCTAAATTTGCGGCCTATAGGGCAAGCGCTGGCCTGGGTCGTGCGCGCAGTGCGCCGCGCTGTACTGCGGGTTTGGCGGCAGCCGGGCCTGTGGTGGGCGGCCTGGCGCGAACGCCGCGCCGTCCGTGCCGCCGAGCGCGCCGTCGCCCGCGCCGCCAAGCGCGAGGAGTCCGCAGAAGATATAGAGCCCGAGGAGGACGAAGAGGAAGTCGTCGTTGCGGAAGTCGAGGCGCCGCCCGAAGTCAACCGCTTGCCCGAGATCGAGCCGATCGTCAACGAGCCGGCGGTGGTCGAGCCGCAGGTCGAACACCCGGTGCCCAAACCGGCAGCAAAGGCACCCTCGCCCAAGGTTGAAAAAGCCGTTTCGCGCAAGAAGTCGAGCGGGCGCTACAAGGCGCCGCCGATCAAATTGTTGGACGAAGTACCCGCGGGCAACGAGGCGATCGACAAGGAGACTTTGCTCGAAAATGCCAAAGTTCTGGAAGAGGCCATGGCCAATTTCGACGTGGCGGGCAAAATCGTCGAAGTGAGTCCCGGACCGGTGGTGACCCGCTACGAGATCGAGCCGGCCGCAGGGGTCAAGGTCAATCGCATCTCTGCGCTTTCTGACGACCTGGCGCGGGTTATGAGCGCCAAGGGCATCCGCATTCAGGCGCCGGTACCGGGCAAGTCGGTAGTGGGGGTGGAGATTGCCAATCAGCAGCGCGAGATCGTCTATTTGCGCGAAATCCTGGAGGACAGGATATTCCGCCGCACTGACGCGAAACTGATCATGGCGCTGGGCAAGACCATCTCGGGGGAGCCCTATGTGGCTGATTTGGCCAAGATGCCGCACCTGCTAATCGCCGGTGCCACCGGTGCGGGCAAGAGCGTATGTCTCAATTCGCTGATCTGCAGTATCCTTTTCAAGGCGACGCCAGACGAAGTGCGGTTCCTAATGGTCGATCCGAAGGTAGTCGAGTTGACCATGTACGACGACATTCCGCATCTGCTGGTGCCGGTCATCACCGAGCCGAAGAAAGCCTCGGAGGCGTTGAAGTGGGCGGTGGCCGAGATGGAAGCCCGCTACCAGAAGCTGGCCAAGCTGGGGGTTCGCAATCTCTCCGACTACAACGACAAACTCGTGCGCGTCAATGCCGAGGCGGCCAAGGATGGAGTGGAGCCCGAGAAGCCGATGCCCTATATCGTCGTAGTCGTCGATGAGTTCGCCGACCTGATGTTGACGGCACCGGCTGACGTCGAGACGTCGATCATGAGCCTGGCGCAGAAATCGCGCGCGGTAGGCATCCACATCATCCTGGCGACACAGCGGCCTTCGGTTAATGTGATCACCGGCGTAATCAAGGCCAATTTCCCGTCGCGGATCGCCTTTCAGGTCGCGTCGAAGACCGATTCGCGCACCATCCTCGATCTCAACGGTGCCGAACGTCTGCTGGGGATGGGCGATATGCTCTTCCTGCCCGGTGGCCGGGGCGAGCCAATCCGCGTGCATGGGGCCTGGATTTCGGGCGAGGAAACCGAGCGTCTGGTCGAGGCGTTGAAGGAGAGTGGTTATCAGGCGGAGGAAGTTGCGGTCTTTGAGGAACATGCGGATATTAATGCCGATTCGGACGACCGCGATGACCTCTTCGACGAGGCCGTGCGCCTCGTCTGCGAACACCAGCAGGCCTCGACCTCGTTTCTGCAGCGGCGGATGAAGGTCGGCTACTCCCGCGCCGCGCGGCTGATGGACGAATTGGAAAACGCCAATATCGTCGGGCCGGCGGAGGGGGCCAAGCCGCGCCAGATCCTCGTTGAGGGCTTGGAGGCCGAAGAGGAGTTGATCTGAGCGGATGATTTTTCTGTGGCCGGTGGTGCTGTTGTGTTTGCTGGCTCCGCATCCGGCGGCTGGGATTAGCGGCGGTGAAATTATCGCCGAGGTGCAAAAACGCCTATCCGACTACAAGACTTTCTCGGCCCGTTTCGAAAAGCAATTCTACTGGGCGGTCCTCGACAAGCGCCGCAACCGCGAGGGCCGGATCTTCTTGCGCCGGCCCTACCGCTTTCGCATTGAGTTGCAGGGCGGCGATGTGGTTGTGGCCGACGGCCAGTACATATGGTCCTATGCCAAGCGCACCGGCCAGGTCGTGGTCAGCCCCTACGAGGGCGAAGTACAGACCCCGTGGGAAGTTTTTTTCGATTACTCCGACCGCTATACCCCCATCGCCGTCGAAGAGAGCGAGCTCGATGGGCGCTCCTGCTATATGCTGGTCATGGCGCCCGATAATGAACGGTCGGTGGTCGAGCAGATGCGGGTCTGGATCGACCGCAAGAAATGGCTGTTGCTCCAGGTCGAGCAGCGCGAGGCCAATGGCAATCTCACTACTTACCTGCTCCGCGACCACCGCACCAATAAGAAGATCGACGACGAGGTCTTCGCCTTTGAAGTGCCCGAAGGGGTAGAGATACTGGATAGAAGGCCGCCGTCCGATGAATAGGCGGTTGCTCTGGGGCGCCGTCCTGCTCGTGGTCGGCACGGGCGCGGCAGCCGAAGATCGCAATGTCTGGGTTCTATTGCGGGATAAAGCCGCCGCCAACGGCGGACGCGTCGTTTGGAATGATTTGGGGGCGGAGCGCTCCAACACCGAGCTGGATCTGCCCGTCGATCCCGCATACATAGAGCGCCTGCGTTCTTTGGGCGCTGAAGTGCGCGTGCGCTCGCGCTGGCTCAACGCGGTTAGCGTCCGGGTCTCGTCCGAGGCCGAGCGGCGAGTTCGCTCGCTGGATTTCGTGCGCCAGGTGCGACCGGTGCACCGCCTGCACCGGCCGTCGCCGCCGCCACCGTTGCCGCTAAGCCCCAAGGGAGCCGCGCCGCTGGACGCACGGCAGGATCTCTACGGACCTTCCTTCGAGCAACTGGCCCAGATCGGCGTCATTCCGCTGCACGATCGGGGTCTCACTGGCGCGGGCGTGAAGATCGCGGTGATCGATGATGGCTTCCACTACGTCGATCACAGCGCTTTCCGCGCAAGGTTGCGCCTGGTGGCCGAGCGCGATTTTATCAACGGGGACGACGTGGTCAGCGATGAGCGAGACCAGCCCGTCACCGGCGACGAAACCGGCTCCGCCCAGAATTTGCACGGTGGGCAGGTGCTCTCGTTGCTGGCCGGCTACGAGCCCAATCGCTTTATTGGCGTCGCGCCCGACGCCGAGTATATCCTGGCAAAAACCGAAGAGAACCGCACCGAGTTGCCCAGCGAGGAAGACCGCTGGATCGCCGGCTTGGAATGGGCCGTGGATTTGGGTGCGCAGGTGGTCAACAGCTCGCTGGGTTACAATGTCTGGGATGACGGTAGCGGTTATGCTCAGGCCGACCTGGACGGCGCGACCGCGCTGACCAGCGTGGCGGCGGCGCTAGCGGTGCGCCGCGGGGTGGTGGTGGTGGTGGCCGCGGGCAATGAGGCGCAGGCGCTCTGGCACTATGTGACGGCGCCGGCTGATGCCGAGGGGGTGATCGCCGTCGGTTCGGTGGATGTGCCGGTAGGTGCGGTGCGCGCGCCAGAGATCGCCGCATTCAGTTCGCGCGGCCCGACCGCCGACGGGCGGATAAAACCAGACTTGGTCGCGCCCGGCCAGGGCGTGGTGATGGCCGATTTGCGCGATGGCGACTACCAGCGCTTGTCGGGCACGTCGTTTTCCTCGCCGCTGGTCAGCGGCGTTTGCGCGCTGCTTTTGCAGGCTCAACCCGATTGGGGGCCGGTCGAGGTACTGGCGGCGCTGCGCACCACCGCGCTTGATCTGGGGGAAGCCGGCCCGGATACGGTCTACGGCTGGGGACAGATCGACGCGCTGGCAGCCAGCGGTCTCGCCAGCGTGCCTCCCGCCGAACAAGCCCTATTGCCGCCTTTTCCGAATCCCGCCCGCAGCGGGTTGGTGCACTTCCCGGTGCAATTGGCCGAGCGTGATAACGTCGAGTTGAGCGTCTTCGACCTGGCGGGCAATCTGGTTTTCGCCGGCCGCTGGCAGTTGTTGGCCGGGGTCCACGACCAGCCCGGCCGAGCCCCGCGCTGGGAGGCTGCTGGCGATGCGGCAAACGGGCTCTATTACTATCTTATACGGTCCGCGGGTTTTACGCGCATGGGGAAGATCGCCCTGGCGCGTCCCTGAGGAGGGCTGGTGATGCTCGACGCGAGCGACAGGAAGAAACTGCTCAACAGGCGCATGCGGATGCTCAACCGCGTGGTGCTCGGCGGAGCGGCCTTATTCTTGCCGATCTATATTGGAATAACCTTGACGGGCGAGTCGGCTGACAAGCTGGAAAATATCACCAATATCTTCGCCAATATAAATAATCAAGTATCGCTGACAGTACCGGCCGACGGGGTGCGCTATATGCACTTCTTCCACGGGCCGCCGGAAGAGGGCCACAAGTTCGTGGTCATCGATATCGCGTTGCAGGCCCATTTGCTCTTGGCATGGCCGGTGGTGCCGCGCTGTTTCCAACTCGTCGACGACGCGGGGGTGCGCTATTACCCGTTGTCGCGCTCGCCGTTTTTCATTGCACACGGCGTTGAATTGGCTATGGAACAGAAACGCGTCTACGAAGGACAGTTGCTTTTCGAGATGTCCGCCGAGCGCAAACACGTCAATTTGCTTTTTGACCGCTACCAGGAAAGCGAGGAGGCCCCCTAATGCCGACCATTGAGGAAAGCATCGAAAGTTGCCGCCAACAACTCGACCGGTTGGGAGGCTATCTTTGACATAGAGGGCAAAAAGAGGGAACTGGCTGTCCTCGACGAGAAGATGTCGGCGGCCGATTTTTGGAACAATCGGCAGCAGGCCGAACAGACCGGCAAGGACGCGCGCGTCCTCCGCGATACGATTATCGCCTGGGAGACGCTGTCTCGGCAATTGGGCGACCTCGGCGAATTGCACGAGATGGCCGTCGAGGAGAACGATGCCGACACGCTAGNCGAGGTCGAAGGTGAGCTCGACGGCATCGGCGAACGTATCGGCGANCTCGAATTCCACGCNATGCTCAGCGACGAGGACGATCCCAAGAACGCGATCCTCGTCATTCACTCGGGCGCCGGCGGCACCGACGCGGCCGACTGGGCCGAGATGCTGATGCGGCTCTACACCCGCTGGACCGAGCGCAGTGGCATGGACAGCGCGATCATGGACATCCAGCAGGGCGAGGAGGCCGGGATAAAGGGCGTCACCATCGAGGTCAAGGGCGACTACGCCTATGGGTATCTCAAGGCCGAGGCCGGCGTGCATCGTCTGGTGCGGATCTCGCCCTTCGACACCGGCAATCGCCGCCACACCGCTTTCGCCTCTGTATTCGTCTATCCGGAAATTGGAAACGATATTGAGGTCGACCTCAAGGATGAAGACCTCAAGGTCGAGACCTACCGCTCGGGTGGTGCCGGCGGCCAACATGTCAACAAGACCTCTTCGGCGGTACGCATTACCCACCTGCCCACCGGTATTGTCGTTCAATGCCAAAACGAGCGCTCGCAGTTCAAGAACAAGGCGACGGCGCTCAAGGTGCTGTCGGCGCGCGTCTACCAGCACTTCAAGGAAGAGGAGCAGAAGAAACTCGATGCGGTCGAGAGCGAGAAAAAAAGCATCGACTTCGGTAGCCAGATTCGCTCCTACGTTTTGCATCCCTACAATCTGGTCAAAGACCATCGCACGGNCTTNGAGACGGCCAATGTCCAGGCGGTGATGGACGGCGATATCGACGGCTTCATCAAAGCCTTCCTGACTCAGGACCAGCCGTGAGCATCGCCCTCTTCGTCGCCGGCCGCTACCTGCGCTCCAGCCAGCGCGAAGGATTCGTCTCGGTCATCGCCTATATGGCCGTCGGCGGGGTGATACTCGGCGTGGCGGCGCTGGTAATCATCCTCTCGGTGACCAACGGCTTCGCCGGCGAGATCAAAAGCCGGCTGATCGGCATGAACGCCCACATCAACATCCGCCGTTACGACGGTGGGCCGATCGCCGAATGGCGCGGACTTCTCGAAAAGGTGCAGGGCTATGCCGAAGTCGTCGGTGCGGCGCCGGTGGTCGATTCCAAAGTCATCATCACCGCGCAGCGGGACCGAAGCCGCGTCGATGGCATTCCGGTCTGGGGTATCGACCCGGAGACCTTTCCGGCCGTTTCCGATTTGCCCGGGCACCTGCAGTACGCCGATCCCCCGGGGGAGATTCTCCTCGGTCACCTCGAAGAACTCGATAAGCAGGGCATTATTCTCGGTGAGCATTTGGCGCGNCGGTTGCAGGTGGGACCGGGTTTCGACGTGTTGCTGCTGACCCTGCGCAATATCGACGTGGACAGTGCGGTAATGGATGGCTTTACCCCGCGCGTGTGGCAGTTCCTGGTCACCGACCATTTCGAGAGCGGCATGTATCAGTACGACGACAACTATGCNTTCATTCACATAGAGGACGCCCAGCGCATCCTCGAACTGGGCGACGCGGTCACCGACATCCACATCCATGTGGAGGACATTCAGCGCGCGCCGGAGATTCGAGACCTATTGGCCGAGGACTTTGCCTATCCNTACAGCGTGCGCGACTGGACCCAACTCTTTCCCGAGTTCTTCAACTGGATTGAGTTGGAAAAATGGGCGCTGTTTATCGCATTGAGCCTGATCATTCTCGTTGCGGCCTTCAACATCATGTCGATCCTGGTGATGTCGGTACTGGTCAAGACGCCCGAGATCGGCATCCTGCGCACAATCGGCTGCACGGTGGGCGAAGTCTATCGCATCTTCGTGTACCAGGGTCTGGCTATCGGCGGCATCGGTACTNTACTGGGTTGCCTGGTTGGATTCGGCCTNTGTTTCGCACAGCAGCGCTTCGACCTGATCGCCATTCCCGGCGATGTCTACTTTATCAACTCGCTGCCGGTCGCAATGGAAGCGCTCGATTTCGCGATGGTTGCGGCCATCAGTATGGTCATCTGTCTGCTGACCTCGATCTACCCTGCGCGCAAGGCGTCGCGATTGATGCCGGTCGAGGCAATTCGGTATATTATGTAGGTATGGGGCGTGGGCGAGAAAGCTGACATTATNCTCGAGGCGCGCGGCTTGCGCAAGGCNTATGACGCGGGCGGGCGCGACCTTGAAGTGTTGANGGGCGTGGACCTGCAGGTCCACGCCGGCGAATTGATCGCGGTGATGGGGGAGTCCGGCGTCGGCAAGAGCACCCTGTTGCATCTGTTGGGCACGCTCGACCGGCCNTCTGGCGGCGAGTTGCGCATCGCCNNTACCGACGTCCTGGCGCTGNAGGATCGGGCCCTGTCGCGATTTCGCAACCAACACATCGGCTTNGTCTTCCAGTTCCACCACCTNTTGCCCGAATTTTCGGCACTGGAGAATGTGCTCATGCCTGCGNTAGTCGCCGGCCGNGATATGCGCGCAGAGGCCGTTGCGCTNTTNGANTCGGTCGGATTGCAAGACCGCATGGACCACCGGCCCGGAGAANTGTCGGGTGGGGANTGTCAGAGAGTGGCGATGGTAAGGGCGCTGGTGACCCGGCCGCTGGTGGTACTGGCNGACGAGCCGTCGGGCAATCTCGACGAGGCGACGAGNGAATCACTNCATCAGTTGCTCGCCGAACTGGCCCGTGCACANGGGCAGACCTTCGTGGTTATGACCCACGACCGCAAACTGGCGCGGAGCATGGACCGCATGGGCCGTATTGAAGCGGGCATGCTGCACATGGAGGAAAGCGCGACATGAAATGCGAAGCCTGCGCCAAGCGCGAGGCCACCGTAGCATACACGCACATTGTCGATGATGTGAAGAAGACGCAGTTCGTCTGCTCGGTGTGCGCCGAGGAGAAGGCGCCCGATGCTCCCGCGCGCCCGAAATCCCAGGCCCAGGATGTGCCCGAACTGGTAAAGGAAACCAAGGTGGAATTGCCCAACATCGAGGGGTCCGATGAAGTCGGCGGCCTGGCCTGTACGGGCTGTGGCATGGGCTACGATGAATTCAAAAAGGCGGGGCGGCTCGGCTGTCACGAGTGTTACAGAGCCTTCGCACTGCAACTTGAACGCTTGCTCAAGCGCATCCACGGCGCCAGCCAGCATCTGGGCAAGGGTCCCATTGTGGCGCAACCTGAAGCGGCAGAACCTCCGGCCCGCGACTCGCAGCCCCAGTCGCCAGACCAGTTGGACCAGTTGCGCGACGAGCTGGCTAAGGCGGTGTCGGAGGAGGCCTTTGAGGAAGCCGCCCAGCTTCGCGATCGCATCCGCGAGTTGGAAGACGAGCAGGGGAGTTGAGATGAATTTGCGCGAGTTAGTGGACAATGCTGCGCGCTGGCTCAGCGGCGAGGACGACGCCGAGGGCATGGTCGTCAGTTGTCGAGCGCGGCTGGCGCGCAACCTATCTGCTTCGCCCTTCGCACCCAAGGCCACGCTCGACGACCAGGAGCGGGTCATAGAGCGGGTACTCGGCGCGGCGCAGCGTAGCCGACAACTGGGCAACGCGGCTTTCTTCAAGATGAACGCCCTGCAGGGCAACGAGCGCCGACTACTCGTCGAGCGCCATCTGATCAGCCCGGCGCTCGCCGACAGCAAGGGACAGCGCGGTGTGCTGTTCAGCTCAGACGAATCGCTCAGCGTGATGATTAATGAGGAAGACCACTTGCGCCTGCAAGCTGTCCTGCCCGGCTTGCAGGCGCAGGCGGCGTGGCAGCAAGTGGACGCGCTCGACGACGACCTGGGCGGTGCGCTGGACTACGCGCACTCAGCGCAGTGGGGTTTCCTCACTGCTTGTCCGACCAATACCGGCACCGGTCTGCGCGTTTCGGTGTTGATCCATCTGCCGGCCCTGGTGCTGACCGAAGACATGGAGCGGGTGATGCGCGGGCTGACCCAGATGACTTTTACCGTGCGCGGGTTCTATGGCGAGGGCACCAACGCCCTGGGCAACTTGTTCCAAATATCTAACCAGTCGACCATGGGCGTATCGGAGGAGGAGATCGTCGAGAAACTGGCGGAGGTGACCCGACAGATTATGGAGCACGAGAGGGAGGCCCAGACCGCCTTGCTGAAGGAAGCGTCCTCGCAGGTTGAGGACAAGGTCTGGCGCGCGTATGGCTTGCTGGCTCATGCGCGGGTGCTGAGCAGTCAGGAGTTTATGAACCTGCTATCGGCCGTGCGGCTTGGGCGCAGCCTGGGACTGATGGGCACGATGTCATCGGGCTTTATCAATCAGTTGATGATCATTACCCAACCTTCGCACCTGCAGGCCGAAGCCGGAGTGGACCTCTCACCCGAAGAACGCGACGTGCGCCGCGCCGATGTGGTACGCCGTCGCCTGGCCGAATTGGGCGCCGCTTAGACGGCGTACCACCTTGACAAGCATCTTCGCTTTTGGTAGTTTCAAAAAACCGGAGTGTTTCCGGTAAAATTTTGTAAATTCTCAAGATTCGCCCCCCCCAGCATTGATAAAGTGTACGAGTTTTTCGACTTTTTCCTGGTAGGTGAATTGTGGAGGACGATCCAATGAACAATATGTTCACCGACGGTGTAAAACGGGTGATGCAACTGGCGCGGGAGGAATCGGCGCGGCTGGGGCACAATTACATCGGCACTGAGCATCTGCTCCTGGGTATCATCAAGGACGGCAAGGGCAAGGCGGTCACCGTGTTGACCAACCTGGGGTTGAGCCTGGAAACGGTGAAGCAGTCGGTGGAAGACTACGTCGCGACCTCCGGCGGCACCATGACTATCGGCGAAGTGCCTTTCACGCCTCGTGCCAAGCAGATTCTCGAGGTGGCGGCCAACGAAGCCAAGGAGATGAAAACGCAGTTCGTCGATGTCGAGCACCTGCTGTTGGCTCTACTCAAGGACAAAGAGGGGGTCGCCGCGCAGATCCTGGCCGCCTTCGGCGTCGATTATAAAACCGCGATGGAAGAAACTCTGGCCGTGCTCGAGGGCAAGACCACCGGCCGCAAGGAAAAGGGCAAGAAGAGCAAGACGCCATTCCTCGACCACTTCGGTCGCGACCTCACCCAACTGGCGCGCGAGGGCAAGCTCGATCCCGTCATCGGTCGCCAGAAGGAAATCGAACGCGTCACTCAGGTTTTGTCTCGCCGCAAGAAGAACAACCCCATTCTCATCGGCGACCCCGGCGTCGGCAAGACTGCTATCGTCGAGGGCCTGGCTCAGCGCATCATCGAAAAGCGCGTGCCACAGATTCTGCTCGACAAACGCCTGGTTACCCTCGACATGGGCGGCGTAGTGGCAGGGACCAAGTACCGCGGTCAGTTCGAGGAGCGCATTAAGGCGGTGATGAACGAACTGCAGCAGAACACCGACGTCATCATTTTTATCGATGAGTTACATACGATCGTTGGCGCGGGTAGTGCTGAGGGTACGCTCGACGCTTCGAATATGTTCAAGCCCGCTCTCGCCCGCGGCGAATTGCAGTGTATCGGCGCTACCACCCTTGACGAGTACCGCAAGCACATCGAGAAGGATGGCGCGCTCGAGCGGCGCTTCCAGACCATCATGGTAGAGCCGCCCTCGGTTGAGGACACTATCGAGATTCTCAAGGGGCTGCGCACCAGCTACGAGAGCCATCACCACGTCGAGTTTGCCGACGATGTCGTCGCCTACGCCGTGCGCCAGGCCGACCGTTATATAAGCGATCGCTATTTGCCCGACAAGGCCATCGACGTCATCGACGAGACGGGTTCGCGGGTTCACCTTGCCCGTCTGAGTCCGCCTGAGGAAATCGGCCAGCTCGAGGCGGAGATCCAGGAGATAAACCGCGAAAAGAACGAGGCCGCCGAGCGCCAGGATTTCGAGGAGGCGGTGGTGCTCCGCGACAAAGCGCTCAATCTCGGCGAAGAACTGCAGAAGAAGCGGCAGGAGTGGGAAGAGGAGGTCCGCGACGAGGTAGTCGAGGTCACTGCCGATGACATCGCCGAGGTGATCGCCAGCATGACCGGTATCCCGATATCGCGGCTGGCTAAGTCCGAGACCGAGCGTCTGCTGGCGATGGAAGACGCGCTGAAGAAGAATATCGTCGGCCAGCAGCAGGCGGTTACCGCGATATCGCGAGCGATTCGTCGCAGCCGCGCTGGACTACAGGATCCCAAGCGCCCGATTGGCTCGTTCATATTCCTGGGACCGACCGGCGTCGGTAAGACGGAGTTGGCCAAGCGGTTGGCCGAGTTCCTATTCGACGACGCGGAGGCGTTGATCTCGGTAGATATGTCCGAGTACATGGAGAAGTTCGCGGTTTCGCGCCTGATCGGTGCGCCTCCGGGCTACGTCGGCTTTGACGAGGGCGGTCAGCTTACCGAGCGCGTGCGTCGGCGCCCGTACTCGGTAGTACTGCTCGATGAGATTGAGAAGGCTCACCCCGACGTCTTCAATATCCTGTTGCAGATCCTCGACGAAGGCCGGCTCACCGACAGCACCGGTCGCAAGGTCGATTTCCGCAACACGGTCTTGATCATGACTTCCAATGCCGGCAGCCGCGAGGTGGGCACCGGTGGCGTGCTGGGCTTCCAGAAGTCGGACGCTGACTCGATGCATGCACTGATGGAGGGCAAGATCAACGACGCGCTCAAAAAGACCTTCAATCCCGAATTCCTCAACCGCGTCGATGACGCGATCATTTTTCACGCGCTCGAGAGGGAACACATCGCCGAGATTATCGATATCCGCCTCGCTGAGTTCAAAGCTAGGCTGGAGCCGCAGGAGATCCAGGTGCGGATCACGCCCGGGGCCAAGAATCTTATCGCCGATAAGGGCTTCGACCAGGCCTATGGTGCGCGCTACCTCGAGCGGGCGATTCAGAAGATGCTTGAAGACCCGCTGGCCGAGGAAATTCTTCAGGGCCGTTTCGGCGAGGGTAGCAAGATTCGCGTCACCAAGAAGGGCGAGGAACTGGTCTTCGATGAGGAGCGCGATTCGGATGAGGCGGTTGAGGAGAAGAAGCGGGAAACTACCAGCTGAGTTTGCGCGTCGTATTGTAGGATTTGTAGAGAATGTTAGCCGCTTTACCGCTATATTATGGCGGTAAAGCGGCTTTTCAATGGGTGATATACCGGGCTGACGGTTCGTCTGCAGATGCGCCTATTCGCTCATTCGTTGATCATATTATTTGGTTCTGCGAGAGCTACCATGGATGGGGAATTCAGTGAATTCAGTGACAGCGAGTGACTCCACGGGCACAGCTCTTGACGGCACTCGGCGGTTGGATCAACAACGCTTAGCGCTTTGAGGTTGCAGGTCATGAGAAATTTCCGAAACATCCTTTGCGCCCTATCCTGTGTGGGATTGATGGCAAGTGCCACCCAGGCTCAGAAGGTCATCGAGATCGAGGTCCAGGGCGAGTTGCGCAAGGTCGCCAAGTCGCTGATTTTGACCACGGTGGGCTTGGAACCGGGGGTCGAGTTGTCGCAGGAGAATGTGCAGCAGGCGGTGCGCGACCTGCAGGGGCTCAACGTCTTCGAGGATATACAGATTTACGGCGATCAAAAACCGGAGGGGATCAAGCTCTATATCATCGTCGTTGAATATCCGTCGCTGGAGGGCTTGCGCTTCAAGGGGCAGAAGAGCCTCAAAGAGAAGGACATGAAGGAAGCCCTGGCGCTGGTCACCGGCCAGGTCATCGCGCCGCGAGACGTGGTGCGTGGCGAGCAGAAGATCCTCGATCTCTATCGCGAGAAAGGGTATTTGCGCGCAGAAGTAAAGGGCCAGACGTTTGCGGGCGAGGAGCCGGGCAAGATCTACGTACAATACGATATTGCCGAGGGATCCAAGGTCCAAATCAAGCAGATCCGCTTGGTGCAGCTCCGCGCTGACGGCACGGTGGTCGATAGCCGCGACTTGCCGCGGCGCAACCCGCGGCGCCCGCAGCAGTGGGACGGCCTTGGCCCGGAGCCGCGCAAGCTGATCGGGCTGATGGAGACCAAGGAGAAGCACTGGTGGCGCAAGGGTGAGTTCAGCGGCGACACCTACGCGGAAGACAAGCAAAAGCTCCTGGCGTACTACCGCAGTTTGGGGTTTCAGCAAGCCGCAATTTCGCGCGACAGTGTCTATTACGATTCGACGCGGCAGCATTTATTCATCGATGTCGAGATCGACGAGGGGCAGCGCTATCGGCTCGGCGCCGTGTCCTGGGACGGCAATGCCATTTTCGGCTCCGACGAACTGGTCGAGAAGCTGGAACTCGATAGGGGGATGATCTACGGCCGCTCGGGTCTGGAACTGGCCGACATGGCGCGCTTCACCTACTACGAGAAGGGCTATCTCGACACGCGGGTGGTGCCACAGGAGACGATCCGCGGCGACTCGATCGACGTATCGTTCCAGATTTTCGAGGGGCAGCCGTGGACCATCCGCAAGGTCGATATCGCCGGCAATACTAAGACGCACGAAAAGGTGATTCGCCGCGAGATCGAATTGCGCCCCGGCGATATCTACCAGCAGAATCTGGTGCAGGAGAGCCAGCGGCGGATCTTTCTTTTGAACTTCTTCAAGGACGTGCAGATTCAGCCCGAGTACAGCCCGGTCGAGGACGAGCGGCTGGTCGATCTGACGTTCAACGTCGAGGAGCGCCCGACCGGCCAGGCGTCGATGGGCGCGGGCTACTCGGACCGCGACAAACTGGTGGGGCAGATCGGCCTGCGCATTCCCAACTTTCGCGGCATGGGCCAGAACCTCGACTTCAGCTGGGAATTCGGCACCCGCCGCGAGCAATTTTTGGTCGGCTTCACCGAGCCCTGGCTGTTTGATACCCCGACCAGTCTGACGGTGCGCATTTACACGATGAAAAGTCAGTATTACGAATTCTACGATTTCGAGCGCAATTCGATCAACATACGCGTGGGGCGGCGCCTGAAGAAGCCGGCGTATTCGAGCCTATCGTTCGGCTATCGGCTCGAGAGCGAGAGCTATTCGGACTTCGGCGAGAACTTCGACCGCTCGCTATTGGACAACCCGCTCTACGCCCGGCGCTACGAGGAACGGCTGACCAGCGGTTTCGAATTGGTCTATTCGCGCGATACCCGCGACCAGGCGCAATTCCCGACCAAGGGCACGTTGTTCACCTATACGCCCGAGATCGCCTCGTCGATCGTGGCCGGCGATGTCGATTTCCACAAGCACGAGGTCGGCTTCAACTACTACCGGCCCAGTTGGTGGAAGTTCGTGTGGAGTCTTGAGACCAAGGTCGCGGTCATTGATGGGTTTACTGCCGAGGACGATCTCAACCTATCGATATGGGAACGCTTTTCACCCGGCGGGGTCGACTACTGGGACGGTCAGGTCCGCGGCTATCCCGACCGCTCGCTGGGACCGCGTATTTCCAATGTGAATATCGGCGGCCGCTCCATGATTATAGCCAACCTAGAGTACCGTTTCCCGATCGCCGAGCAGCAGGTCTACGGCATCCTCTTTGCCGATGCAGGCAACGCCTGGGAGTCGGTCTCCGACCTCAACCCGCTCAAGCTGCGGCGGAGCCTGGGTTTCGGCTTTCGCGTGCAAACGCCGATGCTGGGTATGATCGGATTTGACTTCGGCTACGGCTTCGACCGCAAGAAAGTCGATGGCATACCGGCCGGTTGGAATACCCATTTCCAGTTCGGGCCGCAGTTCTTCTAATGTAGTGGGTGGGGGAGCCTAAGAGCCTCCGTGCCTCCTTGACCTTCGCTCTGCTCGCTATTTCACAATCGTCCGTCAGGTCGTATCTTATACGATTCGATTTTTGCCCGGTTCGCCAGTATCAGTAAAGAGGAGCAGGTATGAAACGCGTCTTATTATCCCTCATCGTCCTGGCCTGTTGCGCCGCCGCAGCCCAGGCCGAGCTCAAGGTCGGCTATATCGACTCGGAAGTGCTCAAGGAGCGCCTGCCCGAGTTTAGAGACGCGCAACGGAAGCTCGACCAACTGCGCCAGGACTATGAAAACCAGGCCAAGGACCGCGAAGCTAAATTGCTCAAACTGCAGGAGGATTTCCGTCGCCAGGAACTCCTGATGAGCGAGGCGCGCAAGGCGGAACTGCAGACCGAGTTCGAAGCCAAGGTACAGCAGTTGCAGCAGTTTACCCAGGAGAAATTTGGTCCCGAGGGCGAGTTGATGCGCAAGAATATCGAGTTGTCCGAACCGATTTTCAAAAAGATCAACGATGCGATTCAGGTCATGGCCGAGGAGGAGGGGTACGATTTCATTTTCGACGCAGCTGCGCCGTCCAGCGGCCTGGTCTTCGCCAAGGAAAACTATGATTTGACCGAGCAGTTACTGGAGAAGATGCAAGAGGAAGAGGAGCAGTAATACGATGGCGGAACCGGCTATGGAGCTGACCGACATCCTCGAGTTGCTGCCGCATCGCTACCCTATTTTGCTCGTCGATCGCATCCTTGAGATAGAGCCTGGCGCGCGCGTGGTGGCGCTGAAGAACGTGACGGCTAACGAGTCTTTTTTCCAAGGGCACTTTCCAGGGTATCCGGTAATGCCCGGGGTGTTGATCGTCGAGGCCATGGCGCAGGCGGGGTGCGTGATGATGTTGAGCGGAGTGGAGGATCCCCAGAACAAAGTGCCCTTTTTTGCCGGGATCGATCGCTGCAAGTTCCGCCGGCCGGTGGTGCCGGGAGACCAGTTGCGTTTAGAACTGGAGGTATTGCGGCAGCGAGGGGCTTCGTGCAAGTTGCAGGGGCAGGCGTTGGTGGGGGAGGAATTGGCGGCGGAGGCGGAGATTATGGCGGTGTTGGGGGAGCGTAGCTAGGGACATTACGCTACGGGCTCGGGTTCTCACAGGGCCTGAAAAAAGTAAAGGGACGGTCGCCAGTTTTTGGTGACCGTCCCTTTTTGTGTTCTGTCGTCCTGTTATTTCAGCAGGATCATTTTGCGGGTTTGAGTGAAGTTTTGGGTGGCCAGGCGGTAGAAGTAAATGCCGCTCGACACCGCGTGGCCGTTGGCATCGCTTCCGTCCCAGGTCAGGCGGTAGTAGCCCGCGCCCTGGAACTGGTGGGCGACCAGGGTTTGCACCTTCTGGCCCAATACATCGTAGATTGCCAGTTCTACCTCCGCCGCCTCGGGTAAGGCGTACTCGATGCTCGTTGAGGGATTAAAGGGGTTCGGGAAATTGGCGTGGAGTGCGAACTGGCGCGGCATCAGGTGCGCCGAGTTTAATTGCGCTACCGCACGGACTTCGCTACCCGAAGATGCCACGTAGCCCTCGGACAGGTCGAAGGCGGCTTCGGTGCTACCGCCAAGCAGACGAAAGTCGAACTCGGCGAGCAGGCCGCGGCCGGAGACCGGTTCGCCGCTGGTCAGGCCGTTGCCGAGCACCAGTTGGCCGGGGCGTCGGTAGAGCACGCCGAAGAGCGGGGCGTCGCCGCCGCGGCTTTCGAGCAGGGGGCCGGGACCGGACCGGGCGGCTTCGAATACCACCTGGCTCGGGTCGTATTGCAGCGCGGCGCCGTAAGCCTTGAGGTTCTGGATCTGGTCGGCCCACAGGCGCACGGTGATCTTGCGCTGATCCTGCTGGGTTCCGCCGAAGGCTTCAAGGGTGAAGCGGGCGCGCTCGTCGGTCTCAGTCGCGTCGGCGAAGCGCTTGCCGGCGACGGTCTTGCCGAAGTTGTCGACGAAGATGAAGAAGTCGCTGAGTCCGACCTGGTTGTTGCCGTCTAAGTCGAATTTGGCGGCGTCGCCCTCGGCAGGCTGGTCGAAGACATCGACGAAGAGGAAGAAGTCGTCTAAGGTGACGGTGCCGTCGCCGTTGAAGTCGCCGGCCAGAGCGGTCGGGTCGATGGCGGCGAATTCCTCGGATTCGGAGAATTCGCCGATGAGATCTTCTTCGACGGCACGGACCCGCCAGTAGTAGGTCGCGCCGTCGACCAGGTCGCGGTCTATGGTCCAGGCCGTCTGCCCGGTGCCGGCGTCGCCGGCACCCTCCGCCAGGCCAGAAACCGAGGCGGTCACGTTGGAAAAGTCGGATTCGCTGGAGACCTGGATGGTGTAGGTAAGTGTTGCGCCGCTATTAAAGGGGCTGGCGTTGGCGAAGGCGAAGGTCGGTGCCAGGTAATCGCCCGAGCGGGCCAATTCAGTAGGTGTGGTCGGCGCGGCCGATGAGGTCGGCGTGGCCGAGACAGAGGAGGTCGCCGCGCTCTCGTTGGGCGGATTCTGGCGGTCAATAGCGGTGACCTGGTAGTCGTATTCGACGTCGTTCTCGACGTTGAGGTCGGTGAAGATGTTCTTTTGCTGGCCCGACGCGAGCAGCGCAAATTCGTTGCTGCCCGTGCGCCGGTAGACGTTGAAGCCATTGAGGTCGAGCTCGACCGCGGCATCCCATGTCAGCACCACCTGGCGGCTGCCTGGGGTGGCGCTGAGGTCGAAGGGCACTGCCGGCGCAGTGGTATCGGCCAAGGATAGGGTGGTGAAGCTGAGCGTATCGCTTTCGGTCGGCGGGTTGTTGGCGCGGTCGGTCGAACCGACGATGTAGTAGTAGGTAGTCCCCGGCGTGAGGTTGGTCAGGGTTATCTCGTGCCCGGTGACATCCTCGGTGGCGCCGACATTGAATTCGAGCAGATTCTGATCAGAGCCGAATTCGACATAGCTATCGGCCAACTCGTCGGTGTTCCAGCTTACGATCGCGGCCGAATCTGCGACGACGGTCTGAATGCTAGAGATCGACGGCGGCAACAGGTCAGCCGCATCGTCGGTTGTAAAGCTCAGAGTGTCGCTCGTGGTGGGTCCGTTGTTGCTGAGATCTGAGGAATACACCGCGTAGTAGTAGGTGGTGCTGGCGGTGAGATTGGTCAGCGTTACCTCGTGTGTCTCATTGGTGGTGGACAGCGTGCGGATGGTGCCGAGCGCTGTCGTTGTGCCGAACTCGACCTCGGCGCTGGCCTCCTCGTCGGTCGTCCACTGGATCGCTGCGGTCTCGTCGTTTACGTAGACGATTTCCGGCGTGCTGATCGTCGGTGCGGTGATGTCAATATCGGGATTGGTGGTGAACGTGGCCTGTGAACTCTCTGTCGCGCCATTGCCAGCGGCGTCGGTGGAACCGACGACATAGCTGTACGTAGTGCCGGCATCGAGGTTGCTGAGCACGAGCTTGTGACTGGTCTCGCTGTCACCGTCGCTCTCGTTCTCATCGAGGCTCTCGGATCCGAAAGCGATTTCACTGTCGGCGGGCTCGTCGGTGGTCCACTCGATGACCGCCGATTCGTGCGTTTGGGATGAGACGGTGGGACCGGAAAGAATCACGGGGAATTGAGTGTCAGCCGTGGAATTGGTAGTGAAACTTCCCGCACCGCCCGGCGGCTGCAACACTTTTGCGCGTTTGGCGGAGGCGACCGAGTTATTGGGGTCGAACGTGGTCGTCTTGCCGGTCGCGGTCGTGGATTCAATTCGATAACCGTATTCGGTGCCGATGGTAAGACCGGTGGTTACAACGATGTGCTTGGGGGCAAAACGGGTACTGCCGTCTGGAGAGAGATCGACATACTCGAGTTCGTCGGAGGTGCCGAGGGTGCCGTCGGCGCCGAGGGTGCCCACGTAGACTTTGCCGGTGGTTGGTACATCCGTCGTCCAGCGCACCACCGCAACTTCGCCGCGGGCGAGAACCTGCGGTCCGGCGATTATCACCGGATCGAGCGTGTCGCTGTCGGCCGAGGTGCGAAAGTGCAGGTCGCGGCTCCACTGCTGGTTGCCGAGAGGGAACGTGTCCAGAGTATCCGTAGTATTGTAGGCGAGGATCCGGAAGCGGTGCAGCGTTTCGGAGCTCAGATCGGTGAAGGCGACTACATGGGCGTCGAGCAATTCCTCAGAGGATATGGTGTCGGTATATGCCGGCTTGACCTCGCGCAGGGTCTGCCCCTCGTCAAGTGCAGCATACTGGATCTCGAGTTGCGCCGGCTGGTTGAGGCGGATGCCCAGGCGCGCTTCGTCCGTGCCGATGACGCGCTTGGGCAGCCCTACGAAACGCAGACGTCGGTCGGCGCGGCGAGTGCGGAGGCGGTCACTGCGCGCGACCGTGACATCGGCCTCGGTCAAGCCCTGTTCGATAAAGCTATCGGCATCGGTCAACCGCGAGCCGATGGTGAAGGTGTACTCGGTATCGGGCTCGAGGTCGCGGATCTCGACGATATGGACCTGGGTCCCGTCCTCGTCGGCGACCACTTCGGTGGCCGTGCCCTCGCCGCCGACTTCGAAAGTATAACGGGTGTCGGCCGGTCGGTTGGTAAACCAGCGGATAATCGCCGCGAAGGGGGTCGATTGCACCTGGAAGCGCTCCATGAACAGCGGGCGTCGGTCGACGTCGCGCCGCGTTTGAAAGCGGCCGCTGAAGGGCGGGCTGGGCCGGTCGTTGACATCGTAGGACCGGGCGACGAATTCGTATTCGGTGTTGGGTTGCAGGGGCACCAGCGGCACGACATGGCGGCGGTTGCCCAACGCGTCGTCCAGGACCTTGATAGCCTCTATGAACTGGCCCGAAATTTCCTCGTCTGCGAAGGCCGGGGCCTCGCCGAGTACCTCGCGGATACGCTCGGGTGAGGCTTCGCGCGGGACGACGCGATTTTCGAGCAGAATGCGGATCGCCTTCAACATGCGGGGTGTGGTGCGTTCCGCGAGAGGGCTGATTGCGGTGCGAAAGTTCTCGTCGCCAACGGCGCGAAATAAGACCGTATCGTTGATGCCGGGTTCCTTGGTACGCCAGTTGAGAATGGCGGCGTCGCTGCGGCGGGTGATGTCCATGTCGAGAATGGCGTTGGGGAAAACCTTGAGTAGTTTGACGCCAAGGCCAGAGGGAGTGCGCACGTCGAAGTCGCTGGAGCTGGTGCCGACGCGCATCTTGGTGATGGCGAAGAGGGAGCCGTCGGGGGGGATCGCGCCGATAATCTCGAAGTTGACGATAAACAGCACGCCGCCGCCTTCTTGAAGCTGGTTGCCGGAGACCCCCGCGCCCTGGGTGTTTCGTCCGTCGTCGAGAGTTTCCACTGGCGAGGGGATAAAGAGCGAGGGCGGGATAAAGGGGCCGGGGCTGATCGCGACTTCGCCGACTACGGCGGGATCGTAGGTGACCTGGATTTCGGCCTGGCGCGCGCTGACCACTTCATGGACAGTTACGGAGACATTGAGCCGCTGGCCGATTTCGGGATTGCGGATCTCGCGCGGCTGAATCCCGACTTTAAAGCCTTCATTGGTGCCGGCAAAGACGGGCTGAATCTGCAATATGTTGACAAACAGGGTAAGGAAAATACCCATGCGGCGGTAGCAGAAGGATTTCATGGTCATCCTTTCTAGTTGTTAATAGTTCACTTACATAGTGCAAGATCGGTGCGGATCGCAAATTTCAATATACACCGTGTAGATGGTTTGTTATATAGTATAATATAATAAACCAGGGTCGATGACCCCGTACACTAAAAAACGGATAATTGATGCGCATAGTTGTGATGGCGGTCAATTGAAGCTATTTTTTTACCTTGCTGGAAAGGGAACGCGCAATGACCATGCCCCGTTCGCGTCGCTAAATAATGCCTTGCGACAAAATCCTCGCAGGGGATTTTTTTTACCCATTGGGGAGCTTGCAATGGATCGCCTCTACCACGTTTTAGAAGCCCAACAGTTCGATATCGACCAGATGGACGCCGTTTTTTCCATCGCTCGCGAGATGGAGCAGGTAGTCCAGCACTACGGTTCCAATATTCTCAATCGCCGGGTGATGGCAACACTGTTTTACGAGCCGAGTACGCGCACCCGGTTGTCGTTCGAGTCGGCGATGACTCGTCTCGGCGGGGCCGTACTGACGACGGAGAGCGCGCAGGAGTTTTCTTCGGCGGCCAAGGGCGAGACGCTCGAGGATACCATTCGCGTGGTTGCGGGCTATACCGACGTGATTGTCTTGCGGCACTTCGAGAGCGGGGCGTCCAACCGGGCTGCCGCTGTCGCCGGCATTCCGGTGATCAACGCCGGCGACGGGGCGGGACAGCATCCGACCCAGGCGCTTTTGGATATGTACACCATCCAGCGCGAGATCGGGCGGCTAGAAGAGATTGCCGTTGCCCTGGTGGGCGATCTGGCCAATGGGCGGACGGTGCGCTCGTTGTGCTATCTGTTGGCCAAATACGAAGACATCAAGATTTACTTCGTCGCACCTGAAGTGGTACGCATGAAAGACGACATCAAGGAGTACTTGCAGCGGCACCAAGTGGACTTCGAGGAAGCGGACGACCTGCACGACGTGGCGCGGCAGGCCGATGTGATTTACCAGACCCGCATTCAGAAAGAGCGCTTCGGCGATCGCACTACTGAGTACGAGCAGGCGCGGGGCAAGTACATCGTCGATCGATCGGTCATGGACTGTATGCAGGACCACGCCGTTGTCATGCACCCCCTGCCGCGCGTCGACGAGATCGATCCAGCAGTCGATGCCGATCCGCGCGCGGCCTATTTTCGCCAGGCCCATAACGGACTCTATGTGCGCATGGCCCTTTTGCGGATGTTGCTCGCTTGACGCCAAACGAGCCGTAAGATATATTGCTGTCAATACTTTCAGAAGGGATATACCCATGGGTTCAAGCAAGGGCAGAATGCGGGAAAAAGAGTTGCGGAGCCGTCGCCATCGGCGCAAAAAACGCTTGAAGCAACGCGCGAAGGAAGCCAAACTGGCGCCGCGGAGGAAGTAGAGGCCACTCGCAAAATCGATGCGCCGAGGCTGATGGGCCTCAGAGGAGCCGGCAGGTGGTCTGTCGGCTCTTTTCGTATCGGAGGAAGCAATGGATGTCGCCATCGCCGGGGCCAGCGGCATCGGCAAACACCACGCCAAGTGGTTCCATCAGGCTGGTGCCCGGGTCGTCGGTTTTCTGGGTAGCAGCGAAGAGCGCGTTGCCGCCACGTCCGAGGCGCTGCGCGCCATTTTCCCTTTTACAGGTCGGGGTTATTGGGATTTCGACCGGCTGTTGGAGGTCGAGCGGCCCAATGTGGTCGACGTCTGCCTACCCAACGGAGCCCACTACGACTGTGCCAAAAGGGCGCTTGCGCATGGGTGCCACGTCCTCTGCGAAAAACCCATGGTCTGGGATCCCGCAGGGGCGGAGCAAACGCTGGCGCGGGCGCGGGAACTGGTCGATCTGGCGCGGCGAGCCGACCGCCGCCTAGGTATTTGCACTCAATATGCCGCTTTGTTAGAGCACTACCTTAGGCTCTACCAACCCGTTCGCGGACCACTGGACGGCATCGAATCCTTCTACGCGGAGATGGAGACCCTGGCCCGGGGCCGCTTTCGCAGTGCCGAGGAGATATGGGTCGATATGGGCCCCCATCCCCTGAGCCTGTTGCTGGCCTGGAAGCCGGGCGGCGCGATCGAGCCCTCCTCGCTGGTAGTGGAATTGAGGGGTAGCGAGGCCAGAGCGCGCTTCGACTTTAGCGACGCGTCGGGTACTTGCCGCTGTGAGATCGCCGTTCGCGACCTGTCTGCGGGCCAGCCCCTGCGGCGTTTTGGCGTCAATGGTTTCCTCGTCGATTGTTCGGGGCGACCCGACGCCGACGGGACCTATTGTTCGGTACTCAGCACCCCCGACCAGGAACTGCTCGGCGCGGATTTCATGTCGCTGTTGGTAGCCCAGTTCGCCCGGTCCGCAGTCGAGCCCGACACGCTGCCGCTGGTGCCTGGTGAAGCCGGTCTGCGCAATTTGGAACTCCAATTGCAAATTCTGCAAAGCGCCTGAGTCCATGCGGGCGGCCTGGCTCCTCGCCGCAATATTGCTGTTGGGGTTGGGTTTGCGCCTCTGGGGGCTGTCTTTCGGCCTGCCCAATACACTCTGTCGTCCGGATGAATCGACACTGGTGCACCGCGCGTTGGCCATTGGCGCCGGTGATCCCAATCCGCACTTCTTCAACTATCCCTCGCTGCACTTCTATCTGCTGACCGGCCTTTACGGCGCCTATTATATTGTCGGCAATTTTGCCGGAGCGGCCGCTTTTGAAAGCCAATTCTTGACCGATCCTGCGCCATTCTATCTACTTGGTCGGGTGACCGGGGCGCTATTGGGGGTCGCCTCGGTATGGCTGCTCTACGGTATGGGTTGCCGTCTGGGCGGGCGCGCGGCAGGGATGGCCAGTGCGCTCTTTCTAGCGTGCTCTTTTCTACACGTGCGCGATTCGCACTTTCTCACCGTCGACGTGCCGGCCACCTTCTGGCTGCTTGCGTCTCTGCTCTTTGTTGTGCGCCATAGCGCAGGCAAAGAGATTCGCGATCTGTTATTGGCGGCGGCTTTTCTAGGTATGGCCGCATCGACCAAGTACACCGCCGGGGTCTTTCTCGCTTCCGTGCTGGTCGCATCCTGGCTAGGAGCCACCGGCAGTCGCGAGCGCCTGGTGCGACTGGGGTGGGTGCTGGCGGTCACGGGAGCGGCTTTCGTTGCCGGATCCCCGTATGTGCTGCTGGATTTCCCCGCCTTCTGGCGCGACCTGTCTTTCGAACGACTGCACTTTACCCGCGGTCACGACGCGGATCTGGGATGGGGTTGGTGGTACCATCTGGGCTCTACCCTGCCGGTGGGTTTGGGCTGGCCGCTTTTCCTCGCGGGGCTGGCCGGTTTCGCGCACTGGACTCTGCGGGGTCGGCACGGGGCGCGGGCTTTGCTGGTCGGCGCGGTGGCCTATTTCGCGGTGGCCGGTAGTGGTAAGGTGGTGTTTATGCGCTATATGTTGCCTTTGCTGCCCCTGTTCTGCGTCGCGGCAGGCACGCTGATCGCTGGTTGGGGTGGGGGTCGCACCCGGATGATCGTCTTCCTCGCCTTAATACTGGCGGCACCAACCGCCTGGTCTTCGTATCACCACAGCCGCTTGCTGGCAGAGACCGACACCCGTGTACTGGCCAGCCGCTGGATCGAGGAGCGCGTCCCCGCCGGGAGCCGAATTGCCCTGTGCTGTGGGTCGGATTATGGCTATCCGCAGTTGCGGCTTGCGCGGGAAGCTCTGGCGGCGCGTGTGGCGGAACTGCGAGCGGCCGGATTGCCCGCGCGCCGCCTGCAGCGGACTCTGGCGCTGGGATCGGCGCTGCCCGGCCCCGGTTATCAACTGGTCGAACTGCGGGCGGCCAACGCCGAGGGGTTCAGCTGGGTGCGGTCGGGTTATGCGGTAGATGAACTGGTGCGGGACGGAATCGAGTGGGTGGTGTTGCACCACTTATCCGAATTGGATTATTCCCGCCTCGACTCGGCCTTCGTCACCGCATTGGAGCGAGTTGGTGAACGGCAGGTACTCTTCGATCCACTGGTGGCCGATTCGGGCAGGCGGCGTTACGATCCCATCGACGCCTTTTATCTCCCCGTGTCCGGATTCGCCGGCGTCGAGCGACCGGGGCCGAGGATCGCCGTTTATCGCCTCGGTGTGGACCGTTTGTAGTTTGGCCGCGCGGTGCATAATATAACAGGTGAATATCCAGTTTTTGCCGTCTACGCCGATAAGCAAAGGAGATTCGATATGGGAATTCCGGAATACAATGCAGAGGCCCGGT
Organism: Gemmatimonadota bacterium; assembly: GCA_002724215.1. Lineage (GTDB taxonomy): Bacteria > Latescibacterota > UBA2968 > UBA8231 > UBA8231. Next base: position 2,622 of record PBOD01000055.1, on the reverse strand, counting down.
TCGCGGCCCTGGCCGAGGTTCTAACGAGCGAGGGCGTTGATGTCGACGACGTCAAGAGCAAGCTCAAAGCTCAGGAAGTCGAAACGCCGTCCTGGGGCTACGGGAATTCGGGGACGCGATTCGGCGTTTTTCCGCAGCCCGGAGCCGCCCGCGATGTGCACGAACGCCTGTCCGACGCGGCCCAGGTCCACAAGGTGACCGGCGTCTGCCCCGGCGTCGCGCTGCACATTCCCTGGGACAAGGTAGACGACTACGATGCCCTGCAGCAGGAGGCCGCCGATCTGGGCGTGCATATCGGCGCGATCAACCCCAATGTCTTTCAGGAGCAGGACTACAAATTGGGCAGTTTCGGCCACCGAGACCCGGCGGTGCGTCAGATGGCGCTCGACCACATGTACGAATGCGTCGATATCATGGAGCGAACCAACTCCAAAGTGTTGAGCCTGTGGTTCGCCGATGGGACCAACTACCCCGGCCAGGACGATCTCATCGAGCGCAAAAGGCGCTTTGAAGAGGGTCTGGGCAAGACACACGCGGCGCTACCCGAGGGTGCGCGGATGCTCATCGAGTACAAGTTCTTCGAGCCGGCCTTCTACCACACCGACATCGCCGACTGGGGCATGGCGCTAAATTTTGCGATCAAGGCCGGGCCCAAGGCCGAAGTGCTGGTCGACCTCGGGCACCATCCGCTCTGCACCAATATTGAGCATCTCGTCGCCCTGCTACTCGACGAGGGGCGCCTGGGCGGATTTCACTTCAACAACCGCAAATATGCTGACGACGACCTAACCACCGGTTCGGTCAACCTCTACGAAGTCTTTCTGATCTACCACGAGATTCTCAACGCCGAGCGGCGCGGCACAGCGGCCAATATCGCCTACATGATTGACCAGAGCCACATCATCAAGCCCAAGGTCGAGGCGATGATCCAGTCGGTGCTCAATATCCAGACGGCATACGCCCGGGCGTTGCTGGTCGATCGGGCGGCGCTTGCCGAAGCCCAGGCCGAGGAAGATACCGTGGCGGCTGAGGAAATCCTGCGCAATGCCTACGACACGGACGTGCGTCCCCTGTTGGCGGTCGTGCGCCAGGAGTTGGGCGCTGCGGCCGACCCGCTGGTTGCGTATCGCCAGAGCGGTTATTTCGAGCGCATCGCCGAGGAGCGGCAGGGCGAGTTGGAAGGCGCTGCCAGCTGGGGCTGATATGCGCGCGTTGATCCTGTTGGCGTGGCTAGCGCTGCCGATTGCGGCACCGGCTCAGGGGCCAGGCGTCTTCGCCCTGCGCACCATGTTGCAGGACAAAAATCCCGAGATCCGCATGAAGGCTGCCGAGGGACTCGGTCGGATCGGTGGTCGCCAGGGCATCATCATCCTGCGCCAGGGGTTGTCGGACAAAAGCCCCACTGTGCGCATCGCGGTGGTCGAGGCACTGGGCTTTATCGGTGGTCGGTTATCCATGACGGTGCTGTCCGAAGCACTCAAGGACCCGAGTCCCCAGGTGCGCATTCGCGCAGTTGAGGCACTCAAGGATGCGGGCACGGTCAACAGCATTCCCATTATCCAGAAGGCCTTCGGCGACAAGGAGGAAAGCGTGCGCCTGCACGCGGCGCTGATGCTGAAGGTCATCGGTCATCGCCGCGTCGTGCCCGTGTTGGCCAAAGTGGCTATCGATGACAATAATCCGGCGGTGCGGGCGGCCGCTGCGGCGCACATGGGTAGGGTCGGTGTCAAGGATCGCCGCGCGGTCGGTGCGTTGGCCAAAGTCCTCGAGGAGGACAAGGAGCCCACCGTGCGGATTCGCGCGGTCGAATCACTGGGCTTCCTCCAGTTGCCGCAGGCGATCCCCGTCCTCAAAAAGGCCCTGGAAGACAAGAATACGGGGGTGCGAATCCGGGCGACCGAGGTTCTGGGCCGCGTTCTGGCCAAGGATTTTGAATAATATAGAAAAAAAGGGGGCTGGAACCTTGCCAAATAAAAAAGAAGGCCTATATTTTAAGGCTCTTGAGAATGGCGGCTTTCCAGTGTATTTCGCTGACGAGCTGTCCTGCTTCTCTTGACAAAGGCGGGATTTGATCCTACCTTTGATGTTTACGCTCTGTTTCCTGAGCGACTGATCTTTGAAAATCGAATAACGTGCATGAGGGTCCAGCGTTGAAGAGCTTGGATTAAAAAAAGTAGTATATCAGATTTTCCTTTCACGGAGAGTTTGATCCTGGCTCAGAACTAACGCTTGTGGTGTGTCTTAGTCATGCAAGTCGAACGAGAAAGTCGCCTTCGGGTGACGAGTACAGTGGCGAACGGGTGAGTAACACGTGGGCAACTTGCCCCCGGGTTGGGGATAACACTTCTAACGAGGTGCTAATACCGAATGATATGGCGAGTTTATGACTCGTTATTAAAGATGGCCTCTACTTGTAAGCTGTCGCCTGGGGATGGGCCCGCGTCGTATTAGCTAGTTGGTGGGGTAATGGCCTACCAAGGCGACGATGCGTAGCCGGCCTGAGAGGGTGAACGGTCACACTGGCACTGAGACAAGGGCCAGTCTCCTACGGGAGCCAGCAGTCTAGAAATTTGCACAATCGTCGAAAGGCGGATGCAGCGACACCACGTGGAGGATGAAGCC
>PBOD01000054.1 GCA_002724215.1 Gemmatimonadota bacterium | reverse complement strand
GCCGACCAGGCCGGGTCTGGGCTTCGAGCTGATCGAGTCGGAGGTCGAGAAGAACATCGACTACGCCGAGGAACTCGGCGGCGAGCTCTACTACCCCAACGACGGCAGCGTCGCCGACTGGTAACCACCCATGTGTCGCCGCGCGTTCGAAAAACTCGTCGAAAAGGCTTTAGAGCGTCTGCCGGGGGAGTTCCGGCAGGCACTCGACAATCTGGCCATCGTCATCGAGGACTGGCCCGACCCCGCGGTCGTCGAGGAGATCACTGGCGATCCCGCGGAAGTCATCTACGGTCTGTTCTCGGGCACGCCGCTGCCCGAGCGGCGCTTCGAGGACAGCGGTGATTTGCCGCCGATCATCGCGCTGTACCAGGGACCTCTGGAAGAAGATTTTCCCGACCGGGGCGAATTGGCGCGCGAAGTCGAGATCACCCTGGTACACGAACTGGCGCACTTTATGGGCTTCGACGAGGACGCGGTGCGGGAGTTCGGCTACGAGTAGCTATCTGCGGTAGAGATCGACCGGACCCTTTAAGCTGCAGCGCCAGGACGGTTATCAGCGGATCGGTCTCGGCCTGCGGCACGTCGATAAAGAGCAGGCCGGAAAATGCACTCCTGCATTGCTTGCAGGCCTAAAGCGCTCCATTCAGATCGATGACTGCTTGGCTAGCGTCCTGTACTGCCAAAAAACGAAATTGTCGCTTGCTAAAATCGTCACTTACCCCCTAATTGGTGCAGCACCAATCACTTCATCCACCATTACACCTAAGGGAGGCAGTTCTCTGTGAGAACTACAATTATTTTAACTGGCGCGTTGATGGTCTTGTGTGTCAGCAATGCGTTTGGTCAGCATTACGATCCGTTCTTCTCACTCAATGGTGAGGCTGGATCCAAGGGCGTGACCGCCGCACTGAGTGCCGGCGATGTCGCCGATATCGCCAAAGGCGATATCATGATCATGGGCAAGACCGCAATCAACGATCAGATTGAAGTGGGCGTCAACATTGGCTCCGGCGTGTTAGCCGATGGCGGCAGCGCTTTTTCGCATGCGCTAATCGGCGCCAAATACGGCCTCGGCGAGAGCCGTGCGGCGACGGTCAATTTGCTGGCTCCAGTCGGCGATCATGAAGATCCAGGCCTGGCGATTGGCATCCAGAACGTGCAGGAAATCGGCGGCATGTCGGTCAACGAGCATCTGCAGATCAGCTTGCTCAAGGGCTTCGCACCGGTTGGCGTAGGTATTGATCTGTTTCTCGAGCCGGTTAAGGAGATCAACGACAAGATGATCTTCTATTTCGACGTGTTCGTCAGCACCAACACGGACAACATTGGCGATTGGCTTAGCATCGACGTGGCACCGAATCTCGATTACATGCTGAGTGATACGATGGCACTCAATGTCGGCATTGCCCTCAATGCCTATGACGGCATTGCTCGCGATGAGGACATTGGTATCGGTATAGCACTGGTCGCCGGTCTATAAGCGACCTGCAAGGCATATTGCTTATAGGCCCCCGGCTCGTGTATGAGTCGGGGGCCTTTGCCGTTCTCGGGCGGCAGATTGGTCCTCATCGAAAGCGGTTGGCCGGGACGACGGCACAAAGATGGCTTGTTTGTTGAGGCTGGCCTGTGTCGCCGGTGCTCAACGGAAGACGGATACGACGTAGTTGATGCGGGCGATCTCAGCGTCGCCGCCGACCGCTAAGTGCAACAGGTAGAAATATTTGGGGCAAAAGGTCCATTGCCGGGCCGTGGATACTGCTACCGAAGGCCGCGGTCGATATCAGAACGTCCTCCGCACAGGGCCGGTCACGCCACCTCTTCCTCCGCTTGCGGTGGGAAACGCAGACAGCGGCGCCGGCGGGGCTGCAGTGGGGGTAGATCAGGGGCTCGCCCGTCGGTCAAGGGCGGCAAACCTGCCATAATATACCGCATCGGGCAGGCAGGGATTGCGCGAAAACAGGGTCTGGCGGCGCCGGGCGCCCGCAAAACGNGCGGGNAGTTGCCCCTATGGCTATTAGCCGTTATNTTNGNTANGTTGCAAACCGCAAGGATCGGATTCGGCGATATGCAGATCCTTNCTTTTTAACCACTTATCCAAGCAGTGTTGTCCCTTGAACGCACCCAACCATGATATACTGATCGTAGGCGGCGGTGGCGCGGGCCTGCGGGCGGCGATCGCCGCCGTCCAGGCCGATGAGAGCATTAGCGTCGGTCTTGTCTCCAAGGTCTACCCCATGCGCAGCCACACGGTTTCGGCAGAGGGCGGATCGGCCGGCGTGATTCGAGACGACAAGGAAGACAGTCTCGACCTGCACGCTTTCGACACCATTAAGGGCAGTGATTTTCTGGCCGATCAGGATGTGGTCGAGGCATTTGTCAAAGAAGCCGCCGAAGAACTGATCCAGCTCGAGCACTGGGGCTGTCCCTGGAGTCGCGATCCAGACGGTCGGATCAGCGTGCGCGCCTTTGGCGGCATGTCGGTCGAGCGCACGCTCTACGCCGCCGACAAGACCGGCTTCCACATGCTGCACGCGCTATTCCAGACCTCGCTGCAATTCGACCGCATTCACCGCTACGACGAGTGGTATGTGACCAAGCTGCTGCTCAACGACGAAGGTGCGGCAGCGGGCGTAGCCGCGATCAACGTGCGATCGGGCGCCATTCATGCGATACCCGCCAAGGCGGTAATCGTATGCACCGGCGGCGGAGGCCGCATTTTTCCCTTCACGACCAATGCCGCGATTAAGACCGGCGACGGGATGTCGATGGCCTATCAGGCCGGCTGTCCGCTCAAGGACATGGAGTTCGTGCAGTACCACCCCACGGGTTTGCCCGGCACCGGGATCCTGATGACTGAGGCCTCGCGCGGCGAAGGCGGGTATCTCATCAACAACAAGGGCGATCGCTACCTCAGCGAGTACCTGCCCGGCAAGATGGAACTGGGGCCTCGCGACATGGTTTCGCGCGCCTTCGTGCACGAGGAGAAGGCCGGCCGGGTTTTCGACGGTCCTTACGGCACCTACGTCCATCTCGACTTGCGCCACCTCGGCGAGAAGAAAATCGATGAGCGCATTCCCTTTGTGCGCGAGTTGACCAAGAACTATGTCGGCATTGACCCGGTCTACGAGCCGGTGCCGGTGCGCCCGGTGGTCCACTACATGATGGGCGGCATCCACACGGATATCAACGCGGCCACGCCAATCCCCGGTCTCTACGCCGCGGGTGAGACCGCCTGTGCTACCATCAACGGTGCCAACCGTCTCGGCTCCAACTCGCTGTCGGAGCTGCTGGTTTTCGGCAAGCGCGCTGGCGAGCACGCCGTGCAGACCGCGCGCGAGACCAAGATGCCGTCCTACAGTAGCCTTGAGCACATGGCCGTCGACGAGGAGGAGCGCATCGAGAAGCAGTTGTTCAAAAACGAAGGCACCGAGCGGATCGCCGATATTCGCACCGACCTGCAGACGACGATGGACGCGGGAGCGGGCATCTACCGCGAGGAGGAGAGCCTCAAGGCCACTTGCGAGGAAATCCCCAGGCTCAAGGAACGCTATGCGCGGGTCAAGGTCGATGACAGTTCGTCGGTCTTCAACACCGAGTTGACCGCGGCGCTGGAGTTGGGCTCTTTGCTGGATGTGGCTGAGGCAGTGGCGCATTCGGCACTGTTGCGCAAGGAGTCTCGCGGCTCGCATTCGCGCGACGATTTCGAGGAGCGCGACGATGAAAATTTCCTCAAGCACTCGCTGGCTTATCGCGACGCCGACGGCGGCGACCCGCGCATCGATTATCTCGACGTGGTGATTACCCGCTGGCAACCCGAAGAACGCAAATACTGATTTACCTTTATTAACGAGGAGCTATGAGCGATAAGACTATCTCTATGCGGGTGACCCGCTTCCGGCCCGAGCAGGAGGACGAGCCGACCGAGCAAGTCTATCAGATTCCCTATCAGGAGGACTGGGTAGTCCTCGACGCGCTCAACTACATCAAGGACCAGGTGGACGGCACGCTCTCGTACCGCTGGTCGTGCCGTATGGGCGTGTGCGGCTCGTGTGGCATGATGGTCAACGGCGAGCCCAAATTAACCTGCGCTACCTTCCTCAAAGACTACTACCCCAACGAGATAGTGGTCCAGCCGCTGGCCAATTTTCCGATCGTGCGCGATCTGGTCGTCGATGTCGAGGACTTCATGACCAAGCTCAAGGCGGTCCAGCCCTGGATCATCCGCGAGGAGGAAAAGCCCGTCTCCGAGGGCGAGTACCTGCAGTCGCCGCAGGAACTCAAGGACTACAAGCAGTTCAGCCAGTGCATCAACTGCCTGCTCTGCTACGCCGCCTGCCCGGTCTATGGGCTCGAGGACGTCTTCGTCGGCCCGGCGGCGCTGGCGCTTTCCTACCGCTACAACATGGACTCGCGCGACCAGGGCTATGCTCAGCGCACGGTCGTCGCCGCCAGCAGCGAGGGAATCTGGGAATGCACCTTTATCGGCGAGTGTTCGGTGGTGTGCCCCAAAGACGTCGATCCGGCCGCCGCCATCCAGCGCACCAAGGTTGAGACGACCAACAACTGGGCCAAATCTTTTCTCATGCCCTGGGGGAACAAATGAGCCAGCCGCATATCGAGTACCAATACGACGCCTACAAGCCCAAGATGTCACCGACCTGGTGGCTGAAAAGCGGGCGCTACTTTATGTTTATGATGCGCGAGCTGAGCAGCGTCTTCGTCGCGGCCTTCGTGTTGCTCTTCCTCTACCAGTTGTTTCTGCTGACCAAGGGCCCAGAGGCCTACGCAACCTTCCAGAGTTCGCTGCTGACGCCGAAATTCCTCGTATTCTACGCGGTGGCCTTCCTGTTTTCGCTCTATCACACCGTCACCTGGCTGGGTGTGGTCGGCCGGGTTCAGGTCCTGCGCTTGGGCGGATTTACCGTGCCGCCCAAGATGATGACCGCCAGCACCTTCGTCGGCTTTTTCGTCGTCTCGGCGGCGATCGGCTACTTTTTCCTGTGATATAGGCCATGAACCACTACAAGCGAGACAAGACCGAGCCCTTCTGGTGGGGCTTGTTCGCCGCCGGCGGAATGGTCGCCGCGATGTTGATCCCGATGCACCTCTTCATCAACGGTCTGGCTCCGCATCTGGGGCTGGCTGGCGCGGAGGTCAATGGCTACGAGGCGATGCGCGAACTGATCAGTCATCCTCTGGCCAAGCTCTATTTCTTGATTATGATCGTGATGCCGCTCTATCACGCGGCACACCGGATCCGCTTCACGATTTACGAACTGGGCGTTCGGGTACCCGGCCTTTCCATTCTGTGTTACGGCGGTGCACTGGTAGGCACGGGGCTGGCGGCCTACATTTTCTTCCACCTGCTGCCCTGACTACGAGCCGCGGGTGCGCCCCAGGCGGAGGAGCAGCCGATGTTCGAACCCAAGAAGATCCACCGCGAAGCCATTCCCAAGGCACTGGAGCGCGTCGAGCGCTACCGCTTGCTCAACCAGCCGCGCGTGGCCGAGAGCATCTGTCGCGACATTCTCGAGGTCGATCCCGAAAACCAGCAGGCGCTAGTTGGGCTGATTCTGGCGCTGACCGACCAGTTCGAGCAAGAGGCCAACAAGGGCATCAACGCCGCCCTTGACCTGGTCCCGCAACTGGGCGACGAATATGCGCGCGACTACTACACCGGGCTGGTGCACGAGCGGCAGGGCAAGGCGCGGCTGGTGCGCAATTATCCGGGCGCGCGTTTCGATGCCTTTGAGTTGCTGAGTCGGGCGATGGAGTGGTACGAGAAGGCGGCGGCGCTGAGTGGACCCGAAAACGACGACGCGATTTTGCACTGGAATTCCTGTGCGCGGATTATTGTCAGCAGCAAGTTGGAGACGCGGCCGCCGGAGGGGGACCCGGTGGGGTCGGAGTAGGGGGGGGGAAAGGTGTTGTAGTGCAAGGCCGGCAGAGGTTTTCTGCCGGTTTTTTTTGTGCTTGCACCCTTCGCTGAGTAGAAGCAGCTAGAAGAGGGCGTCTGTTTATATGGGAGAGGGTTAGATGGGAGTGACTTTGGAGGATAGGATACGGGGGTCTGTTTATGCCCAGGCTTTGGGAGATGCTTTGGGGGCGCCGTTCGAGTTTGCGGAGCCGGATGCGGTGGAAAAGAGAACTGGGGAAAAGTGGATTGATGATCTTCATGTGTTTGAAGGGCAGGTCGGGCCGCATGGGGTTTGGCGGGGAGGGACGCCGGCGGGGACGGGGACCGATGACGTGCGCTACAATTGGCTGTTTATGGAATTGGCGATTGAGTTGGGGCGGGTGCCGGATGGGCGGGAGGTGGCGCGGCGCTTTTTGGATGTGTTTGAACGGCCGGGAGATTTCTTTGCGGGATACNACGAGTTGGCGCGGGGGCAGTTCGAGATGTGGGAGGGGGTGAGTCGCGGATATTTGGGGGATGTTTCGCCGCGCTATCCGGGCGTGTCGGCGGAGGCCCTGGCCACGCGCAGCGTCGGGCTCAATTATCCGACGATGGCGGGATTGCTGGCGCTACCATCGCTGGGGCTGCTATTTGCAGGGGATGCGGAGGGGGCGTATCGGGCGGCGTACGGGGCGGCGTTTTTTGACGTGGGCTACGCNCGGGAGGCCACGGCGTTGCTGGCGGCGGGTCAGGCGTTGGCGCTTGAGGGGATGGAGGCGCGGGTGCTGGTCGATGAATTGCTGGCGTTAGATCCGCTGTGCCTGGGTGGGTATTTCGGGGGGCCGTTCATCGCCGAGCAGATGCCGCGCTTATTGGCAAAGGCAAGGGGAAAGCAAGGGCCGGAACTTGCCGAGTTGCTCGCACGCGAATTGCGGTATTTCAGCGTCTTCGATCCCTACAGGGCACTGGCCATCGCCTGCGCGGCGCTGCTGGCGCATCCGGCCGATCCCTGGACCGCACTGCAGATAGCGGCGAATCAGGGGGATCTCGACGGGGACGGGCGCTGGCGGCGCTATGCGGATATCGATTGCTATGCGGGCATTGCCGGCGCGTTGGTCGGGGCGCAGTGCGGTATTGGCGCGCTGCCAGCGGCGCGGGTCGAGCAGGTGTTGGCGGCGAATCGGGCGGTATACGGCTGCGACCTGGAGCAGACGGTCGCGCGGTTTGCGGCGCTAGCGCGGGACTAGATCGACGCGGCGGTTTTTGAGGCGGCCCTGCTCGGTGGCGTTGGAGGCGATGGGATCGCGCTCGCCTAGGGCACGAACTTTGAGGCGGCGAGGCTCGACGCCGAGTTCGATGAGATGGTCGCGCACGGCTTCGGCGCGCTGGCGCGAAAGTCGCAGGTTGGCCGCGCGCGAGCCGACGCTGTCGGAGTGGCCGCGCAATTCGAGCGTGCGGTGGGCTTCNTGGCGCATGAAGTTGGCGACGCGGCGGAGGTTGTCGCGGGCGTCGCCGACTAGCACCGTGCCACCGGCGGGGAAGAAGACCGCCGGCAGTGGGCCGCGGACCGGCGGTAGGGGTACGGGTTCCTCTTCGAGTATNGATTCGGGGACGAAGTCGTCGCCAGAGTCGAGGGGATCGGCGCCGCGGGCGATTTCGGCGCCGTCGCCGACCCCGCCACGGTCGCTGTCGGGACGGTTGGGGTCGGTCAAGTAGATTTCGACTTCCTCGCGGTCGTCGAGCCCGTCGCCGTCGCTGTCGCGCATGACCGGATTGGTATAGTAGCGCTGCGTCTCGTCGCGGTCGCTGAGCCCGTCGTCGTCGCGATCGGTTTCCGCAACGGATGGGGCGGTTGCCGTCGCGGCACTGGTCGTGGTCGATTTCGCACGCGGCGGCGACCGCGCGGGATCAGCACCGCCGAAGACCAGGCCGACGGTCAGCGACCAGTAGCCGTCATTGCCCTTTTCGAGGATCGCGCGGTTGATATCGTCGCGCAGCGTGTAGGTGTAGCCCAGGTCGAGATCCAGTCTTCGCCCGGGGCCGAGGGGGCGCTGGAAGCCAATGCCTACGGGCGCGGTGGTGCTCCAGCCGATGGCGTCGGCGTCGGGCGTGGTCTGGGGCGGCGAATCGGCCAGGTCGTAGCGGAGGGCGCCGGCCCCGGCGTAGAGGTCGGCGCGCCAGAACTGCCCCCGACCCAACGCGTAGCGCAGGCGGCCTTCGGCCACGGCCAGATCAGTGGTGTAGTCGGCGCCGCGCAGGCGGCCGTAGCCGCCGCCGAATTCGATGTGGTAGCGCGGCGACAGTGGGCGCCGAACAAAGCCGGACAGGCCGAAACCCAGGCCNTCCGCCAGTTCGGTCGCTCCGTAGAGCCCGCCCGCGCGCAGACCCCACTCGGATCCCGTCGCGGGACTATAGCACAGGGTCAGGTACAGTGCGGTCGCGCCCCTCAGTATGTACCCGCGATAGGTCATACCCCCAAAGGACGGGGTCACAGTGCTTTTGGGCAAGGGGGATCTGTCTTGCCGCCCGCCGGGTGGTGGCCTACTTTGTTGGCGACTTAAAGAAAGGATGAAACGCTATGTCGATAGGAGATAAAAACGCCGTCATCGCCGGTTGTGGTATGCACCACGTGGCGGTGCAAGCGCGCGACTGGGAGGCCTCACTGCGCCTTTACCGCGACGTGCTGGGAATGGAGCCCATCGCCGAGTTCGGCGCGCCAGAGCGCAAGATCGTGCTANTGGACACCGGCGACGGCAGCNATATGGAACTCTTCGCCCCGACGGCCGAATCCCCCGCCGAGGGCAGCGAGAGCCCCAACGACCCGGTGACCCACTTCGCCCTNGCCGTCGACGACGCCCGCGCCGCCACCGAACACGTGCGCGCGGCCGGCTACGAGGTGACGATGGAGCCGAAGGATGTGCAGCTGGATTCTTTGAACGTGACAATCGCCTTTTTCACNGGGCCCAGCGGCGAGTCGGTAGAGTTCGTGCAGACGCACTAGACTGCGGTTGCACGAACAAAACANAACGCGCGGCACACTCNGGTGCGCCGCGCGTTTTTATATGGCGATTAGAATGGGTTATTCGGCGGCCGGGGCCTGCGCGGACTCGCCGCCGGATGCGCCGCCGCTGACGACCACGTCGCGAGCCTGGAGCCCCTTGGGGCTATCGACCGTCTCGAACTCGACCTGCTGCCCCTCCTCTAGCGAGCGGAAGCCCTCGCCGCGGATAGCGCTGTAGTGAACGAAGACATCGTCCTGCCCCTCGCGCTGGATAAAACCGAATCCCTTGGAACTGTCAAACCACTTGACGGAGCCGTTTTGACGTTCGGACATATTGGGTTACCTCCTGGTTGCTTATGGTGGGTCTGGGCGATGGGGCCCACCATACGTTGCGGGTACAGAGAAAATCTGGGGCCAAAAAGGCCTAGCGCGGACCGCGCCCGCCAGCACCGCCGGCGCCACCGCCGCGTCCACCAGCGCCGCCGCGTCCACCGGCACCACCGGCACCACCGGCGCCACCGCGCCCGCCGCGGACAAAGCCCGACTCGGCCATCCGGGCGGCCTTCTGTTGCCGGCGGATGCTCTTCTGGCGGTTGATTTTCTTTTGCACGGAGGGTTTGGTGTAGAAACGCCGCTTTTTCAAGTCGCGCAGCAAGCCGGCCTTGCGGGTTTTAGACGTAAAGCGCCGCAACGCTTTTTCAAAGGGTTCGTCCGATCGAACCTCGACGCTGAAATTGCTCATGTACTACTCCTGATCTTTTGCTAAGTTCTTGATAACGATATAGAAAAGCATTATTTGACGCAGCTATACAGATTCCTAAGGATATAGAATTATATAGTTTATGTTATTTTTTGCCCATAGTCAAGAGCGGTTTTGACCGACGCCTGGCGGCCGCTCGGCCCTTTGCGAGTTAAAGGTTGAAAATAAAAGTAGTTGCGAATTTGGCTGGATGGCCTAGCTTTGTAAGAAAGCCTCCCCCCTCCTCATAGTAAAGTCGCGCATTATCCGTCTGCGGATGATGCGGTTTTGATGCATCTCTCTCAAAGACCAAGGAGATGATTATGGCTTTTTCGTATACGAATTCCAAGGGGTCTACGTATATTTTGCACTCCCAGACGACCACGCTCAAGAACGGAAATTCGCAAACGATCTACTTCTTTGCCAAGACGCAGAAGGAGGGGGCTCTCGACGCCGTGCCCGACGGCTACGAAGTATCCGAAAGCAAAAACGGGCTACCCGTACTCAAGCGCAGCAAGTAGGCCGATTTCTGTTCTGCAGTTCGGGCCGGTGCCCTTTTTACGGCGTTCTCCAGCCGTGGAAAGAGTATCGGCCCTTTTTTGGGGGATCAACTGGCGCGGGCGTAGCCGGTGCTGCGGGCTTCGGCGCCGAAATAGGCCGCCAACTCAGCGCGTAGAAAGAGCCGTGCCCGGTGCAGGCGCGTTTTTACCGCCGCGGGACTGAGGTCGAGGATCTCTGCGGTGGTGGCGGTGGAAAATTCTTCGACCTCGCGCAGGATGAAGACCGTGCGGTACTTGCCATCGAGCCGGTCAATGGCCGCCGCGATCAGCGCCCGGGTTTCGCTGCGCAGGGCGCGGTCCTTCGGGCGCGGCAGACCAGTCGTCCGCTAGTCTTTCCAGGGGCAGCGCGGGCAGGGCGAGATCGTCGAGTGAGAGATCGGCGATTTTGTGGCGTCGCTTGCGCATCGGGGCGGCGTTGACGGCGATACGGTGGATCCAGGTGGCCAGACTGGAAACCTGGCGGAATTGGTCAATTTTGGCGATGACGGTCAGAAACACGTCTTGGGCGACCTCTTCGGCATCCATGGGATTTCTGAGAATGGGACAAAGAACCCGCGTGACCCGCTCCTGGTAGGTCTGCAAGAGATGGGTCAGGGCCTGGGGGTCGCCGGCGCTGATCTGGCGCACTAATTCGCCTTCGCTCCACTGCGCGGTTGCTGCCATCGGTCTTTCCTCTGGGTTTTTCGGCATTGTCGCCCGTTCGCCATTCTATATAACCAGATGTGCCGCCGCGAGCGGTGAAATATTCCCCAAAGGTGACTTGTGTCACAGGAACGGAATTGGTGGTGGGGTATTTTGTTGGCGCCAACGCCAAACCCGCGGTGGTGCTCCTCCAACTGGTTTTCCCAACTGCCAGATGCACGGACTGGCGATTCTCCTTTCTACTGGCGGACATACGGGCCGCTGTTAAAACCACTTGCGACAAGGAGAAGCACAAGATGCACGGATTTGACTCGATTCAGATCCCCGAGCAGCCCGAGGTACTGATCGCGTTTTCCGACCTCAAAGATTTCGCGCCCTTCGTCCGCGATCTCGACGAGGCCCAGTTGTTCGCGGTACTTTCTGATTATTACGAACTTATCGGCGATATCGTCGCGGCGGGTGGCGGCAAGGTCGTCAAATTCATCGGCGATGCGGCGCTACTGGCCTTTCCCGTCGAGGGGATCGATGCCGGGGTGCTGGCCCTGCGCGAGTTGCGGCAGCGCGGTGACCGCTTTTTCGCCGACGGCGACAGGCCCTGCCGCCACGTGGTCAAGGCCCATTGCGGTCCGGTGTGCTGTGGGCAGATCGGCACGCGCGACGACAAGCGCTTCGATCTCTTCGGACAGACGGTCAACACCGCCGCGCTGCTGCCGTCCAACGGGATGGTGCTGACGCCGCAGGTCTTTCGGCGGTTGGCGCCGGAGACCCGGCAACTTTTTGAGAAACACACTCCACCGATAACTTATGTCGCGGTAGAAGACCGCCACGATTAATTGCCTCTACGAGGGGCCATCTGTACACGGGCGGCGCCCCGTATTTTTTTGCACAGGTGGTCGATTGAGCCGTCGCGGGGTGGTCCGTTCCGCTGCAAGGTTTCCCCTGTCGTCGCCCGCAAAAAATCCTCCCTTGTGCCGCCGACGGACCTGTGGTAACCGTAGACGGCACAAGGGCGTTGGTGGCTTTCGAAGGATAGAGTGTTGTGCTATAATATTTCGGGCGAATGGCAATGGTGGAGGAGAAGGCTATGGTGAAAGAGATTGCAGCGGCCAATCTACAGGAACGACTGGCGGAAAATCCCTATCCAGGACGGGGGATCGTCCAGGGCAGGAGCCCGGAAGGGGATTGGGTGCAGGTCTACTGGATCATGGGACGCAGCGCCAATAGCCGCAATCGGGTTTTTGTTGGCGAGAACGACCTGTTGCGGACCGAGGCGGCCGACCCCGCGCAGTTGGAAGATCCCGAAAATATCATCTACAACGCCATGCGGGTTTGCGGCCGGCGCTATATCGCGACCAATGGCATCCAGACCGACGCCGTCTACGATGGTTTTGCCGCCGGGCGCAACCTCGCCGATAGCCTCGCCGCATGGCATCACGAATCGGACGCGCCCAACCACACGCCGCGGATCTCCGGCTATATAGACCTCGACGCCGAAGAGGCCTGGTTGTCGATCCTCAAAGCCAGCCCTTTCGGCCCTGAGCACAGCGAGCGCCATTTCTTCCGTTTCGACCGCATTGAGCCGGGCTGCGGCTATGCGATTACCACCTATGCCGGTGACGGCGACCCGCTGCCGTCTTTTTTCGGCACGCCCTATCTATTGTCCCTCGACGATCCAGCACGCCTGTGGGAGGCCCTCGACGCCGATAATAAAATCTCGTTGGCCGTGCGGCGGATCGCCGGCGACGGTACTTTCGACACGCAGATAATCAATCGCTACGAGGCCACATAATGCGCTGGCATATGGTCCTGTTGCCGTTGCTTGCCGCCGGTTGCCCGCCCGGCGAAGGGCGCAAAGACTGATGGATCTCGACGCCAAGATCGGGCAGTTGCTGATGGCCGGCTTTCGCGGACTGGTGGCCGCGCCGGGCGATCCCGTCCTCCGCGACCTGGAGCAACACCGCCTGGGCAGCGTGGTGCTCTTCGACTACGATGTGCCGCTCCAGAGCCCGGTGCGCAATATCGAGTCGGCCGACCAGGTGCGCGCGTTGATCGGGGTGCTACAAGAAGCAGCGGGGGGCGGATTGTTGGTGGCCGTCGATCAGGAGGGGGGGCAGGTGCGGCGGTTGCGCGAGCAGGTCGGCTTCCCCGAGTTGCCTTCGGCGCAGGCGCTGGGCACGGGCGATCCCGAGGAAACGCGCCGCACCGGAGCGGAGACTGCGGGGGGACTGTTGAACCTGGGCTTTAACCTCAATCTGGCGCCGGTCGTCGATCTCAACCTCAACCCCGACAGCCCGGTCATCGGCGGCATCGGGCGCTGCTTCTCTGCCGATCCGGCCGAGGTCGTGCGCCACGCGCGGGCTTTTATCGAGGGCCACCGCGCCCGTGGTGTGCCCTGCACGCTCAAGCACTTTCCCGGGCACGGTTCGGCAGCCGACGACTCGCACATGGACCTCGTCGATGTGACCCAGACCTGGTCCCGCGTCGAACTCGAGCCCTACGCCGAGTTGATTGCTGCGGGCGCTTGCGATGCGGTAATGACCGCCCACGTCTTCAATCGCGCGATCGACCCCGACTTCCCGGCGACCCTGTCGCGCGCGGCGATCGGCGGTCTGCTGCGGGGTGAACTGGGCTTTGACGGGGTCGTCATCAGCGATGATGTGCAAATGGGGGCCGTCGCCAACCACTACGGCTTCGAGATCGCGATCGAGCGGGCGCTTTTGGCCGGGATCGATATCATTATACTGGCTAACAACACGCTCTATCAGGAGGACGCGGTATCCCGCGCCTGCACCTGTATCCGCCGACTGTTGGACGATGGGAAAATCGACGAAGCTCGCATTGACGCTTCCTGCGCCCGCATCGCCCGGCTCAAAGGGGATTCGGTGTGAAAAGGTGGGCCGTATGGCACTGTTGCACCGCCGTACTGCTCCTGCTTGCGGCTTGCAGTGACAACGGCGACGACAACCCGCTCTCCGCACCTCAGCAGGCCGCGGTCGAGTGGCGCGAGGGGCAGACGATAGTCGCGCTGGGCACGAGCCTCACTTTCGGTTTCGGCTCTGGCTGCAAGGTCATCCCTTTCGACTTCGCTTGCGCGCTGCCCGATTCCGCCTATCCGGCCCAACTCGCCGCGCGGCTGAAGCTACCACTGGTCAATCTCGGCGTGCCCGGAGCGACCACCCGCGATGGCTTGCTGCGGCTGCCCGAGGCCCTGGGCCACGACCCGGCGCTGGCACTCGTCGAGCTGGGGGCCAACGACATGTTCCAGGGCGTGGCGACCGCCGAGGCGCGGGCGAATCTGACCGCGATCATCGAGGGCTTCCACCGCGAAGGCGTGGCAGTGGCGCTTTTGAGCTTCGCGCATCCCGATATGATCGACACCACCCCTGCCGACCACTGGCTGCAGAACCGCATCGAAGACGGGCTCGCCTACCACCAACTGCAACTGGATCTGGCTGCCGATTACGGTCTACCCATCGTCGAGTTTATCTTCGAGGGCATCTGGTGGCGCGCCGACTTGATGTTCGACTCGGTCCATCCCAATGGTCGGGGCTATCTGCTGCTGGAGGACAATATCGCCCGGGGCCTGGGCGACTTTCTCGCGGCGAGCGATTTGCTTAGATAGCGTCGCCGCTGGCGCGGTGGCAGAGGAAGAGCGCGGCGCAAAAGAGCGCCACTGCCACCGCCTGGTGCGATGAGGCCAGTCCCAGCTGTACGTGCAGGAGTACGGTGGCGACCCCGAGGCCGATCTGTACGACGACCAGACCGAGGACCCACAGCGCGGCGGTTTGCAGGTGGGGCGCCTGGCGGCGGATCACCCACCACGACCACAGCGCCAGTGCCAACACCGCGAAGGCGAAAAACCGGTGCTGGAAGTGAACCGTGGCGGCATTGTCGATCAGATTGACCAGTGGGGGTTGCATTGCCCACAAGCCCGTGGGTATCCAGGCGCCAAACATCTTGGGAAAGGTATCGGAGATGTGGCCAGCCTTGAGTCCGGCAACCAGACCACCGGCGGCGATCTGCAAGCAGAGGGCGGCCAGTAGCCCGGCGCAGAGTCGGCGCACGCCGCGCGGTGTTTGCTGGATGGCCGCCGGCGATAGATAGTCGAAGGCCCGCCACAGGCAGGCGGCCAAAAGGGCTAGCGCACAGCTCAGGTGTAGCGTTAGCCGCAGATGGCTGACCTGAGGTCGGTCGTTCAAGCCGCTCTTGACCATCAGCCAGCCGACCAGACCCTGCAGCGCAAAGAGCAGGCCGATGCCGAGGAAGGACGGGATGTGGGCGCGCGGTAGCCGGTGACGGAAGAGAAAGTAAAAGAGCGGCACGACAAAGAGCAGACCCGCGACGCGACCGAGAAATCTGTGGCCGAATTCCATGTAGTAGATGAATTTGAACTGGTCGAGCCCCATGCCGTAATTGACGATGCGGTACTCGGGGGTCTGCCGGTATTTGGCGAATTCGCTTTCCCAGGCCTGGTCGCTCAAAGGCGGCACGACGCCGGTGACGACATTCCACTCGGTGATGGACAGGCCCGAGCGGGTCAGTCGCACCCAGCCGCCGAAGATCACGAGGATGACAATGAGGGCGGAAACGGCGAGGAGCCAGTGGGCGAGGGGACGGTTATTCGTCATGGCGTTTAGTGGTGGTGCTGCGAGGTGGGCGGTGCGGTAGGTGGGGACCACCTTCGCTTATACCGCTGTACCTTCGGTGTGCGCGTTGCGCCGGTTTGCCTCGCCATCCTAAGCGGCTCTGAGGGGTGTCGATAGCAATCTCAGATCGTGTGAAATGTGCGGCACCAGTCGCTGCGGTGGATTGCCGCAACCGGATTTAGGCCCGGACGGTAGCTATGGGACCCATATCCCGCGGATCGATTGGGCACGGTAAGAAAATACCTCGTTGCGGTGTTTCTGCAATACGGGGCGCGTCGCCATTGATCTGAGTAAGTGGGAATATGGTCGCCGCCGCGGCTTGCCGTTTTGGGCCGCCCTGGATGCAATTGGCTATGGGGGTCGGCTTGCTCGCCCTGCACTTGAGGAGAAAACCATGCGCGTAGAAATCGCCCGTCACGCCCTCGACCGGGTGCCGCTGTCGATCATCTTCGATGACTCGACGCTGCTGGTCAATCTCAACTATTTTTTTATGCGCGACCGCAACCTCGTCGACGGCGAAAACCGTCGTTGGGAGGATGTGCCGGTGGTGCATCCCGAGTCGTTCACTCGCGAGTTTGCCGAGTGGTGCCTGGAGCACGGAGTCAAGGGCAAGTACAGCATTGTGCCCTGCCCGGCGGCACTGGGCCGCATCGACGAGGGGCTGCCGATGTTCAGTCGTGCGCAGCAGGAGGACTGGCTGGCGATGTGCCGCGAGTTGATTACGCCCAATTTCGACATCACCCCCGAGATGATCACCCACACCGTGGTCGTCGATCCCGACACCTGCCAGCCGTTGCCCGAGGGCATCTGGGAGCAGTACGAATGGCAGACTCTGCCAGTGGACGAGGAAGAGCGGGTCTTCCGCTATATCTCGCGGGCCTGCGAGATCCTGGTCAATGTCGGCTTGCCGCCCGCGGGCGTGACCTCGCCGGGCGGCTTTGGCGGCAACACGTTGGAATTCTATGCCAGGGTGGCGGGCGCGGCGGTGCGCGCAGTAACCGGCGAGCCGCTGCCCTATTTTTTCAAACGCATCGCTGGCAATCTCGATATCGAAGTGCCGGTCTGGCACGGCGACCGCAAACGGGGCGAGGCCACCGGCGAAATCATCGCCAGCACCCAAGACTGGACCGGCTCGTGGACCGGCTATGGCGAAGTAAACGCCGACCGCTATATCGAGGCCGATCTGCAGGGGGGACGTTTGCCCGAATTGATCGATGCGAAGCAACCGGTGGTCTTGTGCAGCCACTGGCAGGGCTTTTACGGTATGCACGACGAGGATCGGGCCGGTTACAATGCTTTCAAGCAGGTCGTCGCGCGGCTCGCAGAACGCGACCCGCGCGGCGAGTACACCCGCTGGCGCACCTGCAGCGAGATCACCCGCTACGCCTGCATGCGCGAGATGGCCGAGGTTGCCGTCGCTGGCGCCGCGGTCGTACTCGACCTGCCGGTGCAGGTGCCCGAGTTGACGCTGCGAATAGAAGACGCCAATGTCGCCGGGGTGTCGGTTGCCGGCACGCCCTTGCGGAAGGTGGGGACGCGGGCCGATTTTCAGACCGGTACTTTTTGGGTTGCAGACGGCGGGGCGTGGGCGGCGTTCGACCCGCAGGGGGCACAGGTGAGCATCGAGATTCAGGTGCGAGGAGAATAGGTTGGCAGGCGCGAGATGCAAAAGCTGCGGCGGCCGGATGATGTGGCATGGATTGGGCGCGGTATTGGTCTGGGCCCTGGTGCTGGGTTGTGGCGGTGACAGCTCCACGAGTGCGCCGCTGACGGGCAAGCCGCAGGACGGCGCTATCGAGACTGGAGCGAACAACGAGCCCGAATCGCCCGTTGACGGCGGCGCTAGCGGCCCGTCCACCGAAGATGAGTCCGCCGCGACCGGTATCACTGCCGTCGGCTATACCTACCACCGCGCCGACGGCAACCGCCTGGCCGCTGGCGCTGGCGGTATGCCTCTGGGCGAGACGCTCGATATTGCGCTCGACGGGGTGCCGCTGTGGGTAGTAGCCGCGCCGGCGGGTCGGGGCAGCGCGTGGATGGTGGCGCTGGAGGATGGGCGGATCGCGACCTTCCGCATCGCCGATCGTACCAGCGCCCCCGTGCCGCTGGCCGAAGCGCAATTGCCGCCGGGGACGCCGCCGGTATTGGCGATCGAGGGAGATTTGCGCCCACGGCTGGCTAATATCGTCGATGGTGAGGCTTCCGAGTTGAGCCACCCGGCGCTACTGGCCGACGACCGCCTGGCCTATATTACTGCGCAGGGCGAGCTGGTTTTGCTCTCCAATGTCGGCGAGGAGCGCCTGGCGCTCAATGCGCTGCCCGACGCCCGCATACTCGTCGATGAGGACGAGCGCCTACTGATCTACAGCCGGCCGACCAACCGCTATGAGCACGCGGTGTTGGGCGACGACCTGGAGGCAGGCGGGATGGTACTGGTCGAGACGGTGTCCGGGCTGGCGGCATTGTGGCAGATCGATCTCGACGTGGGCGAGGGCATCGCACCGCTGTGGGCTGATCTCGACGGCGACGGCCGACGCGAGATCGTCGCCACCGTCAGCGATGCGGCGCAGGGCGCGCGCCTCGTGGTCTTCACCGACGACGGGCTGCCGCTGGCCAGCGGCGACGCGATTGGGCAGGGTTTCCGCTGGCGCCATCAGCTGGCCATCGCCGCTTTCGCCGCGGATGAGCCGGAGCTGGCGGTGGTGCGCACCCCGCATAGCGGCGGCATCGTCGAATTCTACCAGCGCCGCGGCCAGACCCTTGATATCGCGACCCAACTCGACGGCTACAACTCACACCTGCCCGGCTCGCGCAACCTCGACATGGGGCTGGCCGGCGACTTCGACGGCGATGGCGAACTGGAATTGTTGTTGCCGACTGCGGATTTTGCGCGGTTGGGTGCGGTCGCGCGGACCTCGTTCGGCGCTGAGGCCAAGTGGGACGTGCCTATCGGGGGCCGCCTATCGACCAATATCGCCGCGGTGCAGCAGGCCGACGGCGGGCTGCTGGTCGGCGCCGGGCACGAGGGCGAGGTGCTGCGGATATGGCTGCCCTGAGGGCAAGACGCACGAGTTGACGGCAGAGGAGCGCCGAGCCTTCGAAGACGATGGCTACTTTATCCGTCCGACGCTGTTCAGCGCCGCTGTGCGCGCGCGCTACACGGAACGCTTGCAAACTGCGGACGATCGAAATTGGGGCACGTGGGATGCCTATATCTGTGGCCGGTCTCTTTCCGGTGGTGTAGAAACCACTCCGAAGGCCAGAGTTTGGATTGGGACGGGGCGCTGGACGGGGCGTTGACCGCGAAGGATATTAGCGTCAAGAAAACCGCGAACGGGTAATTCCGTTTTTCCATACTGCATAAGGAGAGAAATGTGAAACTCGAAAACAAAGAAGCACTCATTACTGGCGGGTCCACTGGCATCGGCCGGGCAGCGGCGGAGCTATTCGCGCAGGAAGGGGCGCGCGTGCACATTGTCGATTACAACGAGGAAGAGGGCGATGCGGCAGTGGCGAAGATCGAGGCCGGAGGCGGCAAGGCGCATTTTTACGCCACCGACGTGCGCTCGGAGGAGAGCGTGGCGGCGGCGCTGGCGGCGGTGCGGGGCAATACCGACAAACTGCATGCGGCGGTTTTTGCCGCCGGCGTATTGACGGGCGCGTTCAAGACGATTGAAGAACTTACCGAAGAAGATTGGGACGCGACGCTGGACACCAATTTGAAGGGGACTTTCTTCTCGGCCAAGTACACGACGCCCCTGCTGGCGGCGGCGGGAGAATCGGTATTGCTGATTATTGCTTCGGGAGCCGGCGTGCGNGGGGGATCNTCCTCGTACGCTTATGCGGCGAGCAAGGCGGGGCAGCACGGTTTGCACTACAANCTGGAGCAGGAGGTGGGGCCGCAGGGGGTGCGGCTGCACGTGATTTGTCCGGGCGGGATCGCAACGCCTTTAAAGCTGGCCAACGTCGCCCAGGGGGCGATCGCGGCGGGCAGGGATCCGGAGGAGGCGGTGAAGAATACGGGCTTGGGGGATCCGATGGGGGTGGCGCGGATACTGGCGTTTTTGGCGTCGGAGGAGGGGTCGTATGTGCGCGGGACGATTTTTACGCGGTGATGCGGACCTCGGTAGCAATGAGTAACCACCTGTAGAGAGGGGGAAGGTGGCTCGGGCTAGGGGAGGATTTGCTTGCTGATGACGGCTCTGGCCGTGGTCGGGAATTCGCCGGGTTCGCAGCACTGGCAGATCTGTACGTCGACGGCGGCGCTCATCAGCATGTAGGCGTCGTTGAAACTTAGACCGCCGCGGATTTGCATCAACTCGACCATTTCTGTGGCGGCGATGCGGGCGGCCTGGCCGAGGTCGAGGTGGTCGCCGGTCGTGATCCAATGCGTTGGAGTTTCGATTAGGGGACGGTTTGGTGCCGTCCCTTTTTCTATGGCTACTTTTACCGTTACTTCCGCGCAAATTTCCAGGCCGATAAAGGTTATTTCGCCGTCGCCCATGGCGCCGTGCACATCGCCGAGAGACCACAGGGCACCATCGGTGGCCACGGGCAGGTAGATGCGGCTGCCTGCGGCGAGGTATTTGTTGTCCATATTGCCGCCGTGCGGGCCGGCGAAGGAGGTGGAAATCCCATCGCCGGCCGGGGCGGTGCCGATGACGCCGACCATGGGATGGGCAGGAAAGCACAGGTCGTTAAAATGGACGACGCCGTCTTTTATCGGTACCATGCGGGTGGCAAATTCTGCAGCCAGATGGCCGAGCAGGCCATCGCCGGCTTTGACCGCGAGAAAGCCCTCGGGAGCCAGGTCGATTTTTTCGATATCGACGATGAGCGCGTCGCCCGGTTCGGCGCCGCGGACGTAGACCGGGCCGGTGGCGGGATTGGCGCCGTCGGGATGCGGGTGGTCGAGGAGGTCGGTGTCTTTCTGGATTGTGCCGGTGCGGGCGTCGTAGGTTTCGACGGTGATCGTTGCACCGGGGTTGATTTCGAGGATTGGAGCGTGGGCTTTGTCGATGCTGTAGTGGATGTGGTCGCGGGTGATGCGGTACATGGGTCAGTTCTCCCAGCGGCTAGGGTTTATGCCGGGGGCCTCAGCGGCCATGTTGGGCGGTTTGTTGCCGCCGGCGTAGTCCCAGTGGCGGGTATTGCGGTCGGCGAAGAGCGGGCGGATATCGCCGGGCAGGGTCTCGAGATCCTGGTCGTCCCAGGCGGGCACTTCGTCGATCGGGCCGGCCCAGGCCGGTCGGTAGGCGATGGCCAGCATTTCGCGGGCGTAGTCGCCGACATTGGGAAAGTTGCCATGGAAGACGCGGTGGTGGATCAGCACGGCCGAGCCGGCTTGAGCGGGGACCATGACTTCTTCGGGGTGATCGGTGTAGCGCTTGTAGGGATTGCCTTCGGCGTGCAGGCTCAAATGCGAGCGCGGAACCACGCGGAAGGGGGAGACTTCGGGTATGAGGTCGTCGAGATAGTAGAGCACGCGTACCAGTACCGGGCACGAGCCCTCGAAGCCGAAGATCTGCGAGCCGTAGGGCTGGCCATCGGCGTGCAGGCTGATGCCGGGGTGACCGGGTTCGGAGCGGGCGTAGCCGTAGTGCATGAAGATCACTTCGTCGCCGAAGAGTTCGCGCAGGAAGGCCAGCGTCGGCGGGTGGCCGATCAGCGCGGTGATCTCGCCGCCGTCGAATTGGATACCGGGTCGGCCGCGCTGGTTTTCCGAGTAGTCTACGGCTTTGGTGTCGAAGGTGGCGGTGATGGCCTTGAGCCGGGCGACGTGGTCTGGGTCGAGGAGGTCGGGCAGCAACAGGTAGCCCTCGACTTCGAGTTGGCGGATACGTGCGCCGGTGGAAAGGGCGGACCAGTCGCGGTCGTCGATTGTTGCAGTAGGCATAGTTTATCCTTTGCCAATGCGGGGTATAAGCAATATCATTCACCCATAGGTCTACGACGCGAAAATGCCCATGTCAACCGTCCAGATTGATATTCTCGAAGATGCGCTGCTAGGGGGCAAAGTCGATCTGGGAAGTTGCAAGGGCATCGAGACCCATCGGAATTATATCCGCTGCAAAGCGATCCTGTCGTCGGCCCGCCAAAGCCAGCACCGCCATATGTAATAGCACGTAGCGATTGTGCCCCATGATATGCGCTACCCCCGATCAATTGGCGCGGAACAAGTGCTGAACTATTATTCCAGATTGATATACGAGAGACGAGGCTTCTCATGGCAGCACCTTTGCGCGTCATCAACAGCGTTGCCCCCATCCGCATCTGCGACAACGGGGGCTGGACCGATACTTGGTTTGCCGAGTACGGTGCGATCTTCAACATCGGAGTCTACCCCTATGCCGAGGCGCAATTGAAAGTATTGCGTCGCGACGAGGTTGATGACCGCATTGTCATCCATGCGGAAAACTACGGCGAGCGCTTTCCGGTGCAGCCGGGCAATCGCGAGTGGAACCACCATCCCCTACTGGAGGCGGCGGTCGAATACATGGACGTCCCAGATGATGTGGCCTTTGAAGTGGCGATTTACTCGGAGGCACCTGCAGGGGCATCGACGGGCACTTCTGCCGCGGTCACGGTGGCGCTGATCGGCTCGCTCGACATGCTGACGCCGGGGCGGATGACGCCCTACGAAGTGGCGCAGACGGCGCAGAAGATCGAGACGGAGATGCTCGCACAGCAGTGTGGTATTCAGGACCAGCTCTGCTCGGCGTTTGGCGGAATCAACTACATCGAGATGTACCAATACCCACAGGCCTCGGTGTCGCAGTTGCACGTGCCGGATACGACCTGGTGGGAATTGGAAAAAAGGCTGGTGCTGGTTTTCCTGGGCAAGGCGCATAGCTCGTCGGACGTGCACGAGACGGTGATCGCCGATCTGGAGGGCGCACCGCCAGATAGTCCCAAGCTGGAGGATTTGCGCCAGACCGCCGCCAAATCGCGCGACGCAGTCTATGCGGGCGATTTCCCCTCCCTGGGCCGGGCGATGATCGAGAACACCGAGGCGCAGACCAGACTGCATCCCGCGCTGGTTGGCGCCGAGGCGCAGCAGCTTATCGAACTGGCGCAAGTGCACGGTGCTTTGGGCTGGAAAGTTAATGGCGCGGGCGGCGACGGCGGATCACTGACTTTGCTGATGGGCGCCGAATCGGCGCAAAAGCGCCGCCTGATTCGCGACCTGGCAGGGGCTAACTCCCACTTTCAGCACATACCTATCTATTTGAGCCGCTACGGTCTACGGGTGTGGGATACGCCTTGATCCACAGGGCTGGCTTATTTACCTCATAAGGTTGTGTCCAAAATAGTATTGAGACAATCATAGCACATAGAAGGAAAACGCCTTGAGCATCGAACCCCGGAGGAATCGCGCCTGGTACGGCAGCCGCACCCCTCCGGAAGACGCCATCATCGAAGCCGCCGAAGCCGTTGAGCAGGCCACCAATGGGTCTACGGTTCTCTACGACCACGAGACCCATGAGGGCGAGTGGGCTGAAGTCGTCAGCCGTATCTACAACGAGATGGACTCGCTCAAGCGCCATCCCGCCGAGTTTCGCACCTGGACGGCCGAGGACGGCATGGCGGCGGTCTTTTAGGCGCTGCTCGACTACGCGCCGACCGACATCCGCAGCCGGGTGGCGATTCTGCAGCAGTTCGGGCAGTTCAAATTCCGCGCCGCTGACGGGCCCGACGAGAAAAAGCAAAAGATCGCCTCGATCTTTGTCGAACCCGACGACGAAGAGGACTACAAGTCGATCCGCCGGATCCAGGTCAGGAAGCTGTCCGACAGCTGGGTGCCCAATGAGGGGTCGCTGCTCGACTATATTATCAACCAGCCGGCCCAGGTCGGGCGCGTGCTATCCGACCGCCTCAGCCCCACTACTGAAAAGCCCTTCAAGATTATCGGTCACCCCTTCCTCGAGGTGCGCAGCACTGATCTGCAGGAGATCGCCGCGAGCAAGACCGTGGCCTACGAGCGCGAGAGCGCCATCCACATTGTCACCGACGTATGCGAGGTGCTGGAGCAATGGGACGCGGATGCAGAGGGCGCCGGTGGGTGCGAGCAATTCACGCTGCTCGACGCCCTGCTGCTGCACGAGATCGTGGAGATGTTGCTGCGCGAGGAAGATCCCGAGATCGATGTCCTCAACGGCCATATTATCGCCACCACCTTTGAGCGCTATCTCAAGGACACCTTGCTCAGCGTCGCGTGCGAAGACTTCTTCCTCGCCTGGCCGCAACCCTCGTCGCAGGAGATCGCCGAGAAGCAGAAGGCCGAGATGGAGGAGCAGCAGGCGGCTTTCGCCGCCTTTCTCGACGACGAGGATCCGCCCGATGACCTCGACGACGATATCGACGATCTGCCGATGGACACCAATGTTGCCCCGCCGGTCAAAAAGAAAAAGGCCGCCAGGAAGAAGGCGGCCGAGAAGGACGGGGACGAAGTCGCTAAGTCGAAAGAGGGCAAGCTCTTCAAAACCAATAGCGGCCAGTACTATCGCATCATCGACGGCAAGAAGGTCGCGGTTAAGAAAAAGAAAAAGGCAGAGTAAAGCCGGGCTTGCGATCAGCCCGGCTATTGTCTTCCCCCCGCTACAGCAATCCTGTATTATATGTCTTCCAGTTCGGCATCCGTGTCGTCGCGGCTTTGCAGTTCGCTCTGCAGATCCGCGTACGCGGTTTCGGCGGCGAGCAGTTCGTCGCCCTGTGCGGTGAGCTGATTGCACAGGGCCTGGACCTGGGTGTCGGCCGCGAGGTCGGACCCGGCGGTGAGCAACTCGTGGACCCGGGCGCCGAGTTCGGTCTGGGTGCGCTGGATCTGGTTTTTGGTGGCGGCGATGTCGAGCCGGGCGCGGGCGATGCGGGTCAGGTCTCCGGCTTTGTCGGCGGCGACCACCGCGCCTTCCTGCAGGCCTTTGACGAGATTGCTCCAGAGTGTGTCCATGAGGAAACCTCGGATGGTTAAGCGTCTGGATACCAGGCGCGGCGCAATTCGGCGATGAGTGCTTTTTTGTTGGCGCGCGAGACCTCGCGGCCCTTGAGTCGGGCGTCGGGCAACTGGCGCACGAGCGAGCGCAGGCGGGCGACGGGCAGGTCGTCGAGTTCTCCTAATGNGGGCTGTATCGCGGGTGCTGCGGGCGCTGGATCGTGCGGGGAGGGCGGCTGGGTCTCAATCAGGTCTTTGAGATCGAGGTGGAGGGCGGGAATGACGTGATGGCTGATCACCTGGGTGATCTTGAGCGCGGCTGCGACGCCGGCCTGGACCGCCACCTGGACGGCGGCGACCTCGCCGCTAAACCGCACCGAGACCAGCCCGGCGCCAACCTGCTCGATGCCGAGCAACTCTACCTGTGCCGATTTGGCTGCGGCGTCGGCGGCTTCAATGACGCCGACGAGGCCGCGGGTCTCGATCAGTCCTATCGCGGCCAGGGCCTAGCGGGTGTCGTCGATGGTGTAGGGGACTAGGGCCAGGAAGCGGGCGCGCTTGATGGCGCGGACGACACGGGTCTGCTGCTTGCGCGTGGCGCCGGTGCGGCGCGCAGCTTCNATCTTGCCGGTCGGGGTGATGAACTTGACCAGCACGTCGAGGCGNTTGTAGTCGATTTCCTCGGGCTTGAGCTTGGCTACGGCCTCTCTGCGGGTGCTGCGAAACTTGGCGATGGCGCTAACTCCTTTTTAGCGCGCCCGATGGCTGGGCGCGCGCGGGACGCGGTGATTCGAGAAGGAAAAAATACGGGTGCGACCGGGGAATGTCAATATAAGGAAAGGGTACGGATGAGCGCGCGGCTGGGTGTGGCGCTACTGCTTATGGCGGGCGGCTGGCTGTTGTTGCTGGCCCATCCGGCGCTCTATTCGCGCCTGGGGGCCTACGCGCTGGTGGCGGTCACGGCATTCGGCGCTTGGGGGGCGGCCGTTTGGCGCGTTCGCGACCGGGCGGCGCTATTGCCGAGATCGGTGGGTGTGGCGTTGGGGGCGCTGGCGGCAACGGNTGCGCTCTCGGTGGCGATTAACGAGGGGGCGAGTTGGTCTGGCGTCTGGCGACCGGCGGTGCAGTGGGCGTTACTGATTGTCGGCGCGTGGCTGGCGGTGGANACGCGGGCACTCCGCTGGTTGGGTGNGGGTTTGCTCGCCGGNGGGGTGGTGGCCGGCGTGTATGCCCTGGTGCAGTACTATCGCCTCGACCCGCTGCCCGCAGTTACGCCCTTTGCCGACGAGCGCATCGTCGCCTTTTTCGAAAATCCCAATTTCCTCGGCAACTTTGCCGCCGGAGCGCTGCCCCTGGCGCTGGTGGCCTTTGTGCGCGCGCAAGCATTCTCAGTCCGCACGGGGCTGGCGCTGGCGACCTGCGCTGTATATGCCGGCATGCTGNTGGCGGCCAGTCGCGGCGGGTGGCTGGCGGGTTTNGCAGGCGCGCTGGTGGTGGTANTGGGCCTGGGGCGGAGCGTCTGGGGNGGACGGCTCAGGGTGAGTGGTTCCTGGCTGGTTGGCTTGGTGGGCCTGCTGGCGGCGACGACCTGGGCGCTGTCGCAGCGGCCGGTGTTGGCAACCCACGGCGCGCCGGTGACGATGGCCGAGCGGGCGCTAAGCACTCGGCACATTATCGAGCCTTATGTCGAGAGCGAGGCGCCAGAAGAGGCGCCCCCAGCGACGGGAGATGCACCGCCGGCCCCGCAAATCGAGGTGCGCGATTTTACCGTCAACCACCGNTACTTNATCTGGGAGGTGACCTGGGATATGATTCGCGCCCGGCCCGTGGTGGGCCAGGGCTATGGCACCTATCAGCAGCGCTTTGCCGCCTTTCGCGATGCCCGTCGCGAAGAGGCGCATTTCCAGAGTCTGGTCTGGACCCAGCAGCAAGAAGATACACCCTATGCGCACAATGAGTATTTGCACCTGTGGGCCGAGAGTGGACTATTGGGGTTGGTAGCCTTTCTGGCGCTGGTCAGCTGGATCGTCTGCGGGGCGCTGAGGTGGGCCTGGCGCGAAGGGGAGGGCTATGCCTGGGCGGGATTGGGCATCGTGGCGGTAATGCTGGTCCACAGCCTGGTTAGCTATCCGNTGCGGCTTCCGCTCAATGGCATGATCTTCTGGTTGACGCTNGGANNNNTGGTGGGNCTGNNGAAAATTNAAGATNNTAAGTAGNTGATAATATTGATNAAAGAATAAACTTAATACTACTTAGTATTTTTTACTAAAGATCAACGNCACTTCGTCGATAATATTAGCAGAGACTATTTGACANTAAGTTATCGTCGAACCTCCAAAACGACACCCGATCGATCAAATAGCCTCCNCTTCAGGGCTACCCACCCTGATCCTCTTTAGCGTCCGATCGGCGTCTCCCAAAACTCCGGTCGACTGAGCATCCATGCTCTACAGCCGCTCGCTGCCGGGATCACGGCCAAGATCCCGGCGGCACAAGCGGCTGTTTTTTTTGCTCCAGCCCAACGAGTCTGCTGGCCGTTGCGCGGTTGCCCCAGACCGCTGGCGGGCTCACTGGGCTGGACTCATGTACAGTGCGAGCCGAATTCCCGGTAGTGCCGGACCGGCAACTCGCGGTATTCCCGCACCAGCTTTTCCAGCCTGTCGCACGCCAGCGCGAAAATCCGTNCACCCTTCTCGGCGCTGGCGACGGTGGCGTCGCCCATGATGCCGGTGTCTTTGGCGGTGTCGCGACGGCGCTCGGCGAATTCGGCGAAGGCNAGCTCGCCGCCAAAAGGTTGGGTGCCGGTCTGGTCTGAGTCGATGCGGCTGTGGTCGATCAGGTGGTCGCGCAGGTGCAGTTGCACTGCGGTCTCCCACTCGCCGGCGTGGCCGACGCCCTCGTCGGTGGCGCTCCATTCGCGCAACTCTTTATCGACCATGTCCCACCACGAGAAGCTGAGGGTGAAGATATCCTCCTCGGCCACCGCCCACGACACCGCGCGGCAGGGCGCGTGGTTGCCGCCGTGCCCATTGACCGAGATAATCCGCTCGAAACCATTGGCGTGGATTGAGCGGAAGATGTCGATAAGGAGGTTTTGAAATGTTTCGAGCCGCAGGCTGATGGTGCCGGGAAAGCCCATATTGTAGTGGGTGAAGCCCGACCACACCGGTGGCGCGACGATGACCGGGAAGTCATCGACGCGGCGGGCGACCTCCACTGCCATGTAGAANGGCGCCGAAATATCGACATCCATCGGGCAGTGCGGTCCGTGCTGCTCGATGGAGCCGACGGGCACGATGACCACGGGGGCGTCGGTGAGCGCGGCTTCGAACTCGTGGCGCCACAGTTCCTGCCACAGGACTTTTTTGTTGCTGCCGTCGTAGGAGGGTTTGTACATCGGGCGATCCTATTGCTTGGCCTCGTTGAGTTGGCGCATGATCTGGTGGTGGCCCATGCCCTGGTCCCAGAGTTCCTTGTATTTCTGCTCGTCGATACTGTCGCGTTTGAGGAAGCCGCGGATATCGTAGCGGCCCTCGACCTCGACCGGCAGACGGCCCTCCGCAACCATTAGTTCGAGCGGGTAGCCCTTTTCTGTGAGGGGCATGTGGATG
>PBOD01000053.1 GCA_002724215.1 Gemmatimonadota bacterium | reverse complement strand
ACCAGCACGATTCCGTTGTTGACGACGATGCCGAAGAGGATTAGCAGCCCCATCATGCCGTTGTTGTCGAAGGGCACGTCGAGGGCGTAGAGACCAGCCGCCACGCCGATCAGCGAGAAGGGGATGGCCAGCATGATGGTGAAGGGGTGGATCAGCGACTCGAAGAGCGAGGCCATAATGAGGAAGATCAGCAGCACCGCGAACAGGGCTGTGAAATTGTTGTCGGCGGCGTCCTCCTGCTCCCAGCGTGCGGCGCGGCCGAGGTCCCAGCTGTAGCCCGGCGGCAGTTGCATGGAATTCATCATCTGCCGGATCGGCCCCATCAGCTTGCGGGCAGCGCCGCGGTTTTCGGTATTGGCGAAGACGGTTACGTTGAGCAAGCGGTTTTCGCGCTTGAGGTCGCGGGGACCGCGGCGAATGTCGAATTCGGCCAGCGCTGCCAGTTGGATCGCATTGCCGTCGCGGCCTTCGAAGGTGCTGTTCTTGAGCTGCTCGAGCGTGGCGCGGTCGCCCTCGTTGAGTCGCATGACGATGTCGATTTCGCGGTCGTCGCTCTTGAAGCCGCTGGTGCGGCGGTTGCCCAGCGCCGACGAGATGCGCTGCGCGACATCGCGCGGCGAGAGGCCGTAGTTGAGGGCCTGGGCGCGGTCGATCTCGACCTGCACTTCTTCCTCGCCGTCCTCGAGGCTGGAGTCCACGTCCTGGACCCCGGGCAATGCCGCCAGACCCGCCTTGATCTCTGCCATCAGCACCGCCAGCACCTCGGGGTTGCGGCCGTGCAGTTGGACCTCGACGCCGAGCTGGTTGCCGGTCCAGCTGCGCGAGCGGCCCATCTTGTAGGTATAGCCGACTTTTTGCGGCAAGAGCTTCTTGATGGCATTGCCGGCCTCCATCGTCGAGAGCTTGCCCTCGTCGGCATCGACCAGATAGGCGCGGATACTGCCGCGGCGCTGGCGGAAACGGGTGGTTAGCGATTCGATGTCGAGGTCGCTCTTATTGGCCATCAGCATGTCCTCGATCTGGTCGAAGTGCGCGCGGATCTCGTCGAGGCTGTAGCTGCGATCGATGACCACCGACATCTCGACGCGGCGCTCCGAGCGCCAGGGCATGCCGCGCTTTTCGATATTTTGGTAGAGGTGGTAGCCGGTGCCGGTCAGCGCCACGGTAGCCAGCAGCGCCACCCAGCGGTGGTCGAGTGTCCAGTTGAGCAGGCGGCCGTAGGAGGCGCGCAGGCCGTGGCGGGAGCAGTACCAGCCCAGGGCAGAGAAGGCCAGGGCAAAGAGCGCGAAGCCGAGTGCGGTCTGCCACTGCATGCCGGTTAGCGAGGACCAGATCAGCCCCGACCAGCGGCTCCACCAAAAGGAGAGGCCCTGGCGGCCGACGGCGCTGAGCTCGAGGTAGAAGATGCCGCCCACGACGCCCACGACGGCCAGTTTGATCCAGGGATCGAAGCGCCCCATGTGCTCGCGGAAGAGCCGTGAGCAGGCCAGCGGGATCAGCGACAGAGCGACGATCATCGACACCACCACCGACAGGCAGATCGCGATGCCGGCATCCTTCATCCACATCGCCGAGCGGCCGCTGGAGAGGAAGAAGAAGGGCACGAAGACGCAGATGGTGGTCAGCGCCGAGGCCAGCACCGCCATGCCGACCTCACCGCTGCCGGTGCGGGCGGCCTCGGCGGCCGACAGGCCGTCCTCCTGGCGTCGGCGGAAGATGCTCTCCAGCACCACCACCGCCGGGTCGACCAGCATCCCGACCGCCAGCATCATGCCGACCATCGAGACCATGTTGAGGGTTATCGTCGAGCCGAAGGCCTCGCGGGCGACGTACATGCCGATAAAAACGCACAGCGCCGAAGTGGGAATGGCGAGGGCGACGATAACGGTTGAGCGGATATTGCGCAGAAAGGCGAAGATGATAATCATCGCCAGCAGCGCGCCCATCAGCGCCGAGTCGAGCAGGGTGCCGGCTTCTTTGAGTACGTCGTCGGCGCGGTTGCGCACAATGGCAATGTCGAGTTTGCCTCTGTACTCGGTTTCGAGCTCGGCGAGCTCGGCGACGACGACCCGGCCGACGTCAACGACATTGGCCGTCGAGGCCTTGTAGATTTCCAGTTGCAGCGCATCGACGCCGTTGAGCCGCTCGTAGCTGGTTTTTTCGGGGAAACCGTAGTGGATCTCGCCGATATCGCCGAGGCGAAACTGCCCGCCCAAAAGCGGCATCGCCGCGATGTCCTCGGCGCGGTTGAACTCGCCGACAGCGCGGGCCATATAGCGCTGGCCGCCGTCGACGATACGGCCTATGGAGATATTGGTGTTGTTCTGGTTGAGCTGCCAGCCCAGTGAGGGCAGTGAAATATTGTGAGTCTGTAGCCGCTCCTGGTCGAGCTCGACGATGAGTTGTTTTTCCTCGAGATCATCGATGACCACGTTGGCGACACCGTTGAGGCGCAGGATGCGCGGCTCGATGACCTTCTGGATCACGTCGAGCAACCGGGGCGCGGACTGGCTACTCGGCGCATCGCCGCCGCGCCAGGCGAGGTTGGCGTAGACGATGGGCCGCTGGTCCGACTGCCAGCGGCGCAGGGAGATGCGATCGACATCGGCGGGGAAGAGCGCGCGGGCCTGATCGACCTTTTCGCGCATTTCCATATTGGCCAGGTCCATGTCGGTGCCGGCGACGAAGTCGACGCGGACCTCGCCCTGGTTGCGCCCGGAACTGGCGCTAATGCGATCGATATTATTGAGCGAGCCCAGCGTCTGCTCCAGGGGCAGGGTGATCAGCCGCTCGATTTCCTCGGGAGAGGAGTTGTTGTACTGGACGCGGGCGGTGATGCCGGAGGAGGAAATACTCGGAAACGACTCCATGGGCAGGCGCTCGAGCGCGACGAAGCCCACCACCAGCACCGAGAGGGTGATCATTAGGGTCGTGACGGGTCGTTGTAGCGAAAAACTCGACAGCGACATGGGCTATCCTCCTACTGCCCGCGGTCGAAGAGCGTGTAGACCACGGGGATCAGCACCAGAGTTAACAGGGTCGATACCAGTAGGCCGCCGATGACGGTGATGGCCATCGGCGCGCGGATCTCGGCGCCCTCGCCCAGGCCCAGCGCCATCGGCAAAAGGCCCAGGACGGTGGTCGAGGTCGTCATCAAGATGGGACGGAAGCGCGCCGTGCCGGCTTGGAGCACCGCGTCGATCTTGGCCAGGCCTTCGCTGCGGCGGAGGTGGTTGATATAGTCGACGAGGACAATGGCATTGTTGACGACGATACCGGCGAGCATAATTAGCCCGATCAGCACCACCACGCTGATGGTGGTGCCGGTTAGCAGCAGACCCATGGCGCTGCCGATCAGCCCTAGCGGGATGGTGAACATAATGACCAGCGGGTGCAGCAGCGACTCGAACTGCGAGGCCATGACCAGGTAGACCAGAAACACGGCCAGCAGCAGCGCGAATTTCATGCTGTCGAAGGAGCGCACCATCTCCTCGTTCTGGCCGCCCATCGACACGGCGAAGCCCTCGGGCAGCGGCAGGTCGGACAGCGCGTCTTCGATGTCGGCGACGACGCTGCCGAGGTCGCGCCCGTCGAGATTGGCAGCGATGACGGCGACACGCTGCTGGTCGAGGCGGCGGATTTCGGCCGGGCCGTCGACGGCGCGCACTTCGGCTACGGACTCTAGCGAGACCGGTACCGGGTAGGATGCCGGGCTGACAACCATCTGCACGAGGTCGTTGATGGTCTGGCGCTCCTGCGCGTCGGCGCGGACGCGGATATCGATCTTGCGGTCGCGCCGCGCCAGATCGGTGGCGATGTCGCCCTGCAATTTGTTGCGCAGCAATTCGCCGATATTCTGCACCGTAGTGCCCAGTTCGGCCACGCGCTGCCGGTCGAAGACGATCTGCACCTCGGGTTGGCCGCCGGCCGTCGACGAGCGGATGTCGGTGAGGCCCGGCACTTGGCGCATGCGCTCAACCGCCTGGTCCGCCAGCAGGTCGAGGGTGCGCAGGCTGTATCCGCTGATCTCGACTTCGATGGGCGTGCGGAAGGAAAAGTAGGATGGCCGCGAGAATCTGAACTCCAGATCCGGCGTGTCGGCGAGCAGGCCACGCACCGCCTCGACCGCCGCGTTTTCGTCGGCCGCGGCTACCAGCCTGATGTGGAGCTGGGCGGTGTGCTCCTTCCTGTCGGAGGCGGTGCCGCCGGTCTGGCCGCTGCTACCGACCAGCGCGAAGACCGAGGCGATGCTGTCGAGGGTGCGGATCTGTCCGTCTATTTCGGCAACGCGAAGAGCGGTTTGCTCGAGCGGGGTGCCGGCCCGCCACTCCAGATCGACGAGGAATTCGCCCTGGCTCATCTCGGGAATCAACTCGACTCCGAGTTCGCGCACGCGGTCGGCGACCAGGGCTGCGAGGGCGATAAAGACTGCGAGCACGATCAGGCGGCGGCGCAGCGCCCAGGCCAGCAGCAGGGGATAGGCGCGGTTGAGCGTGTTGAAGACCGCATCGAAGAGCCAGTAGAGCGGGAAGAGCAAGGTGGAGAAAAGACGCCCCAGGCCGCGGCTCAGGGCGCGGATAAGACGCAAGAGCAGAGCCGGCCCTTTGACACCGCGTTCGGGCCCCAGGTCGTCTTGCTGTGCGACCATGCCCGCCAGGCTCAGCGAAGAGAGCATCGGGATCAGCATCAGCGCCACCACCAGCGAGGCTACCAGCGAGTAGGTGACGGTCAGGGCCTGATCGCGGAAGAGCTGGCCGGCGACGCCCTCGACGAAGACGATGGGTAGAAACACGCAGATGGTGGTCATGGTCGCGGCGATGACCGCCTGCCCGACCACACTGGCGCCGCGCACTGCCGCCTCTAGAGCCTTCATCCCCTGGTCGCGGTAGCGCTGCACGCTTTCGAGCACCACGATCGAGTTGTCGACCAGCATCCCGACCCCCAGGGCCAGCCCGCCCAGCGACATGATATTGAGGCTGATGTCGGAGCCGAACATCAAAAAGAAAGTGGCGACCACCGACAGCGGGATCGACAGACCGATGATGGTCGTGGACTTGAGATCGCGCAAAAAGAGGAAGAGGACGATGACGGCGAGCACGCCGCCGATTATGGCGGTGTTGAGGACTTCGTCAACGGCTTGCTGGATAAAGGTCGCCTGGTCGAAGACGATCTCCATGCCGCTGTCCTGGAGCAGCGAGGCGTTTTCCGCCAGAAAATCATCCAGGCGCTCCTGTACGGCTTTGGCGACCTGGACGGTATTGGCGTCGCCCTCTTTGAAGACGGCGACCTCGACGCCCTCGCGGCCGTTGATCCGGGTGACGAGGTCGCGCTCGCGGTGGCCGCGGAAGACGCGGCCGACATCCGCGAGCTTTATCGGGGCGCGGTCTATTTGCCCGACGATAATCGCGCCGATGTCGTCGATGCTCTGGAATTCATTGAGGGTGCGGACCAGAAATTCGGCCTCGCCATCTTTGAGCAAGCCGCCGGTGAGGTTGACGTTTTCGGCGGCGAGGCGGCTGGTGACCTGACCGATAGGGATGCCGAGGTGAGCCAGGCGCCGCGCCTCGACCTCGACCTGGATCTCCTCTTCGAGTCCGCCGTTGATGCGCACCGCGGCAACACCTTCGAGGCTCTCGAGGTCGGGGCGCAGCCGCTCCTCGGCGACGCGGCGCATTTCCATCAGACTCAGTTTGCCAAAGAAAGCCAGGCGCAGCACCGGGTCGAGCGAGGGGTCGAAGCGCAACAGGATCGGCTTGCCGGCATCGCGCGGCAGGTTGGACAGGTCGAGCTTTTCGCGGATGTCGAGCGAGGCGAAGTCCATATTGGTGCCCCAGCCGAATTCCACGACCACATCCGAGACGCCCGGTCTGGAGATCGACGAGACGCGGACCACATTGTTGACCACGCCGACCAGACCTTCGACCGGCTCGGAGATCAGGCGCTCGATCTCCAGCGGTGCCACGCCCTCGTATTCGGTGCGGACGGTGATGGTGGGGTAGGTAATGTCGGGGAGCAGGTTGACCGCGAGGCGCGAGAAGCCGACGCCGCCGAAGGCGACAATCGCCACCATCAGCATGGCCACCGTGACGCGGCGGCGGGTGGAAAACTCGACCAGTTTCACCGCGGGGCTTGCACGGTCTGCGCGCTGTCGCTACGGGCGGGTTGCGCCGTCCCCGCCACGTCGTTGCCACCCGGCTTGGTGCCCTCGGCTCCAGCGGTGGTGGGGGGCTTGCCCCGTCCGTCGGGGCTTCCGCCCTCGCCCGCGCGGCCTTGCCATCCGCCCTGCCCACCGCCCTTGCCGCGCTGTCCGGCGCCGTCCCCTGCGTCCTTGCGAGCCTGCCATTGGTCTCCGCCCCCGTCCGGTCCTGCGCCCGCCGCCGGTGCCGGTCCTGCGCCGGCCAGTCGTACCGCCGCGCCGTCCTTGAGGCCCTCGTGACCGACGGTCACCACCTGATCGCCCTCTTTGAGTCCGGAGACCACTTCGACCTTGTCGCCCTCGACGAAGCCCAATTCTATGGCGATCCGCCTGACCTTGCCTTCCGCGATGAGGAAAACGTCGTCCTCGTCGGTTTCGAGGACCAGGGCTTTCTTGGGCACGATCAGGGTC
The DNA here is from genome assembly GCA_002724215.1 of Gemmatimonadota bacterium. Classification (GTDB taxonomy): domain Bacteria; phylum Latescibacterota; class UBA2968; order UBA8231; family UBA8231. The sequence continues at coordinate 85,793 of PBOD01000053.1, read as the reverse complement.
TGCGGTCGCTTCGCGGTGATAATTCGCACCGTGGCGAACATCCCCGGTTTGAGCAGGCCGTCGGCCGCAACTTCCAGCGTGACTTTGACGGTGCCGCTTTCGGGATCGACCTCGGGGCTGATCATGCGGATTTTGGCGCCGAATTCTCTGTCGGGCAGGGCTTCGACGGCGACGGTGGCCTCCTGGCCCGGCTGTAGCTGGTACATGCGGCGCTCGGGCACGAAGATCCGCACCAGCAATGGGTCGAGGTCGGCGATGATAAAAACTTCCTGGTTGCCGCGCACCAGGTCGCCGAGTTCGACCAAGCGCCGGGTGATGACCCCGGTGATCGGGGCTGTTAGATCGGCGTAGGTGAGATTGAGTTCGGATTCTTCCAGGCCCAGTTTGGCGTTGGCAAAGCGCAGGCGGGTAGTTTCGTATTCGCTCTGGCTGACCATGCGCTGCTCGTGTAGGACTTTGATGCGTTCGTAATTGCTGGCGGCTTCCTCGAAGGCGGCCTGGGCTTGCCGCAGGTTCAGGTCGAGTTCCTCCTTGTCGAGTTGCACCAGCACCCGGCCTTGGCGCACCCGGTCGCCCTCCTCTACGGTCAGTGCCTCTACCAGCCCGGTGGTGCGGGCGAGGACCGAGACTTCGCGCTCGGCTTCGAGGCGGGCGTACGTTTCCAGATAGGCGTTCATATCGGCGCGAGTGACCTTCTCGCCCTTGACGGGGATGGCTGCCGCCGCGCGTCCGCCTGGTCCCCCGCGTCCGCCCCAGCCGCCGCGCCCGCCCTGGCCGCCGCGGCCACCGGGCTGCTCGGCTTCTTCCTCTTCGCCGCAGCCGAGGGCGCAGGCGAGAAGCAGCGGCAGGAGTATGGCTATGCGGATCATAACGGATACGGGAAGGAGGAGACCTCAGACGCTGAGGCGGGCATCGTGAATGCGTCGTCGTCGCCGTGCATAGGGGGTTTCGATGCTGTAGTGACGGCAGAGGCGGGCGAAGTAGCGCAGCGAAATGCCCAGCGCCTGGCTGGCGTCTTTGTTCTGATTGTACATGCGGGCGACGCGCTCGACGGCGTCGCGGCTGACTTTATCCATGAATACCTCTCTCCTCTTGGGGCCTAGGTGAGTGCAATAGCAGACAAATCAGAGCGCATTTNTGTAGAACTNACCAGTCAGTCAATTAATTTCTGAATTAACCACGCGCACTGGCATTTGTCAATAGAACTGACCGGTCAGTTCTNNAAAGGGGGGGTGCCCGTGCGCCGGGCGGCGTTTCAGGAGCAATTGCGCCCGCTGGCGACGGCCATTGTAGGCCTGACCGGTTAAATTCGTGCGGCGGGATGTGGGTTTTTGTTAGACGGCNCTTGCTAATCGGTTGATCGCTTCTACAANCTGTTTANTTAAAAAGTNATNGCCATTGTGNAGTTTACGCCTTGTTTGCGCTGATTTTTGTAGATTCATACCAGGCGCTGAAGCGAATGGTTATTTTGACGCAAAGTCGCAATGTCCCCGTCGCCAATGACCAGATTTTTGCTCTTCCGGCGGATCGGGCGANNGAGGGAAAAGGCAAAATGGCCTCAGAGGACCCCGGCCCCTCCNTTTTGCTCCGGTGTATGTACTGCGCATNGGNTCTNTTTTGTGTTTTTTACAATCTGTTACACAACGCTACATAAATACTGCGGAGATTTTGTAGCATTTATGCGATCTTAGAAGTATGGCAAGCTCCAAGCCCNTATCCATAGTACTCGTCGAAGATGACCAGGGCCTGGCCGAACTGATCGTCGAGCGGCTCGAGCAGGAGGGCTTTGCGGTNGAGCACCGGGTCGATGGGCGCGAGGCCTGCGAATTGATNTTGCAGACGCGGCCGGACCTGGTGGTGCTCGATATCATGCTGCCGGGGATGGACGGCTTTGAGGTCTGCCGTCGCATTCGCCCGGCATACGCCGGGCNGGTGCTGATTCTGACCGCGCGCAACGAGGACCTCGACCAGATTTTGGGCCTGGAACTCGGCGCGGACGATTTTGTGGTCAAGCCGGTCAAACCGCGGGTTTTGCTGGCGCGGATCCGCGCGTTGTTGCGGCGGGCGCAGGCGGCGTCGGAGCGCGCAGAGGCATTGCGGATCGCGGTCGGTGGCTTGGTGGTAGATGCGGGCCGGCGCGAGGCCAGCGCTGCGCATGGGGCGATCGCTCTGACCACTATCGAGTTCGACCTGCTGTGGTATCTGGCGCAGCGTGCGGGCCAGACGGTGAGCCGGCAGGATCTCTANCAGCAGATCTTCCACTATGACTACGACGGCATCGATCGCAGTATCGACGTCTATATTTCGCGATTGCGGCAGAAGCTCGGCGATGATCCGGCCTCGCCGCACTATATCAAGACCGTGCGCGGCGTCGGCTATTTGCTGGCGGGAGGAATGGCGTGAGAAGGCAATTTCTGCGCGTCTACCTGGGTATTGCGCTGGTGCTGGTGGNGGCGGCGGCGGCGACGACGTGGCTGGTGGCGCGGGAATTTCGCGAGGGGCTGAAGCAGCGCTATGAGCACGGCATGAGCGTGCNCGCCCAGCATATCAAGGAGCGGGTGCTGCGGGTCGCAGCGGGCCGGCGTGCCCAGGTTGTAGCAGACATGCAAAAGCTCTTCGGCTATGCTATCGAATTGCGCCCGGTCGGCCAACTGGACCTGGCCGACGACGCGGTGCTGGATTTTGGCGGTGGCCAGCCGGTCTTCGTCAGCNGCGACGNTGGGCGCCTGGTCGCGGTTGATCTCGACGGAGAATCGGCGCTGGTAATGGGGCCTTTCGAGGGGCGCTTCCCGCCGCGCGGCGGTTGGCCGTGGTGGCGCTTTCGCGGATACTTCCTGGTCGGCAGTCTATTGGGCATCCTCGNCATCGTCGGCGCTGCGGTCTTTGTGTTGCTCAAGCCATTCGAGCGGCGGATCGTGGCGCTGACCGAAGTGGCGCAAGATTTTGGCGAAGGCAAGCTCGAGCGCCGCTCCGACGACGGGCGCAACGATGCGATCGGGGCGCTGGCGATGACCTTCAACAATATGGCGGATCGGATCGGCGGGCTGATCGAAAGGCAGCGCGAGCTATTGCACGCGGTCTCGCACGAATTCCGCACGCCGCTGGCGCGGCTGTTCTTTATCGTCGACGACGCGCAGGNGGCCACGGACGCGGCCNAGAAGGACCGGCAGTTACAGAAGATCGAGGGTTCGCTGCAGGACCTCAACGATCTGGTCGAGGAGTTGTTGACCTTTGTGCGGCTGGAGGAGGGCGGCGAGGAGATCGCCAAAGAGATGGTGGACGTGGCGTCGCAGGTGGCGGACGTGGCGCTGGTGGTCGACGATTTGCGCGGCGNTATAGAGTTGCGCGTCGAGGGCGAGCGGCTGGAAGTGCCGGGGGTGCCGCATTTGTGCAAGCGGGCGGTGCTCAATCTGGTGACCAACGCGGTGCGCTACGCTAAATCGCAAGTGGTGGTGCGTTGCCAGCGCGCGGGCGCGTGGGTGCAGGTGGTGGTCGACGACGACGGGCCGGGCATTCCCGCTGAGGCGCGGGCGCAGGTATTGCAGCCCTTTTTCCGCGTCGACGCGAGCCGGACGGCGGATTCGGGGGGTTTTGGTTTGGGGCTGGCGATCGTGCGGCGGATTATGGCGGTGCACGAGGGGCGGGTCGAGGNGGGGGAGAGCGAATGGGGCGGGGCGCGGTTTACGCTGGCTTTTCCGGTGGGCTGAAGGAGATTACAAATCGTTACAATAGACCCACAGAATTCCTACAGACNAGGTTCACTTCCGCAGGTATAATATGGANAATCAAAGCNAGTACGCGCAGTGTATNTCCACCCANCTTTTACAAGGAGAATCGCAATGAAAAGCACGCGCAAATTGGCCCTGTGGGCCTTGGCGTTTGGCGTATTGAGCGTCCTGCCGCTCGAAGCCCAGCCGGGTGGCCGGGGTGGCCGCGGTGGCGGGATTTCGCCGGGGCAGGTCTTCGGCCTGCTGGCCTTCGACGAGAAATTCAACGTCACAGACCAGCAGCTGCTGGCTTTGCGCGGTGCCCTCAGGCCGCTGCACGGCGAGCAGCAGCAGGCGATGGCGGAGATGTTCAGCGGCGAGGTCGATTGGCAGGCGATGCGCGAAACCATGCGCGAGATGCAGATGGAAATGCGCAGNAAGGTCATGGCCGCGCTGTCGGAGACGCTAGAAGAAGAGCAGATTGAGGCGCTGAAGACGCATATGAAAGAACAGCAGGAGCAAATGCGCAGCCGCTTCGGCGGCCGGGGCCGTGGTCCGCGCGGCGGTGGCGGTGGCGGNGGCGNCGGCGACGGTTTTTAGGGACTGGTGNTGAGGCCGGGTCTCGGATATACTCGGGACCTGGCCCCTTCCGGATCGGGAATCGTGCACATATCCATCCAAAATNTGAGCAAGACCTACGGCCGCGCTGTGGTCCCGGCGCTCTCCGACCTCAACCTGGAGATCCGCCACGGCACTTTCGGTCTGNTGGGACCCAATGGCGCGGGCAAGACGACGCTGATCAAGATCCTCTCGACCCAGATGGAGCCGTCTGCTGGCACGGTGGCGGTAGACGGTCTGGACCTGCGCCGCGATCGCGCCGAGGTGCGCCGGCGTCTGGGCTATCTNCCGCAGCACTTCGGCGCCTATCCGCAACTGACGGCGTGGGAATTTCTCGACTACATGGGGCGGCTCGGCGGACTGCACGACAAGCGGCAGCGGCGCGAGCGAGTGGGGCAGGTGNTGNACGATGTAGCGCTCTACGAGGCGCGCGACCGCAAGACCGGAACCTTTTCCGGCGGGATGCGCCGCCGCCTCGGGATCGCCCAGGCCATCATCGCCGANCCCGAGTTTATCATCGTCGATGAGCCGACCGTGGGGCTGGATCCCGAGGAGCGGATCCGCTTCCGCGGCATCCTCGGGCGCCTGAGTGCCGATCGCACCATTCTGATCTCGACCCATATCGTCGGCGATATTTCCAGCACCTGCGAAGATCTGGCCGTATTGCGCCAGGGGCAGTTGCTTTTCCACGGGNCGCCGGAGGACTTCGTCGCCAAGGCTGAAGGCAAGACCTGGGTGTTGGAGACCGACGACGCGCATTTCGAAGAGATCGCCAATCGCTTCAGCGTGACCAATATCAACGCCGATGGCGTCGGCATGGNATTGCGCATCGTCGGCGAAGCGGAGCCGCCGCCGGGCGCGCAGGCGGCAGCGCCCAATCTCGAAGACGCCTACATCTACTTTATGGGTGGGGCTGCGGCGGCATGAAAGCGCTGCACAACATTCTCGGCGTCGCCCGCTACGAGCGCACGCTGCTGATGCGCACCACGCGCTTCAAGATTCTCGGCGGTATCGGCGTGATACTGCCCCTGCTGATCGGCATCCTGCTGGCGGTGCTCGAGGCGCAGGGCTTTGAAATGGGCTCGGCGCTGGGCATGGGCGCATTTATACCCTTTTACGTCTACAGCTATTTGCAGGCAGTGGTCATCGCCTTTATCGTCGGTGACTTCCGCGCCGCAGACGAACGGGCCGAGATCTACGAAGTCATCGCCGGGCGCCCGATTTCGACGGCCGAGTTGGTCATCGGCAAATACCTCGGCGTGGTCGGCGCGCTGCTGACGTTGAGCCTGGCGGTGCTGGTGCTGACGGTGGCGATACAGGCGGCCAAGCTCAGTCTGCTCGACTCGCCGTTTACACTNGAGCCCTATTTGATCTATCTGGCGCTGATGACGCTGCCGGCGCTGATCTACATGTCGGCCCTGACGTTCTTTTTGGGTGCGGTATTGCGGCAACAGACCGCGGTCGCGCTGCTGACCATCGCCTACGCGCTGGCGGTGTTGTTCTATCTGGGCGAGGGTTATGGTGGGATCTGGGATTTCGGCGCGTTTTTTGCACCGCTGTTCTACTCCGATATTATCGGCCTGGGCGATCTGTCGCGGTTGATCGACCAGCGGCTGTTCTACNTGGCGCTGGCCCTGCTTTTTTTCGGACTCTCGATCGAGCGNTATCCGCGGCTGAGTCAGTCGCTGGGCTGGGCCTGGTTTGGGCGCGGGACGGCNCTGGCGGGCTTGGTTGCGGCGCTGGGGTTGTATCAGTACATGGGGGCACAGGACGAGGCGGAGGCCGCCTATCGCGCCCAACTGCTGGCCGAGCAGTACCGCTANGCGGACGAGCTGGTACCGCAGGTGGAGCACTATGCGCTGGATGTCGCGCTGGTCGCTGCCGAGCCGCTGGAAGCCGCGGCGCGGCTGTCGCTTTTCAACTACCACGATGTCGCGCTCGACAGCCTGACCTTTACGCTCAACCCCGGTCTGGCGTTGCATTCGGTGGCCGATTCGGCGGGACGGGCACTGGCGTGGAATCGCGATGAGGCGGTGATCCGGGTAGCGGCGCCAATGGCNGCCGGCGCCGAGCGGGTCGTAACGCTGGTCTACGGCGGCGATATCGACCGCCAGGGATTTGATCTGCTGCGCGACGAGACGCGGCTGCAGAAGAGCAGGTGGCCCTTTATCAAGGGCGACNTGACGGCGTGGATCCGCGACGAATCGGTCTTGCTGCCCCCGCGCAGCCGCTGGTATCCACTGGCCGGGGTGGCCTACNACCCGCAAGAGGCGCCGCCGCCGTCGTTTGCCACGGCGGAGATCGCGGTGTCGGTGCCGGTGGGGTTAGAGGCGGTCGCGCAGGGCACGCCGGTGGCCAGAGANACGCTGGATGGCCGCGTGCGTGCGACCTGGCGGGCGGACTACCCCGTGCCGCAGCTGTCGCTCAACGCCGGCCGCTACGAGGTCTACGAGGCCACCATTCGCGAGGTCGATTTTGCCTTCTACGTGCATCCGGCGCACGCGCGNCCGGTGCGCTTTTTCGNCGATGCGTCCGAGAAGGTGGTCGAGGCCGTGGACCAGGTCTTCGACGCGATGGAGGCCCAGACCGGCCTCCGCTATCCCTATCCGCGGCTCTCGGTAGTCGAGGTGCCCTTCCTNGTGCAGTGGTATTACGAGGGCTGGGAGGAGAGCGGCAGCCTGGTGCAGCCGGGGGTGCTGATGCTGGAAGAAGACGTGTTGATGGGCCACAAATTCCAGCGCGACTTCGANGCGCGGTCGCGCTGGCGGCGCGGCGACCAAGACGAGGCACAGGTCAAGAAGGATGTGCTGGTCCAGGCGATTTTTCAAGATTTCCTGAGCCCTGAGGGCGGCCGCAGCGGCCTGTTCCGCAGCCCGCTGGTGCAGCTGTGGTCCTTCGACCGCGGCTTCGCCGGCGAGCACGCCGATCTGGTCCAGCGCGGTTTGCCGCTCTATCTGCAGGAAGACGTTAGCGCCGACATGCGGGTGNCGATGTTTTCGGGCCGCTTCGGCCGCAGCATGAGCGCGGGCATGGCGCGGATGATNAGCAGTATGATCCGNTCGCGCGGTGGGATGCGCAGAGGACCTGGNGGGGGGATGCCGCAGCCGGTAAATACGGGGCCTGCCTGGGACACGCTGGTGGTGGAGATGCAGAAGAATTCGCTGGCGCAGATGGATNGGGAGGCCGAGCCCGAGCTCTATCGCTCGATCCTCAAGGCCAAGAGCCTGACGATCTACCGGGTGATCAAGTCGGTGCTGGGCGCGGACAAGTTTATCGACGCTATCGCCGCCTTCGACGAGGAGCACAAATACCAGCAGGTCTCCTTTGCCGACTTCGAGCACAGCGTGATTCCCGACGGTGCGGTTGGGCGTCAGAAAATAGACGTGCAGCAGCTGGTCCACGACTGGATCTANGGCACCCANGTGCCGGGCTACACGCTGACCCGGGCGACGGCCAAGAAGGTCGACGACGGTTGGGGCGAGGTGGTCTACCAGGTGATCGTGCGGGTCAAAAACGGCGAGCCCGGCCCCGGCTTTGTCGAGATCCAGGCCATCGGCCGCGAGGATCAGGGCTCGAAGTCGGTGATGATCGAGGGCGGGCAGGAGGTCGAGGTGTCGATGGTCCTCTTCGCGCGGCCCTTCCGGGTGATGGTCGAGCCGTTCTTCGCCAAAAACCAGCGGCCCATCGTCGGTGCGCTGAATATTCCCGAGAAAGTCTTCTCGGGCTATCCCAAATCNTACGTGCGGGTGGTCGATGACGCGGAGAATTTCTTCTCGGAGATCATCGTCGACAACGACGACGAGGGCTTTGCAATGCCGATCAGGCGGGTCCAGCGATTTTTGCGGCCCGGGCTCAAGGGTGACAATTGGAAGGTACAGGAATTGCCCTTCGCCTTCGGTCGCTACGAGACCAACTTTCGCTGGAAGCAGCCCGGCGATGGCGCCCAGCCGGCGGTGTGGACGACCGAGTTGCCGCGTGCGGGCGANTACGACGTGGCCTACTACTTCGTGCCGTCGCAGTTCGGGCGGCGCTTTGGCTTGAATCTGGCCGACTCCTTTGAACTGGCGGTGACGCACGGGAGCGCGGTGGACACGCTGGAGATGAAGAGCCAAACGCTGACCGGCGGCTGGAATTTGCTGGGCCGCTTTCGCTTCGAGGAGGGCGAAGAGGCACGGGTGGAGCTGTCGGACCAGGCCTCTGGCCANCTCTATGCCGANGCAGTGCGCTGGCGNTGGGTCGATCCCGACCATCCAGAGGCGGCCTATGAGGAAGACGTGGGGGCCTTTGGTAACTGGGGTCGGGGCGGTCGGGGCCGTCGCGGCGGTGGCGGGCGCTGGGGGCAGCGGCCCCAGCCGAGTGCCATCAGCAGTTTTTTGAACCGAATCTTCTGAACAGGACGGGTATAGACGCGTGAGAGCGATATGGATATTGGCGCTGGCGGCGCTAGCTTGCGAGACNCCATCGACCGAACAGTCGGCCGATCTGACCGTGCCGGTGACGGTGCAGNCGGTGGGTCTGGGCACTATCGAGGAGGTGGTGACTTCGACGGGGACGTTGCGTCCGCGGCAGGAAGCGGTGGTGATGACCGAGACGCGGGGCTATTTGTCGCTGCCCGNGATCGACGGGCGCCAACCGAGCGAGGGATTGCAGGTGAGCGCCGGACAGGTGGTGGCTCGGCTCGNAAACCAGGAGCTGGTCGTCTCCGCCCGGCTCGAGTCGCGCCAANTGGCGGTCAAGAACGCGCGCAAGATGCTCGANGAGAAGGAGGTGCTGGTACAGCGCGGGCTGGTGACTCAGCTCGAGGTCGAGACCGCGCGCAAGGATCTGGCCGACGCGCAATCGGACTACGACGATGCGCAGGTGCAGCTGGCCAAGCTGGCGATCCAGGCGCCGATCGCCGGCGTGCTGAGCGAATTTANCGATGCNAGCGAGGGGGCGATGGTCGAGCAGGGCGAACAGATCTGCCGCATCGTCGACTATGGCCGGGTTCTGGTCGATTTGCAAATNCCCAATTCGCAGATCCGCCACATCGAGCTGGGGCAGTCGGTGCGGGTGGTGGATTACTCCTATCCGGANGAGGTCTTCGACGGGGAGATCGCGGTGATCGATCCGGTGGTCGATGCGACGACNAGGACATTTCGCGCGGTGGCNGAGGTGGGCAATCCGCAGGGTTTGCTGCGCCCGGGGATGTTCGTCAAGGCGGAGGTGGTGACGGAGGCGCGGGTGGATGTGGTGCTGGTGCCCCGGNAACTGGTGCTGATGCGGGGGAATCGGGAGGTGGTGTTTGTGGAGGAGGAGGCGCGGGCGATGATGCGCGAGATCGAGACCGGGNTGGAGGACGAGAAGTATGTTGAGGTGGTGGAGGGGGNGGAGGAGGGGGAGCGGTTGATTACGAGTAATTATGAGACGTTGCGGTCGCGGACGCGGGTTANTGTGACGGGGACGGAGGAGGGTGGTGGGAGAGGAGGGCCGGGAGGAGGAGGTCGTGGGGGAGGAGGGAGAGGACGCGATTGATAGGTGGAAGCTGCTATATNGTGGATGACGAGACCGCTNNGGGCACCTGTTCTGACCATCTCAGTTGCGCTGATTGAAGGTGTCGTACCCTCAGAATAAGAGATGGGGTNGGGTGCTAATCCCATTTATAGGATGAAGAAATAGAATTGCCGTATGTCGCTGCCTGAATTTTCTACTCGTTTTCCCGTTACGGTGTCGATGTTGACGCTCGCTGTCGCATTGTTGGGCGTCATCTCGTTCGACAAGTTGGGCACCGATTTGCTGCCCAATGTGCATACGCCGGTGATTACGGTCGATCTGCAGGTGCCGGGGAAGGCGCCGCGGGAGATGGAGGAGCGCTATACGCGGCGGCTGGAGCGGGATATCAGTACGATCAGTGGGGTGGATCGGGTGTATTCGATTACGCGGTCGGGGCAGGCGGTGGTGGTGGCGGAGTTCGATTGGGAAGCGGACATGGACTTTGCGCTGATCGATGTGCAGAAGCGGATGGGGAGCTATGCGACGGATGAGGATATTGAGACGCTGGACGTGATACAGGAGGATCCGCAGGCGCTGCCGGTATTGCGGATCGCGGTGTCTGGCGCGAGGGCGGCAGATCTGGACGAGTTGTTGGGGGTGGTAGATGTGGTGGTNAAGCCGAAGTTGGAGGCGTTGCCAGGGGTGGCGTCGGCAGATATCGAGGGCGATGCGGAAAAGGAGATCNTGGTGACGCTGGATCCCTACCGGCTCGAGGCCTTCGGGCAGGACGCCGACGGNGTGATNGCGGCGATTACCGCAGCCAANGAGGATGTGTCGGGAGGGACGCTGCGCGAGGCGCAGCAGTCGTACCAGGTCAAGGGGTTGGGGCGGCTGGAGGATATGGAGGATGTGCGCGATGTGATCGTGGGGGCGCGGCAAGGNGTGGCCGTACCNGAAGGNGAGNANGTNGCGGCGCAGGTGCCGGTCTACGTGCGCGACGTGGGGCGGGTAGAATTGGCGTACGAGGAGCGCGAGACGATCGTGCGGCTCGACGGGGTCGAGTGCATAGGGCTGGCACTGTACAAGGAGGCCGACGCCAATACGGTGCAGGTGGCCGGCGCGGTGCTGGAGGCGCTGGACGGTNTGGCGCGGGATTTGCCCGATCTGCGCTTTGTGGTGGTGGAAAACCAGGCGCGCTTTATCGAGGCGGCGGTGGGCGAGGTTGAGGCGGCGGCACTGCACGGGGCGCTGCTCGCCGTGGGCGTGCTATTGTTTTTTCTGCGCTCCTGGACCGCGACGCTGGTGATCGGTTTGGCGATTCCCATTTCCATTCTGGCGACCTTNACGCTGATGTTCTTCGAGGGCCTGACGCTCAATATCATGACGCTGGGTGGGCTGGCGTTGGGAGCGGGGATGCTGGTCGACAATGCGATTGTGGTGATCGAGAACATCTACCGGCACCTGGAGCGGGGCGAGGACGCGCCTGCGGCTTCGGNCAAAGGCGCGAGCGAGGTCGGCGTGGCGATTATGGCGGCTACCCTGACCACGGTGTCGGTCTTTCTGCCGATCGTCTACCTGCAGGGGTTGACCAGCGAGTTGTTCAAGGATCAGGCGTGGACGGTGGCTTTTGCGCTGGTGTCGTCGCTGGGGGTGGCCATGGTGACGGTGCCGATGCTGACGGCGCGTTTTTTGCGCCGGCGCAAAGGCGTGGCGACCGAAGCGCGCTGGCTGCGGTTTCGCGGCTTCCTCGANGGGGCGTTGGAGCGCAAGGGGNTGGTATTTGTCGCTGTGGCCGCGGCGGTGGCGGCGACGGTATATATCGGCCGGGGGATACAGACCGAGTTTATTCCGCGTGAGGACCAGGGGCTGTTTCACGNTGATNTNTCGGCCGGGGGATACAGACCGAGTTTATTCCGCGTGAGGACCAGGGGCTGTTTCACGTTGATCTGGCGCTCAAAGAGGGCGCGCGGCTGGAAGTGACCGACCGCGTGGCCGGGCGGGTGGGCGAGATCGTGCGCGAGATCGGCGGCGACGAGGTGGCGGCGGTCTACGCGCGCGCGGGAGTGGACCCGGCGCGGCTGGCCAATATCGGCGACCCGACCGGCCCCAACCGCGCCACGTTGTCGGTGGCGCTGGCCGGTGGCGAGCGGCGCAGCGTGCCGCAATTGGTCGAGGCGATCGACCGGCAATTGGCCGAGATCCCCGAATTGGAGGTCAAATATCAGTTGCACGAGACCGCGCTCGAGGGGGTGATGGGCGAACAGGCGGCGCCGGTGCAGGTGGAGATCACCGGCGACGACCTCGACGTGCTGCGTGCGTTGTGCGACGAACTGGCGGCGCGACTGGAGGGGGTGGAGAGCGTCTACAATATCACGACGAGTTTTCAGGGCGGACGGCCCGAGCTGGATCTCCGTTTGCGCGAGGACGCGGTGGTGGCGACCGGACTGACGGTAGGGACCATTGTCCAGGCTCTGGAGCGGCGGCTGAGCGGACAGGTCATCGGCGAATTGGCCAAGGACCAGCGCTCGCGCGACATCCGCGTCGGCTTTGAGCGGGTGGATTTGCGCGAGTTGCCCGGGCTGCGGCTCGACGCGCCCGACGGGGCGATTCTGGCGTTGGGAGATCTGTCAGACCCGCAGATCGTCGCGGGGCCGCGCGAGATCCTGCGCGAGGACCAGCGCCGGGTCGGGCGGGTGGTCGGCTATCTGGCCGAGGGCGCCGTACTGGGCGAGGCGATCGCGCAGATCCAGCAGATCGTCGCTAGTATGGAGTTGCCCTACGGCTATCGCCTCGAACTCGGCGGCGAAGAGCGCGAGCGGCAGGCGTCCTTTGCCAATTTGCAGTTTGCGCTGATCCTGTCGGTGGTGCTGGTCTATATGGTGATGGCCTCGCTCTTCGAATCGCTGCTGCACCCCTTTACGGTAATGCTGACGGTGCCGCTGGCGGGCGTGGGGGTGGCGTGGGCGTTTTGGGCGGCGGGTGAACCGCTGAGCGTGATGGCCTATATCGGCATCATCATGCTGGGGGGGATTGCGGTCAACGATTCGATCGTGCTGGTCGATCGGATCAATCAATTGCGCGCACAACTGCCCACCGTGCGCGAGGCCGTATTGCAGGGAGCGCAGGACCGGATGCGGCCGATATTGATGACCACCGCGACGACGATCCTGGCCCTGGCACCGATGGTGCTTGGTTTTGGCGAAGGCGCGGGTTTGCGGGCGCCGATGGCGATCGCGGTGATCGGCGGGCTGGCGACATCGACGGTGGTGGCGCTGGTGGTGATTCCGGTGGTCTACGAGACGATCGAGCGCCTGCGCGGGAGGTTGGCTTGAGCCTGTCGAATTTCTCGATAGGACGCCCGGTGACCACGGCGATGTTTTTTCTTGGCGTTTCGCTGCTGGGTCTGATTTCGCTCGCTAGATTGCCGGTCGAGTTGATGCCCGAGGTGGTCTATCCCGAAGTATTCGTCACCGTGCTGCAGCAGGGCATGGCGCCCGAGCAGGTCGAGCGCGAGCTGGTGATGCCGATCGAGGAGCAAGTCAGTCAGCTCGAGGGCATTGTCGAACTCACCTCGACGGCTGCGCTCAATCGTGGCAATGTACGGATCTCTTACGAGCCGGGTACGGATATGAAATTCGCGCTGCTGCAGGTGCAGAGCCGCATGGACCGCCTGCAGCCGAGTTTGCCCGCCCGCACCCAGATCAACGTGCAGCGCTTCGACGAGGGCGATCTGAGCGCGACGGTAATGGAGCTGCAGATTCTGGCTGAAGGCGCCGATCTCAACTGGCTGCGCGACTACGCCGAGGAAAATATCGCCCCCGAATTGGCCGCGGTCGCAGGGGTGGTCACTGCGCAGGTGCTGGGCGGCCGACAGAGCGCGGTGGAAATCGTTGCCGCGCCGGATCGCCTGCAGGCCTATGGGCTGTCGCTATCGGATGTGCGCACGGCGCTGCAGGATGCCAACCGGCCGCGCGCCTATCTCGGCGCAGTCTACGATGGCAGCCAGGTTTTTGCGGTGAGTTTCCAGGGTCAGTTTACCGACTTGCGGCAGATCGACCGGGCGCTGGTGGATCCCGCGATTCCGCTGCGGCTGGGTGATGTGGCCGAGGTGAATTATGGTCTGCAGCAGCGCAGCGATCTGAGCCGGGTCAACGGCCAGTCGGCGGTGGGGGTGCTGATCCAAAAGGAAGACGAGGCCAATCTGATCGCGGTGGCCGACGCGGTCAAGGAGGCGATTGCAAAGCTCAATCGCGATTTCGCGCACGAGGGCGTGTCGCTGATCGTCACCAATAACCAAGCCGAGCTGATGGAGGACTCGCTCGACACGCTGAAGCAGGCGGCGGGCGTGGGTTTGCTGCTGGGTTTGGTGGTGCTATTCCTCTTTTTGCGCAACGCGCGCTTCGTCGCGGTGTTGTTGCTGGCGATTCCCGCGTCGCTGCTGGCGACATTCAATCTGATGTACGCTTGGGATTTGACGCTCAACGTGTTGTCGCTGTGCGGGCTGGCGCTGGCGATGGGGATGCTGACCGACAATAGCATCGTGGTGATGGAGAGTATCTTCAAGCACTTCGAGCGCGGCAAAACGGCAACCGAGGCGGCGCGCGACGGCACCGCCGAGGTGAGCAAGGCGGTAGTGGCGGCAACGGCGACGACGGCGCTGGTCTTTTTGCCGGTGGTCTTTATACAGAGCGACTTCCAGGATATCCTGCGCGAGTTGGCGCTGGCGATCACTTTCCCGCTCCTGGCCTCGCTGCTGGTGGCGCTATCGCTGGTGCCGGCGGTGGCGGCGAGGATGTTGGGACGGCAGTGGACCGAGCCACTGGGCACCGGGCAGTTGATGGCGATGTACACACTCTTGCTCAAGGCGGGCCTGCGGCACCGGGCAGTGGTGGCCTACGGGGTCTTGCTCGCGCTTTTGGCGACGCTGGTGGCGGCGTTCTTTCTGATGCTGGAGCAGGAGGTCATCGCCGAAGAGACGCAGTTTTCGGTTTACGCCAGCCTCGGCGACGGCGCGACGCTGGATGCTACCGACGCGGTGCTGCAGCAGATCGAAGACGCGGTGCGCGAGTTGCCGGGCGTCGAGCGCTTTACGACCAGTGTGCAGGAGGGGCAGGGCAGCGTTACGGTGATGCTCTTAGACCGCGACGAGCGGCCCGAGCAGGTCAGTGCCGAAGAATTGAAGGACCAGCTCGAAGGCGAGTTGCAGGAGATTTCCGGGGGCGCGCTGATTGGCTTCGAGCCGCAGGCCAGCAGTTTCGGCCGCGGTGGGGGTCGCGGTGGCCGCGGCGGGGGTGGTGGTCGTGGCGGTCGCGGCGGGGGTTCGGGCGGTTTTAACCTGCAGGCGGGGGCGGCGTCCGAAACGGCGCTGATCAAGGGCTACGACTTTTCGACCCTGCAGATGATCGCCGACGATCTGCAATACCGCTTCGAGGAATTGGAGGAGATCGACCCCAATAGTATCCGACCCGACCTGCAGCGCAGCGCGCCCGAGATTCAGGTCATTCCCCAACCGATGGCGCTCTTCGACCAGGATTTGCGGGTCAATCAAGTATTGAGCGCGGTCTCCGATGCCAATCCCGAGGGCTTCCAGGCGCAGACCGACTTCCTCAAGGCCGACGGCAGCGAGATTCCGATCGAGGTGCGGCCGACTGAGGACCCCGAAGCCGACGGCCCGGGGCGCGAGGGGGTCGGTGCCATCGCGGTGCTGGGCGGCGCCGGCGAGTACGTGCCGCTCGGCGAACTGGCGCACGTGCGCTCGGATGAGGGCCGCAACAATATCCTGCGCACCGACCAGTCGCGCCGGGTCAACCTCTCCTACCAGTTTGCCGACGAGATCGTCGAGTCGCAACCGCTAGTGGATGCGGCGCGCGAACTGGTGCGCGGCATGGTGCAGGATCTGGTATTGCCCGTCGGCTATTCGATCGAGATCATCGAGGTCGAAACCGATTCGGTCTATTACTGGATGATGGGCATCGCGGCGATCCTGACCTATATGGTGCTGGCCGCGCTCTTCGAGTCCTTCGCCGCGCCGCTGATCATCTTCGGCACGCTGCCGACGGCGGCGATTGGCTCCTGCTGGGCCCTGATGCTGACGGGGACAGGCTTGACCTCGCAGGCGGGGCCGATGGCGCTATTGGGCTTTATCGTGCTGATTGGCATCGCGGTGAACAATGGCATCATACTGATCGACGCGATCGGGACCTTGCGCTACGAAGAGGGCTTCCGCCGCGAGCGAGCGGTGCTGGCGGCTGGGCGCTCCAGGGTGCGACCGATCCTGATGACATCGGCGACGACGCTGCTGGGCGTGATGCCACTGGCGCTCGACTTCGGCGGCGACTACGAGGTCTGGCCGCCCTTTGCCATCGCGGTGCTCGGCGGGCTGGCGGTATCGATGGTCTCGACGCTGATCTTCGTGCCGGTGGCCTATATGGGTCTTGATCAGGTCCGGAGGTGGCTCGAGGACATCGGTCGGGTCGGGGTCGGTGTGGCGACGGGGATTGCAGGCGCGGCGACGGCGGTGCTGTACTGGGAGTCGGACAGTTTGTTCTGGACCGCGCTGGTGCCGCTGCCACTGTGGCTGTTGCTCTTGGCGATGGTCTCCGTCGCGCAGCGGGTTCACCGCGCCCGCGCTGCCCGGACTTCGGCAGGGACGGTGCAGGTGATCCGCCTGCAGACCCTGACCAAAATCTACGGCGCGCCGGGGCGCTTTCGCCGCGAGTGGGCGCGCTTCGACCGCCGCGACGAGCGTTTGCGCGCCCGCGGTATCGACCCGGTCGATCGCAAGGGCGTCAAAGATGGGCTGAGCTGGAAGTTGCCGCTACTGGCGCTGATGGGTTTTTTGCACACCTATTTCGAAAATGCGCTGTGGCTCTATTTGCTGTCGCTGGCTAGCTGGGGGCTGGTGGCGCATTTGCTGCGCGAGGCGGCCGAGCTCTGTGTGGGCAAGACCGGCCGGGGTTTGCGTGGGCTGGCGCGCTGGGCGGTGCCACTGGTTTTCGTCGCCTATGTGCACCACAGCCTGGCGTTGCCCTCATTGACGCTGGCGTCGCTCGTGGCCTGGCTGGGCTATCGCGTCGCACGCGTGTTGGCCGATCGGGTGCGCCGGGGCGCGGTCGATCTCGAGGCGCTTGCGGGCCGGCTGGCGTGGTTGCAGCGGCCGGTCTACGGCGGGGCGGCGGCGCTGCCGTTGATTGGCGTGCCGCCGCCGACCTTCCAGGCGCTCTACGGCGTGAACCTCGAAATCGGGCGCGGGATGTTCGGCTTGCTGGGGCCCAATGGGGCGGGCAAGACCACGATGATGCGGATCATCTGTCAGGTGCTGAAACCGAGCTCGGGCTCGGTGGCCTTCGACGGGATCAATATCACCCGCTTCGGCCCGGTGCAGGGGGTGATCGGCTATCTGCCGCAATACTTCGGGCTCTACGAGCATATGTCGGCTTACCAGTATCTCGACTACCGTGCGCTGCTGGAGGGCTTCCGCGATTCGGGCCTGCGCCGCGAGCGGGTCGCGGCAAGTCTGCAACAGGTCAATCTGGAGGAGCGGCAGGACGACGCGATCGGCTCGTTCTCGGGCGGGATGAAGCAGCGAGTGGGTATCGCACAGACGCTATTGCACCTGCCACAAATCATCGTCGTCGACGAGCCGACCGCCGGGCTCGATCCGGTCGAGCGGATTCGCTTCCGCAATCTGCTGGCGCGAATCAGCCAGGAGCGCATCGTGATTTTCTCGACCCATATCGTCGAGGATATCTCCGGCAGTTGCAATCGCCTCGCAGTGCTCGCTTCGGGGCGCATTCTCTACCAGGGCACGCCGCGCACGATGCGCGATCTGGCCAGCGGCCACGTGTGGGAGACGGTGGTAGCAGAAGAGGGATTCGAGCAGGTCGACCGCGAGGTCAGGGTGATTTCGCACCTGCGCACCCCCGAGGGGATTCGCGCGCGCTTTCTGGCGGCGGAGGGCTGGCGNGGGCTGGACGCCGTGCCGGTCGATCCGACGCTAGAGGACGCGTATCTACACTTANTGGGCCNGGAGGTGGCGTAGGGATGTTGACCTGGGGCACCTTATTGNCCAGCGCGGCGGCNCTGTGCAGGCTCAGCGGGCGTATCGTCTTCCACCGCAAGCTGCTCTTTATGGCGGTGGGGGTGGCGGTCTACTACGGCATTCTCTACGCGCTGGCGGTGTTCCGGCCCGACGAGGGCTTTACCGTCGGTCGCGCCCTCTACGTCTTGGTCGAGATCCCCGGCGCGGTACTGGCGATCTATCTGACGATGGACCTGGTTGCCGGCGAGCGCGACCGCCGTACGCTGGAAACGCTCTTCAGCTCCTCGATGTCGCACTACGGCATCTGGGCGACGCGAATGGTGGCGGTATACGCAGTGCTGCTGGCGACGCTGCTGGCGATGAGCGCGGCGGCCTATGTGCTGTTTGCGGAGTTTCCGTTTGCGCTGGGTGGCTTGAATGCCTTCGCGCCGGCGTTTTTGCTGGTCAATCTGACCTTCTTCTTCTCGGTACTGTGCAAGAGCAGCAATACCGCCGGGATGCTGTCTTTGGGCGCGATCATCGGCGTGCTACTGAGCGCCGAGCAACTGCGGGAGACCTACTACTTCCCGTTCCTCAACCCCTTCGAGTTGCCGCTGGGCATCGATGCAGCGGTGTGGACCGAGATGGTCCTGATCAATCGCCTGGGGCTTTTGGCGGGCGGCGGTCTGCTGCTCTTTTTGGGTTTGCGGCGCATGGCGCAGCGAGAAAGGTTGTTGTCGTGAAGAGAGCGATATTAGTGGCCTGGGTCTATTGTGGCTCGGCGCTGGCCAGCGAAATTCAGACCCTGCGGCTCGATATGGACGACTGCGTGGCGATCGCCCTCGACGGGAGTGCGCAGGTGGTGCAGGGCCGCTTCAATGTGGAGTCGGCGGCGATCGGGGTCGCAACCGCCCGCAATGCCTTTCTGCCGTCGATCAGCTCCTCCTACCGAATGTCGCGCAATGTCTCGGGCCCGCGCGAGGGCTCGTTCGTCGATCCGGCGACCGGCGAGATTATCAGCACGCTGGGCGAGAGCACCACTAGCGGTTCGCAGTCTGTGGGCGCGAGTTTCGGGATGGATCTCTACAATCCGAGCAACTGGACCGCGCTGGCGTCGAGCAAGCTGGCGCGCCAGGCGGCCGAGATGAATTTGAGCGCGAGCGAGCAGCAGGTGGTCTTCGAGGTCAAGCAGGGCTATTTCGGCCTGCTGCAGGCGCTCGAGTTGCTGGCCGTGCAGGCCGAGCAGGTCCGAGTTTCAGATGAGGATCTGCGGCGTGCCGAGACCCTCTTCGAGATTCGCTCGGTGCCGCTGTCGGATGTCTTGACCGCGCGGGCGACCCTGGCCAGCGCGCGGGCGACGATGATCGATCGCGAAAACAGCGTTGAGGTAGCCCGCGCCAACCTGGCCTTTGCCATGGGTTTGCGCGACGGGACGCGGATCGAACCGGTGCGCGAGAATTCCGCGGTTGCGCCGCTGGCGCTGACGTACGAACAGGCATTGGAGCGGGCGTTGCAGAACCGCCCCGACCTGCGCTCGCAGAAGTACTCGATGCTGCAGGCGCGCGAAGACCTCAAGGGTACGCGCTACGAACTATTGCACCCGACGGTGAGCATGAGTACCGGCTACAACTGGCAATTGTCGCGGGGCGAGCAATTCCAGGGGCCGGAGGATTTGTTCCTCAAAAATTACGGCTACAGCTTGAGCATGACCGTCAGCCTACCGGTCTTCAACCGCTTCAGCACCCAGAATTCGATCAAGTCGCAGCAGCTGGGCTACCGCCAGAGCATGGAAGATCTGGAGCAGGCCAAGCGGCAGGTGGCGCTGGATATCCGCCAGGCCTTTTTGAATATCGAACTCTACAGCCGCAGTATCGAGGCCCAGCGGATCGCGGTTAGTGCTGCTGAGGAGAGCTACAAGCTGGCGCAGGAGCGCTACGACCTGGGTACCGGAACGCAGTTGGAAAGGCTGCAGGCGCAGTCGGCGCTCTTTGCCGCGCGCAGCGATCTGGTGCAGGCGCAGTTCAATTATCACATTCAACTGGCGCAGCTCGACCAGGCGATGGGCGCGCCAGCTGCAAGATAGCAAGGCGGCAGGAGAGAATCTCGTGAAGAAAGCGATTCTTATAGCGATGGCAGCGCTGTTGACAGCGCAAGCGGCGGGGGCAGACGGCCCGCTCTTTTCGCGGAAGTTCTACGGCTATATCGGGCTGGGGCTGAGCGGCTGGATGTTCGCCGAATCGATCGAGGCGCGCGGCGATGCCGACGAGGCCTACGAGCGTTACAAGCAGGCTACCACCGGCGCCGACGCGCAAACTTTTTTCGATGAGAGCCGGCGCTTCGACACCAGGACGGTGGTGATGGGCGCGATGGGGGTGGGGGCGCTGTGGTGGTCGGTGAAAATGCTGCGCGGGCAGCCGCAGCGCGAGGAACTTCCGGCGCCGGCGCTACAGGTCAAGGGCATCGATCTCGAGGTGGCCGGCGATCTTTTGCGGCAGCGGGTGCGGTTGACTATGAGCAAGGATTTCTGATTTGCGCGCTTGGGCGACACGCGGCGGTCTGGGGCTGCTGGCGCTATTGCTCTGCGCCGGACCTGTGCCGGCTGAGGAAGAGCAGGCGAGTTCGCGCCGCACCTGGAGCCTGGCGCTGTTTGCCGGCAGCGCCGTGCTTTTGAAAAAGGGCTGGGATTTCCATCGCCAGGCCGACGAATTCTACGATCTCTACCGCCAGGCGACCGACGAGCGCGACGCCGAGATTTTCTTCGACCGCGCCGACAACCGCGACGTCAAGAGCCAGATGAGCTTGCTGGCGGCCGGGACCTTCGCGCTGGCGGGCTGGCAGTTTTGGTCGCGCGCTGAGAAGGAAAGGCGCGAGACTGGAGCGAAGATCCTGGGCGTCGAGGTAGTGCCGCAAGTCGAGTTGGATCGGGGCCGCGTGGGTCTGGCGCTCAAGCGGAGATTCTTTTAACGGGATAAGCGATGAGAGTTTGGTGTGTCGTTTTACTGGCGTTGTGTTTTATCGCCGTCGCGGCGGATGCCCAGCGCGGGCGCTGGAGCCTGAAGCCGTCACCGCAGCTCGGACTGCGCGGCGGCTACGACTACGATATCGACGTGTGGAGCGCGGGGGGGCAGGCGCGCTGGCCGTTCGGGCGCCGGGGCAGCTATCAGTTGGTGCCCAGCGGCGATGTATTTTTCGCTGCCGGCGCGGCGGATTGGCAGGGGAATGCGGATGTGATCTTCAGTCCGGGGCCGCGTGGTGGGTTTTACTTCGGCTTCGGGTTGGGTTATAGCAGCCGCGCGGTAGACGGCGCACGAGTCTTCAATCGGCTGGTGGGATTGAATCTAGCGCGGCGCCTCTACATGGAGGGCCGCTGGACCAACATCGCTGGGAAGAATATCTTCCGGCTGGCGGTGGGCTACAATCTGTCGTTCGGGAAAAAGCGGGACGAGGCGGAGAGCATTTTCGACGCCCGGTCGCCGCTGGCTCCCACAGGAGGCAATTAAGGAATGTTGACCGTACAAGGAGTGCTAAAGCATGAGTGATTTCACCGTATTCGACGTGGATTTTCCCGCCGCGGCCAAACAGCGCGTCATCGTCAATACCGACGCCAAAAACGAGGCCGACGACCAGTACGCGATCGTACACGCCGTATTGACGCCGTCGTTCGATTTACACGGGATCATTCCGGCGCACTACGGGACCAGGAAGACGGCCACGAGTATGCAGGAAAGCCACGACGAGACGGTGAAACTCCTGCGTCTGATGGGCCTGGAGGGGGATGTCCACGTCGCGGATGGCGCGTCGGGGGCGATAGCGGACGAATCGACGCCGGTCGATTCGCCGGGGGCGCAGTTGATTATCGCCGAGGCGATGCAGGACGACCCGAGACCGTTGTACATCGCCTTTTATGGTCCGCTGACCGATATGGCATCGGCGCTGCTGCTCGAACCGCGCATCGCCGAACGGAATGTCCGGGTGATCTGGATCGGCGGCGGGCCATGGCCGAGCGGCGGCGGCGAATACAATCTCTCGAACGATATCCACGCCGCCAATGTGGTGATGAAGTCGCGGGTCGAGCTGTGGCAGGTGCCGCGGAGCACCTACCGCACGATGAGCGTCGGCTACGCCGAACTGATCGAGAAGATCTACCCCCAGGGCGCGATCGGTAAATACCTGGTCGAACAATTGCTCGAGCACAACGCGGCGACGCGGCCCGAAATGGAGTATCGCTCGTTGGGCGACTCGCCGTGTATCGGCATCATCCTCGACCCGGAATGCGGGCGCTGGTCGTGGCGCCCGGCGCCGACCTTCGACGCGCAGATGCACTATGTGCACAGCGGGCGCTACCGCCCGATCCGCGTCTACGAGGATGTCAATACGCGCTTTATCCACGAAGATCTCTTCGCCAAACTGGCGCAGTTTATTCGGCGCGGTTCGCGCTGAGAACGGTTTGTGCCCTCGCCGCGCTAGGGCAAGATTTCTATTTTGCCATCTGCGCTGTCGCGCTGGACACAGAGCAGCAGGTCGCCGCTGCCGACCTCGATCTCGACGAGGGGGGCGACGACTTCGTTGGAGATGCCGTCGCGCACGCCCGGCGCCAGCACTGCAGCCTGCAGGGGCCACTTGAGTCCGGTGGTGGAGATGCCCTCGACCGGGCCGGCGAGTGGGCATAGCGAGAGCTTCTGGCCGAGTGCGGCATGGAAGCGGATGCGACGGTCGATGAGGCGGATTTCGCAATGCGCATCAATCATGCGCAGGGCGAGGCGGTGATGGTAGGTCTTGAGCAGGCTCAGGTTCCACAGCAGGTGGTCGACGCGCCGGCCGGTGAAGCCGAGCAGCACGGCTGCGGTGACGTCGAGTTCGACGGCGCAATCGAGGACTTTCTGGGCGTCGGTGCCGAGATCGCCCTCGGGGTCGACGGCGATCAGGCGCTCGGCGGGAATGGCGCTGCTGGCTTCGGCGTCGAGCGAATCGAGGTCGCCGATGATATAGTCGGGCTGCAGGCCGTAGCGCAGCGCGGTATGGGCGCCGCCATCGGCGCAGAGCAAGAGGTCGGAGCCGGCGAATTCCTCGAGCAGCGCGCGCTGCGGCGGCTCGCCATTGCCGACGATAAGCGCCGAGCGGGGCATCAGAACGCCGCCGACAGATTGAGGCCGAGCTGGCGCGGGTCGCCATAGCTCTCATACAGCGTGTCGGCGTAGTCGGGCGGCGCCAGCCCGAAGAAGAAGCCGCGCACCGCGTAGCGCTCGTCGAGGAGATTGCGGCCCCAAAGCGCGAGGGTGTAGGGACCGCGCCGGTAGCCGAGGCGTCCGTGCACGAGCCGGTGCTGGCCGGCTTGCTGGTCATGGCTGTCGGAGTGGTAAAAACGGTCGGTGGAGGTGTATTCGAGCCCGGCGAAGAGTCCGCTCTTGCCGGCGTAGTCGATTGCGTAGCGCCGGGTGTTATACGGGGCGTGGGCCGCCGGGCGGTTACCGAGGGTCCGGGTTTCGCCGCTGGCGGTTGCGAAGGTATAGGCATCGATGTGGGTGCGCAGGAGCCCCAGCGCGGTGGAAAGCCGCAGGCTGGGCAAGATCAGATAGCTGCGCTCGACCTCGACTCCACTGGAACGGCCCTTGGCGGCATTGGCAGTGAAGTAGAAAAAACTGTTGGGGTCGCCGGGGTCCTGCTGGCTCGACAGGCTAACCTGCTGGTCCGAGCGCAGGGCGTGGAAGACGGTCAGGCTGGTGGTCGATCGCGCACTGGTGATGCGATAGCCAACTTCGAAGTTGAGCAGGTACTCCGGGTCGTAGGGTCGGTTTCGCGCGTTGAGGCGCGGGTGCTGATTGACGCCGCCAGCGCGATAGCCGCGCGAGGCGGCGGCGAAGAGCGTGCGGCCGCTGCCGAGCTCGCGGGTGAGCGCGAGCTTGCCGCCCGCGAGCCACTGGCTGACAGCGAAGGTGATTAGCGTGTCGGTGTGGCCGTTGTAGGCGATAGCGTTGCGATCGAGGCGCAGGTTGAGCGAGAGGCGCGTGTTCGGGTCGAGGGTGTGGGCGTATTGTCCGTAAAACGCCAGATTATCGACCTCAAAGTCGCTCTGGAGCTCGGCGGCGTCGCCGCCGAAGAGATAGCCCAGGGCTTTGTCCGCTTCGTTCTGGGTTTTGAAATAGACGCCGGCGACGGCCTCGCCGCGCAGGACGCGCAGCTCCTGGGAAAAAGTATCCCTGTTGCGCAGGGTGCGGTCGAAGAAGGCGTAGCGCCAGCCCTCGACATCGGGGTCGAAGTTGTAGGGTGCCTGCAGCCAGTACTGGTCGTTGCCCCAGTCGCTGTCATAGCTGTATTCCAGCTCGGTATTCGAGAGTGCGGATATGGCGACGAGCCGGGTGGCGGCAAAGGTCTTTTCGGCGCGCAGCGACAGGGCGCGGGTGGTCTGGTGGTCTTTGCCCGGCTGGTCGGTATAGGTGACGAGGTTTTCGTTGTTGTCGGGCGTCCAGGCATCGTAGCCATTGTCCTGGTCGGAGTGGAAGGCGGTCAACAATAGCACCAGGCCATTGTCGTCGGCGTAGCGGAGTTTGGCGCGGGCGAAATCTTCGCGGCGGGCGTTGGAGTCTTGGATGTCGAGAAACTGATTGTCGCGAAAGCCATTCGCGCGCGCGCGGTGGTAGCCCAGGCGCAGTGACAGGCGGTCGCTAAGCGGTTGGTTGGCGGCCGCGCTGAAGTGGCTGAGGGCGTCGGTGCCCAAAGAAAGCGCGATTTGCTGCGAGGCCACCGGCGCGGGGTCGGTCGAGCGCAGGTTGATCAATCCGGCCAGGGCGTTGGGGCCGAAGGTAGTCGACTGCGGGCCTTTGAAAATCTCGAGCTGGTCGAGGTCGAAGAGCAGGCCGGCACCGCCCAGCCCGCTCATGTCGATATCGTCGATGACGAAACCGACCGAGAAATTTGGCGGTCCCTCGCCGGCGTACTGGCTGCGTTCGCCCATGCCGCGGATCTGGAAGTAGCGCGGGCGCGAGGTGCCGCCGGCCCAGTTGAGATTGGGCACGGCACGCGCCAGGTCCTGGAAGTGGTGGCCGCCCGAGCGGCGCAGTGCCTGGCGGTCGAGCACGGTTACGCTGGTGGCGGTTTCGGCCAGTCGTCGGCTCTTGAGGCCGCCGTGTACGACCAATTCTGGGGCGGCGAGCACGGCGCGGCGGAGGCGGATGACGAGGGCGTCGGTCGATTGCTGCAAATACAGGGTGCGGGTTTGGTAGCCGACGAACGAGACGCGCAGCGAATCGCCGGGCGCCAGGATCAGGGCGAAGCGGCCGGCCTCGTCACTGCGGCTGCCGGAGTCCCCGAAGGCGAGATTGGCGTCGGCGAGGGGCTGGCCGGTTACGGCATCGACGACCTGGCCCGTGACCGGGATCTCGGTGGCGTAGAGCGACGAAGGGAGTAGCAGGAGCAGGAACAGGCGGAAAAGCATGGCGCGTCTCTTCTGGGTGAAGGCCCCCAAAAGACGAGGGCCGTTTCCTGGTGCGGGGGAAACGGCCGTTGGCGCTTGGCGACGGCGCTTTGTTTCCCTACGCTGGTATGGTCCAGGTCAGGTTCGAAGGGTGTGTCTCTCAGCCCCGGCGGGGCACCCCTAACAAATGCGTATCTTGTNGTTGGCAAATATAGGGCTGCAAAAAGAGCGCGGCAATAGCGGGTGAGACGAGTGTTGCGAAAACCTGTCGAGTAGCGGCTCTGACTCTTGCAAAGTGCACAGTCGTTGACGANAATCGGTGTCCGTGCCACATTAGCGGCACTTTATCATATGCCGCGTATGCGTGCGCGTCTTTCCCGCGCTTAACCTCCGAGCCCGATGTCACCACCCGCCGATNGCCCTTCCGACCCTNCATCCCAGATCCGTTTGCCGGCAATGTTGGCGGGACTGGGCTTGTGCGCGCTGATCGCGGTCGGGTTGCCCTACGGGGAGTTCGTGATCAAAGGCACGCGGTTGGGGCTTTCTTCGTCGACGCCGGCAGCCTTCTTCCTGTTGTTNTGCCTGCTGGTGCTGGTGCAGCCGGCACTGGGGCTATTGCGCCGGAATTGGGGCTTTACCCGTGGCGAACTGCTGCTGGTGACCGCGATGATGATGCTGGCGACGGCGATTCCATCNCGGGGCTTCACCGGACCGGTGGTGGCGGCGATTTCCAGCGTGCTTTACTACGCGACCCCCGAAAACAACTGGGCCGAATCGCTGGTGCCGCACATCCCGACTTGGATGATCGTCCAGGACGAAGTAGCGATCAAGCAATTCTACGAGGGCCTACCGCGCGGCGAATCCATTCCCTGGGCGGCGTGGGCCGAGCCGCTTTTGTGGTGGCTGCTCTTCATCGCGGCCTTATACCTGGTGCTGACCTGTGGCATGGTGATTATGCGGCGGCAGTGGATGGACCACGAACGGCTGCTTTACCCCCTGGNACAGGTGCCGCTGGGGATGATCGACGANGAAGGGCGGACGGCGCGCTTCAAGCCCTTTTTGCGCAATCCGGTGATGTGGGCGGGTTTCGCGGTGCCAGCCGTACTCAACTCGATCAACGCCCTCAGCCACTACTACGAGTTCGTCACGCGTGTCGATATCGATCTGCCGCTGAGCCTGGGGCCGGATGCGCCGACCTTGCGGATCCGTCTCAACTACCTGATGATGGGCCTGGCTTATTTTATCAACACNGGGATTTCGTTCAGTCTGTGGTTTCTCTACTTGCTGGCCAAGATGCAGGAATATGCCTGCTCGGTGNTGGGCATCTTCTCCTNCGAAAAGATCGATGCCTTCAGCCATGCGGGGCCGACGACGGGGATGCTGAGCCACCAGAGCATGGGGGCGATGGCGGTGCTGGTGGTGCTGGGTCTGTGGACGGCACGGGGCCATTTGCGCGAGGTCTGGCGCCAGGCTAAAACCGGCGGCGTCGCCGCGGGGGAATTACTGTCTTACAGGGCGTCACTGNTCGGGATGGCAGCGGGTTTAGTCTTTATGGGCGGTTGGTTGTGGCAGACGGGGTTGCCGCTGTGGGCGGTGGTGCTATTTCTCTTCGCGGCCTTTTTCATTTTCTTCGCTCTGACTCGGGTGATTGTCGAAGCCGGCCTGTCATCGGCGGTCCAAGGGCTATCGGCGGCCGGATTCGCGGTTTCGGGTGTGGGTTCGTCGTCGCTGGGAGCGACGGGGATGATGGCGCTGGGCTTTTCGCTGGCCTGGGCTGGCGACCTGCTGGTCTTTATGATGGCCCCGATCGCCAATAGCATCCGCATGCTACACGGATTGAAGATCGGGCGTCGGCGNGTGCTGGCGATGCTANCAGCAGCGCTTGCAGTNGGTTTGCTGGGNTCGATCTACACCACNTTNAANCTCGGNTACCAGTANGGGGCGCTNAATCTGCACCGGCAGTATTTTTCCGGGCTTTTCGCCNTCGAACCCTTTCGCTTCGCCGCGCGCTTTATCGAGACGCCGACNGGTCCCTANTGGCCGGGTTGGGGCTGGAACGGGNTAGGGGCGGCGGTGATGACGCTGTTGATGTGGGCGCGCCACCACTTGCTGTGGTGGCCGCTGCATCCGATTGGCTACGTGGCTGCGGGCACCTGGATCCTCAACAATGTGTGGTTCAGCATCTTTCTGGCGTGGATGATCAAATCGGTNGTATTGAAATACATGGGACCGGGCGGTTATCGCTCGACGCGCTGGTTTTTTCTCGGAGTGATCCTCGGGCAGGTCGTCAGCGGCGGGCTGTGGCTGGTGGCCGATGGCTTCAGCGGGGTCACCGGCAATGTGATTCGGATGTATTGAGGCTAGTAAATTTATAAAATACAGTTATTTGTGATTTTTTTNTGAAAAGGAAAAGGCTTGACAAGTCGCCTGAATCTTTGTTATTACCAATGTCTGATCTTCCGTATATATAAATCCGGTGAAAATTACCCTTGTCCATAAAGCATTGTAAAAGCAAATTTTCCACAGCACTTCTCTTCTTTATATCATTCCTGGCGCTGGCTTCATTGAGTTGTGGCGAGAATGATCCAGTCGTCGCCCGGGTTGGCGAGGTGGCGATTGCCCGATCCGATTATGAGCGCTTTGTTACGCGTCTGGCGCCCGGAACGCGGGGAGGGGTGAATGACAATTTGCAGGCCATTGTTGATCAGGAGCTTCTTTTACAGGAGGCTGGCGTTAGGGGCTTGGACCAGTCCGCGGTCGACGGCAAATTGGGTGTGCTGGTTCGCAACCGGCTGGCCAAGCGGTATCAGGCTGAAGTGCTGGCGCCGCAGGTGAAGGTGACTCAGGCCGAAATCGAGCGAGCGTTCATCGAAATGGGCTTTGACCGAGAGCGGCGTCTAGAGCGTATACTAATTCGACGACGTGAAGCATTGGAAGGGGTCTTGCGCTCGCTACAGGAGGGGACAGCCTTTGAGAAGTTGGTGCCGACCTTCGCTGCGAACGACCTGCATGCTCCCAACGCAGATGGGGTCGTTGGCTGGATTGGTCGCGAGATTGCCGAGCGTTATACCATACCGCTTGAAGTTTTTCTGTCCTTGCCCGTCGGACAGATTGCTCAGCCGTTGCAACTAGCCGGCGGATGGATGGTCTTCCGTTTCACTGCTGACCGCAAAACGGAGTTGATAGACCACGCCGAAGAAGTGGCGAGCTTGTTGTCGACGGAAAAGTGGCAGGAACGANTGGTGATGGAAGGTGAATTGCTGAGCCGTTCGTTCAAGCTGCAGTTACACGGCGAGGGTTTGCGCGAACTGCTACGCCAGGAGCANATCGGGGTAGCTGGTGCTATTGATGAGGTAGTCACTTCAAAGACTTTGTATTCTTTTGACGGCGGCGACATNAGTGTGGCTGAGTATATGAAGGACCTACAGGAACTCGGCTTTACCGGACCACTAAAGGATAGCTTGCAGGTCGTCGAACTGGCGCGCACAGCGATCCTACCTGCCCATATGATGGCGGCCGAAGCCAANCGTCGCNAGTGGCACCGGGAGGATGCGTTTGTCGAGTGGCGTAATCGCAAGCACAGGGCATTGATTTTGCAGGCTTTAATTGCAGACGAGACTTCGGCTTTGGCTGGCCCCACCGAGGAGGAGGTTGCTGCGTATTATGAGGCGAACATGCTGCGTTTTCGCAGTGCCGAGTCGGCGCGAATTAACCAGATCTTGCTACCGACNCGCCAACGGGCCCTCGAACTTCTGCCGGCTCTAGAAGAGGGAAAAAAGGTGTCCGAGGTGTTGGCCGAACCGGGTGTTCAGACCCATGGAGATCCCAGCAGAGATGGGGAATTTGTTTTGCGCAAGATTGTGCGAGCTCGTTACCCTCATCTGGTTGATGCCGTATTTGCGGCCGAGCTAGGCACGTGGGCCGGCCCTGTCGAAGTCCTTGACAGCTTTGCAGTCTTTCGGGTCATCTCGCGTGACGGTGGCGAGGTTCTGCCCTTCACGGAAGTGCGTTCACGGGCCCGAGCGATACTTGCACAGAGAAGAGAAGAAGAAAACATCGACGCATTTATAAAGCGACTGCGCAAACAGAGCGAGAGTCGGATAGAGTTGTTCGTGGAACGGCTCGACTAGACGGCTGGACTGGAGGGNAACTACCCATGGTTAAGAGAATATGGCAGCGAAGTGCCAAGGCGGCCGTGCTTGGTGTGGGTTGTTTGTGGTGGATAATGTCACCGGCTGCTGCACAACGTGGCTACGACATCGTCGATGGTCGCGTGGTCGTCGAAGGCCGCGATCAGTGGATGAATTGGACCATGCCCAGGCATTTGACNCAGGTCGGTGACGACGGTTCGGTTCGTCCTCGACAGTTGCGTTCAGTCTATAATATTCTGTCCGATCGCAGCATTTCCCGGCCGGTACTAATAACGAATAAGAAGCCCCGGATTCTCAACGTCGATAGCACGCTCAAAGTAGATATTTTGGGAAATCCAATAATCGACGCNAAAAAGGATTTTGTTTACGACTATCAAGTTCGCCCTGGGCTCAGCCGAGTTGGCTCAAATATTGAACTAGCGGGCAATATTCTCGATGGTGATCCAACAACTTATTGGGAACCCGATCCTAACGATCCAATAGAAAAGTGGTGGGTNGAGNTNGATCTGGGCCGGGCATTGCCCGTTGAGAGCATTTCGTTACGCTTTGTCGCTGAGGANCTCGGTGATCCATTTCTGAAATACTTGCTGCTTTTGGCTCAGAACCAGACGTTGTCGCTGACAGACGATCGCAAACTGAATTTCGAACTCTTTGTCCCACACGAAGGGCCTAACGTTGACCAGCGCACATTTCTATTCGAGAGTGAAAGCCCGTCAGGTGGTGCGTCGCTATCTGCAGCGGTCAATCCTGGCCTAGTGGACGATGTAGCAGGCATCAGCAGCGTAAAAAAATTACGTCAAAATAGTGCCGATGCAAAGTGGACTGGTAAGATCATAGAGACCATTCGCATTATCGTCACGGACACTCGAGGTGGCCGTGCCGAGAAAATAGATGAGGAGGCCTGGGAAGCTTTACCAGTCGGCGAGCGCGGAGATATCATTTATTTCGTCAGGGACTTCGCCGGGCGCGAGGAACCAGTTGACAAGTCCACCTATGACGCATTGGAGCAAGCGCGCCAGGGCCGCCGAGAATTCTTTCGTCGCGAACTGCCCCGCCTTGCCGACGTGGAAGTTTGGGGATGGGGTGATAATATTGGCCTGGGCATGGTCGATGGGGGCGGTTCTCTCGATTTGACGACCGCTGGTAAGACGCCCGGACCAGCTTTCGACGGGGATGTCAGTACCCTTTATCAGCACCCGACGCAAGATCCACTCAATCCGGGTGCAAATGTGTTGACCATCGATATCGGCGGCACGGTGTGGCTCGATCAGATTCGAGTTGTGGGAAACAATATCAGAGGATATCAGATGCGCCGGTCAACCGGAGAGCGCGATGCACAGGGTAATTTGCGCTGGCGCTCGATTACGCGTCCAGAGCGGCTGAGGAATGTAGATTACGGCGAGTTCGGCTATCTGAACGACATCCAAGATCCCGTTCGCAAGGTGCGGTTTCTCGATTTATCGACTCTTGCCAATTTTACTGGCGATACCCAAAATCGCACCGACCGCTTCTGGTCTCGCTTCAGTGAACTCATGCTTTTTGCCGAGGGAACTCCAGCGGAGATCGTGCTGGAGTCGCCCTTGATTGAACTCCCGGGATTGGTAGCCCTCGGTGAGATCAACTGGGATGCAGTCACACCGNCAGANACTGAGCTCGAATTNCGCACGCGNACTGGCGACCAGTTGATTCAGGAAATTCGCTACTANGANAGCAACGGCATCGAAAAGACNGAAGCGGAACANAANAANCTACTTGCTTTCTTGAAAGGACCGATAGATACNTCCTTTGCGCTGGGGCCTGGNTGGAGCGCATGGAGTGAGAAATACCAGGAGTCGGGCGATCATGTGAGTTCGCCGAGTNTGCGGAAATATNTGCAAATTCAGGCTCGACTGGTCAGCGAGGATCGCGAGATCGGCGCTACGTTGCGCAGAGTGGCCGTGGAATTGCATACCCCAGTTGCACGCAGTTTAGAAGCCGAGGTTTGGCCCGGCGATGTTCAGGTGGGGCTGCTGGACACCTTTGAGCTATTCGTCCAGCCGCAGTTCATAGAACGGCCTGGCGCGTTGCGCAGTTTGGGGTTCGACGAGTTGCGGATTGGTGCGGACCCACTTCTGGACCTACGACTGCTTGATGTTTCGGTCGGGTCCGAGCAACAATTCCTGATCNATGCGCCGGAGCAGCTNTTTGCAAATCCGGTGACAGGTGGGCTGGCAAATGCGGATGGAGAGTTGCTGCAGGTCGAGTCNGACTCGGGGGANTCCNTGCTGATACTTTTTCCTCAGGTAATAAATAGCGGCATCGGCGAACAATCGCAGCTGTACTACCGCGAAGTCGCCGACGGCGAAGAAGTTCCCACGGGTGTCGATGGACAATTGTTGACTGCTACCTCGTACTCGTTGTTGCCGGAAGATATTCGNGGCGCGGTGTTGTACTTTCGCCGAACCGGCAACTCGCAGCTAGTCGAGGTCGACGCCACNACCTGGGAGGCACTGGAGACGGAATCGAAGGGACCGGTACGCTACTTCCGCAAAGTGGTGGGCTTGGGCAATCAGACCGTTTTTACGGAAACAGGAGATACGCTTTCGGCTAGCCAATACAACGGCTTGGGCCGAGTTCGGGGCTGGGTCGTCGGTCGGGGACAACTGGTACGNGTGCGCTTTGNATCGTCGGTCTTCCTACACGGTACCAAGCTCGACGTTGCAGTNCGCAATCGCACNGCGATGACTCCCTGGCAATTGGCCGACGNTGGAGATGCAACCGGGCTGCGCCCTTCGGTGAATTTGTCGATTGCCGCCCTGGGCGCAAAGCACATCATTGGCGACATGGTAATACATCCAAACCCATTCACTCCTAATGGTGATCAAATTAACGATGAGGTTGGGATAGAATTCTCTTTATTCAAGGTGTACGAAATGCGGCCAACCGCGGTGAGGATCTACTCCTTAGACGGTCAAGCGGTACGCGTATTAGAGAACGTGGCTCAGGGTGGGCGTCACCGCTTGACCTGGGATGGACGTGATGCCGGTGGAAACGTCGTCCCTCCAGGTCTATACATTTGTCAGGTAGACGTCGAGGCCGATAGTGAAGGTGTTGCTGGACAACG
Source organism: Gemmatimonadota bacterium (assembly GCA_002724215.1). GTDB lineage: Bacteria > Latescibacterota > UBA2968 > UBA8231 > UBA8231. Next base: position 53,311 of record PBOD01000053.1, on the reverse strand, counting down.
GAGAACGCAGCTTATCGCGGTAGCTTACTGAGAGAATAAGAGGGCGGAACTATGCTGATATTAGCAATGTTAGTGAGAGGCACTTTGATGGTGGCTGTCATGGCCACAGGCGCGATAGCCCAAATAGATTACGGTCAGCGTTTGGGTATGCGCCAGGGCGATGAGAGCATGTTTGCGCCCCAGGGGCCGGGCGTCATGTTGGGCGTGTTGGAACCATCGATGCGTCGCTGGTATGTTCCGCAGGAACTCTACAAAGAGTACCAGTGGCGGCAGTGGGAGTACACCAATTACGCCCGCAATCCCTTCCAACGCTACGTGGACATCAGCCTCGAGGGTGATTATTTCTACGACCTCTATGGAAATTTTCTTACCCGAGGTTGGCTGATATTCAATAATAGCCAGAGTAAGCCGCAGCAGTTTGGTAACTCAATATTCAAGTCGGATCGGTTTCGACAGTGGTTTTCTGAGGTAGTTGTCGCTTCTGATTCCAAGGGGCAGTACTTCTATACGCTGACGACCAGTTCGCAAATGCGTTCCGTAATTTCGCCGATGGTGTTCAGCAAGCCGCGAATGGACGGGGTCCAGTTTGATTTTGCTACCGATCGATACGAGGCGTCGTTGGTCTATTCGAGATTGAGCAATCCGGGAGGAGGCACCACCCGGGATCAGGAGGTGTTGCGCACCAACAACACTACATTACTCGGAGGTCGTCTTTCCCACCAAGTATCAGACGTTCTGAGTATTGGGGTACACGGAGCAAACGCGCATCAATCGAACACGTTGTCCGATCGCTTGGTAGGTAACCCATTCTCTGGTGCGCTGACAGTGGCACAAAACAAGACCGTGGGATTGATTCAAATCGTGTTACGCGACGATAGTCCAGGTGATGGTGTTGGCGGCGCGGCGTTTTTTGCTGCCGGTTCCGATGTGCTCATAACCTACGAGGATGGCACGGTCGATGCGGGCAAGGACATACAATTCGGTCCAGTAATTGAGGGTGGCTTCGTGAAGCAGGGTTTTATCGCCGCTGATGGGACCGAGGAAATTCGCCTCCGCTACGACTTCGATAGTCCCGATTTCGTCGATCGCTCAGCTTACCCGAAGGAGGACATTGTCAAGGTAGAATTCCGTCTGGTGCTGGGGAATGATTACCAGGTCTGGATGACTTCAGATCGCCAAGTCAATCGCGATGGGGAGTCGGTGTTGCTCTTGGTAGCGCAAGCGGAAGGAAACGTGCAGGATATCACTAACTTGCAGACTGTGCGCTTCGAATATGGACTGCCCACGGCCACCCATATCTTCGGGGGCAATGTAGAACTTCGCGATCTGAAAGGCTTTGATCTCTACGCAGAATACGATTTGAGCGTCAGTTATCGAAAATACCCCAACGTGCTTCGTGACGAACACGAGACCGCTTCGGGTATCGGTGGTAAGCGACGTGCGCCAGCGTGGATGATCAACCTATCGAAACGATTCGATCCGTTTTTCGCTTATGGTGAAGCTTATAGTATGGATCCGCTCTACAATACGCGCACCTTCGTTTCTACTGGCACTGGGGAAATAAACTATGACAGCGAGCGGGAAGGTATTATCGAACTGGTTGAGGACAACGATGATCAAGATCGTTTTCCCGATACTGTACGGTTCGATTGGCTCCAGGGCGATTCGCAGGTGTTTCCAGGTTGGGACCAGAATAACGATTTCGTACCAGACATAAATCAGAACGATAATTTTGTGCGTTCCAACGCCGTGCCTGACTACGAAGAGCCCTTTCTCCGTTTTCATTCAGATAGACCTGAGTTTTTGTTCGGGATGGACATGAACAACAATTTTTGGGTTGACCAGTATGAAAATGACGAGGAGCCTGACTACCCTTATCGCCGCGACCATCGAGGTTACAATATTTACGGTGGTGCAAATATTACCCCGGGGTTCAAACTTATGGCCGGCGCTCTACGCGAAGAGCTGATTTCGTCTGAGCAGGAGAATCGTAGCACTTACGCTCTGTTGACGTATGACAGCGACAGCCCAGGGTTCGGACGACTTCGCGTCTTCGAGATGAGTAAGATCGTCCAAGACAACATCCCCAACGGACTTCTGCAGTGGGCACCGGACAATACATTGAGGGGTGGTGAACTAACGAAGGTGGAGGATCCGTTACTCGCACGTGACACTTGGATTAATCAACTGTTTGTCGGGCACAATCTGCAGTCCGCGGGTTGGCGTATACAGACGAAGTTTAATTGGGTGCTGTTTCGCCAACTCATGGAGCGGGGCCGCCGTGAGGCTTTGGAGCTAGACGAATCGGATTTCTTCTTTGGTATCATAAACAAGGCGAGCTATCGTTGGAAGTTGGGCAAAGTAATAGTGGAACCGCGGTGGAAGAGCGAGTTTCGCAAGCAGAGTCGTAGTCTGTTCGCGCTCGACAACAGCACCAGTCTGCAGGAGTTGTTTTCGGCCGTGGTTGAGACGAGAGTGTTGCGACAAACAAAGTTACAGGCGGGTTTGGAGTATTTGATCTATAATGACTTTGATGTCGATTTCGAAGATTTCAAATCGCTTACTGGGGCGTTTCAGTTTACCAACCAGTCGCAGTACCTCGGATATCAGTTACACGCTCTCGCGGGGCTACGCATAGAACGTCGAGATTTCAAGGCAGCCAAGGCTCGGACGACTAGTCAGACCTTCATCACCATCTATGCCGGATTGGATTAGCGGGGATCGCGGAATATTGCCGTGGCGAATCCTAAAACAAAATTACGCAGTGATTTCGATCGGTGTTTTGGCACTGGCGCTGCGCTTAGTGTACCTCGCAGAAATGGAGCGGCATCCGTTTTTCGAGATGCCGGTGGCTGGAGAGCGGGGCTATCTGTCGGCTGCACAAAGTGCAGACGTGGCCTCGGAAGCTCCACTGTACTCAGTGTTGCTGCGGGTGTTGGAATCGCTAGAGATGTCACCGAGGGTTGCTCAGGCGTCGTTGGGTGCGTTGAGCTGTATTGTCCTGTCACTCATTGGACGTGGAGTCGCGACGCCGGGCGTGGGCAATGTAGCCGCACTGGCGTTGGCGCTGTATGGACCAGCGATTTACTACGTCGGAGCGCTACTGCCGGCGATTCTTGCTTGTTTTCTGGGGCTCGCTCTACTGTTGGCTCTATTGTGGGCGGAGCAATCCGAGAATCGTTGGCGCTTTGTGTGGCCGGGGGTGTTGATGGTATTGACCCTGTATTCAGCACCATATGCGGTGTTATTTGCTCCGGTGGTGGCCTGGTCGCTGTGGCGAAATGGGTCTATGGCGTGCCTCTTGGCTTTGCTGGCCGGCGCGCTTTGCACGTGGGTGCTATCCTCAGCGGCCCCCGCGATAGATTTCCAACGTTTTCTCTCATTCGATTTGGAGTACATGACGGCGCACGGACGAGAGACAACGGCGTCGTTAGATATCTATCAGTTGCGGGATTCTTCAGTGGTGCTTGCCGTTTTGGTGTGGAAATGGGGTATGGCATTCCCCTTTGGGTTGGTGTTGCCAATAGCACTTCTCGGTTTGGTGCTGGCATGGGGACAATCACGCGGGCGGGGCATTGTGATACACTATGTCGTCGCTCTCGGTATCGGCGTTTTGTGTATGGGCGGAACAAGCGAAATGAGATTTGTACTCGTGCCCGCATTGACGCTTTATGCCGTGGTCGGTATGTCTTTGGTCATGCGTATGCATGCGGCCCGCGCAAGATGGCTACTGCTCGGAGTTGTCGCACTCGCTGTATGCCTGAACCTTCCGGTGCCGCAAGCCGACCGCGCGGCTCAGGTCTCCCACTATCGGTGGTTGGGCTATGCATATGAGAAATTGGGCATGGTAGCTACGTCTATCGACGCGTACGAAAAGGCTATAGCGGGGGATGCCTATGATCGCGATGTGCATCTCGAACTAGCCCGTATTTACGCCGGGGGCGCAAGGCGGGAACGAGCGATCGGAATGTATAATGCCATTGTCAATGGTTCGCCTGAAGATCGCGACTCTCGTCGCGCTCTGGGTGACCTGTTGATGGCAAGCGGCCGACCGCAAGAGGCTCTTGTTCACTACGAATTGTTGGCGGATGGCGATCAAGATATGCTCGGTCGACTTGGGGATGCACGGCTGCTGACGGGTCAAACGACAGGTGCGCTCGCTGCGTACGAGAAATTACTGACAATGAGGCCTGACAGTAGCCGCGTACGCTTTCAAATGGCGAGGGTTTACGCAGCCGCAGGCGACAGGGATGCGGCTGAGGCGCACTTTGGTCGTTTGATGACTGAAGATGCATGGCGGCTTAAAGCAAGCCTCGAATGGGGAATGATGTTGGGGCGGATGGGTGATTGGGGCGAAGCGGGGGATAAATTTAGCCAGGTTTTAGCGCTGGAGCCGGATCATCATCGTGCCCTCTTGCTGCAGGGAGAGGCGCTATATGCTCAGGCGCGATATAGCGCCGCGCTGGTGCCCCTACAACGACTGGCAGAAATTCAATCCGACGATTGGCGAGTCTACGGCTTTTTGAGCAAGTCGCTGGGTCGGTTGGGAAGAGAGACCGAGGCGCAACGTGCATATGAACGCTACCAGTTTTTACTGCACCGAGAACAGGTTGATAGCAGAGTCAAGGCAGAGCAGAAGGCTTTAGGACAGATGATGAAGGAAGACATATGAGAGCTATCTTGTTTACTGGGATGTTCGCTGTGTGGTGCTGCGCCAGCGCTGAGGCACGCGAAGTACTGCGCGTTGGCGAAGGTGGCCAGATCAGCTGGGAGGGCGTTGTCGGCGCCGGCATCGCGGTAGAAACGATAGAGCCCGAATATCGCTCCACTCTCGATCCCAACATAACGGAGTTGGGTGTCGCTCCGGTTAATCTGGTCGATTTCGCGAGTTTGGACTTTCCCGAGTCGATCATGCCTCGGCAGGTGCAAGAGGGACAAAATATAGCTGAGGATATCGGCGAACGAGGAGGGAGCCTCCGGGCTCCGACCGTCTTTGATCTGAGTGAAAGTCAGTTGCAGGGCATACTGGAAGGATTGGTCTCGCCTGAGCCAACAGGTGGGGCGTTTGAGCGCAAAGGGCGCGACGTGCTGGGGACACTGCTGGTGCTTGATCTGGGCGCGCGTTTCGGGGTAAATCAGATTCGCTTTTTTCCGCGCAACACGGTCTTTTCGGCACTTTCGACTCCTTACCAAGAAGACTTTCTGAAAAATTTCGATTTACAGGTAAACGATGGACAGGTGCTATCTGAGGCAGGTAACCCGATTTGGGAAAATTTTGCAGTACGCAACAACAATACCGAAGCCATAACGGTTGTAGAGGTCAACCCTCCCCGCTTTCTCCGTTTCATCCGTCTGCGCGCAACTTCGGGTATCCCCTTTGAAGTAGAAAAGCTGCAAGTATTCGGTGAGGGTTTCTTTCCCACTGTACAGTATATATCACCGATAATTGACATGGGAAGTCCCGCCAATTGGGGNCGGTTGCGTTGGATAGAAGAGACGGTAGGCAAGGAAGAAAAGGTCGAGATGCAAATTCGAACCCGCAGTGGTATNGATCCCTCGCCCTTTGCTTATACACGGAAGCGCGTCGGCCGCCAGGACGCCGATGAAATAATGCAGTCTGTCGAGGACCCGAGCCAGCCATTGCTACGCGATGAATTTCTTGNTTTGCCAGCTCGTGGGGGGNCAGCAGATGTTTGGGAACGTGGACGCGTACAGGATGATCTCGAGAATTGGAGTCCATGGTCGTCGCCCTATGATCTCGTCGAAGGANTAAGCGATCANGGCACGTTGGTGCTGTCGCCAGGACCGCGTCGCTACTTTCANTTCCGAGTCGACTTTCAGTCTGATGATCTGGAGTCAGCCAAGGTCTTACGGCAGCTCTCATTTGATTTCACGACTCCGCCGCTGGCCGACGCATTGGTCGGTGAAATTTTTCCGCGCGAAGTGGCCGCCGCGCAAGATATCCCTTTTGTCTATGCGGTGCGAACGGAAATGGATAGCGGCGATCTNCAAGGATTTGATAGTTTCGAACTGATCACCGGTAGCCGGATAGCCGGGGTTGAACGAGTCGAAATAATCGCATCTGATGGATCCACGCTCGTAGACCACGCATTCACGGTACAGGATGCAGTCGACGATGCGGGTGATGTAGGGATTACGTCGATTTCGGAGAGAAGTTTTGCNGTGCGTTTTCCTCGTATCACAGCGCACAATACAGTGTTAAAAATATATTTTGTCAGCCGCATCCTTTCCTACAGTACTGCGTTCGAGGGGCGCGCGTTTCTGTTGGCAGAAGACGCTTTTCAAGGGGTCATGAGCGGTGACGCGACGGAGTTGAACACTGCCGATATCTCATTCAAGTCCGGTACTACCGTGCTAAGCTCGGCGGTAAACGACGGTAGTTTGGTCGGCAGCTTCTCGCTGGCTTCGCAGGTGATTTCTCCCAACGGCGACGGTATCAACGATGAGTTGGGAATGGAATGCGAAGTCCTGGCCGTGGTGGGAAAAGCGCGAATCACGGTGGATATTTTCGATTTGAGCGGCAATAGAGTACGGCGGCTACTCGATATCGCGGGACAGAGTGGTGTTTACCGGTCGGACAACCGCACCGAATTGCGGTGGGACGGTACCGACGCTAGTGGCGGGCGGGTTGCCCCTGGCCTCTATCTGATTCAACTCAACGTCGATGGCGATGCGCGTTCAAGCGCCAGTACTCGCATCCTCAGTGTCGCCTACTAATCAAAAAGCGAAGAAGAGGAAAGACCATGCTAAATCGGATACTGTTAATGAGCTTGGGGTTTGCCCATCTTTTTGCCGGTGGGGCATGGGCGCGTGCTGAGTTCCATATCGGAGGGACTACGGGAGCTTCATGGGAGGGGTTGATCGTTGACCAGGAGACTTCATTTTCCGTGGTAGACGGTGCGGGTAACTCCTTGAATGAAGCGGTGATCGGAATTGGTGCTGAAGAGGCTGGCGTCGATACGATGATTGACTATTCCGACAACGTGCTCAGGCCGCGCTGGATTGAGCAAGCAGTTAACCAGGCGTTAAACGTTAATCTGGCCGCGAATAACGGGAACCTATACACTAGTGTCCATACCGGCTACACAAAGGAAGCAGCTAAAGAATTTCAAGTGTTGATTGATGGCGATGATCAGACTGCGGTACTAAAGCAGGTCGATATCTCTCCGCGGCTAGCAGGCGTCAACATCGGCTACGTGAAAAACACAGTAATTAATCTCGGCGCCGAGATGCCCATCAATCGGATCCGTTTCTATCCGCGTCCGGGTTTCGAGGACAATTTTCTCGCGTGGTACGAGATTGGTGTGGCAGACAACACAGCGCCCTTCGTCGCCTCGCCGCAAGAGCGTGCTCCCGGCCGTAGATGGTATATCGATATCAACCGATCGTTGACATCTACGAACGATCCGGGTTTTGATATTCTTGCGCGCAACACNGAGAATCTCGANCACGTTGTCGATTTGCAGTTTCCTACCCGCGACTTGCGGTGGGTTGCGATTCGCCCGATAAATCCCGAGCGCACCTGGGAAATTGCTGAGGTAGAGGTATACGGTAGTGGGTTTGTTAGCAAGACGAGTTATCGCACAGGGGTCTTAGATTTCGGTCACCCCGTGGCCTGGAGCAAGATCCGATGGAATGGAGATGTGCCNCCCGGCACTCGCCTCGTCTTGCGCACGCGTACCGGTTCTACGCCCCAGCCTTCGCTGTTTTGGCGAATTGGTAGCACCGGCAATTTTGAGCGCGTTTCTAAAGAAGAGTACATCACCACGTATCAGGTTGGTCGATTTGAACAGATCAAAGAAACCTACGATATAGAGAACTGGAGTTTTTGGTCCACGCCCTATGATTTTTCTGCCGGGTTGCAGGATGCNGCGATGGATCCTGTCAAATGGGAAGATGGAACNGAATTATTGTCTCCTGGGCCTAGTCGCTATTTACAAATTGAGGTCGTGATGTTTTCCGATGGCGATCAGGCGCCGCGCATCGAGGATATGTCTCTTTTGTTCGCGGAAGACCCATCGGCACAGAACGTGGTGGCCGAGATTTGGCCTGTTGAGACGGAGGATTTTCAGCCGCACACATTTACCTACGTCGTCCGGCCGATACTCGAAATTGGCGATCGTGGTTTCGATCGATTAGAAATTTTCACAGGTGTACGGGCCGAAGCAGTACAATCGGTGCAAGTGGATGGAGTTGAGATCATTGAAGAGTATCCGCCCCATATTACGGATGATCGAATACTGATCGAGTTTGCACGATTTGAGGCACCTCGTGACAATGAGCGAAGGATTGAAGTCGTATTCGACGCGAAAGTACTGCGGTTTGGATCGGAGTTTACGGGTTGGGTATATGACAGTGCCGAGCCCGATCTGAAACAGCAGGTCCGGGCGGGGAATGCTACTTTTCGTTTCGCTGGTGACGTGTTATCGGTGCGTACGCCGGTTGGAAGTGGTCTTGTGCGCAGGCTACAGGCCTTTCCGCAGCTGTTTACGCCGAATGGAGACGGAGTAAACGATCAGACCGAGATATCATACGATGTGCTCAACATAGGTGCTGCTCGCGAAGTGACGCTCAAAATACTCGATTTAACCGGCGCCGTCNTTCGGGAATTGGTCGCTTCGGCCTCTGTCGCTGGGAGCTTCAGTGCGCAGTGGGATGGTCGCGATGGAAAAGGGTCAGTAGTTCCGCCAGGCATATATATCTGTCGGCTGGATCTAGGAGCGGACGAAGAAGATTTTGTAGCTTCCAGCTCAGTGTCAGTGGCGTACTAAGTAGACAAGGAGACGCGGGTGTTATCCGTGAAAATATTTCGGTGGCAGATCCAGTTAATCGCCGTATCAGTGCTCGGCGCCGTCTCTCTCGAGGCCCAGGTCGACTACGGTACCCGATTAGGTATCCAACAGGGCGAGGCCAATTTGCAATTACCTCAGGGGCCGGAGCCTCTGTTAAGTTCGGTCAATCCCTCCACGAGGCGCTGGTATGTACCGCAAGAGCTCTACGAAGAGCGTCAGTGGCGTCAGTGGCACGCCAGCAGCTATGCGCGGGAGCCGTATCAGCGGTATGTAAATACAGGTCTTGAGGGCGATCACTTTTATGACTTGTACGGAAACTTCCTTAATCGCGGCTGGTTGATCTACAACGTCTCACAGAATAATCCGTCTGAGTTCGGATCGGTACTTTACAGGGCGCAGCGCTTTCGGGGTTGGTTTTCAGAAGTGGCTATTGCCGCGGAGCAAAAAGGGCAATACGCCTATGCCCTCACTATCAGTAGCGACCTGCGAACGACGATTACGCCGATGGTNTTGTCAAAGCCAAGAATGGATGGCGTTCAATTCGACTTCAGCACCGACAAATATCGCGGCACCCTGTTGTATTCCCAAGCAAATGCACCNAGGGGTATTACGACGCGGGAACTGCGTCGGACAAACTCTACGACGCTGTTGGGAGGTCGTTTTGAAGTGCAAGTCGGTGATTTTCTCGAACTTGGAGTACATGGCGTAAATGCTCATCAAGCGAATTCTCTTTCCGAGGAGGCATTGCTGAGCAACTGGGTCACCGGGTCTTTAACGCAGGGACAGAATCAGACGATATCGGAGATTGTTATCGTCCTGCGCGACGATTCACCTGAAGATGGGGTGAGCGGCGCCGCGTATTTTCCGGCTGGATCGGATGTGCTAATCACCTATCGAGACGGACAGGTTGACTCGGGCCGAGACATTCGTTTCGAACCGATCGTTGAAGGCGGCNCTCCCGGGCCTGGATTCATCGAGGCTAATGGCAATGACAAGATATTACTACGATACGATTTCGACAGTGCTGAGTTTATCAATCGAGCTTCGGCAGACAAGACAGAGATAACAAAAGTAGAGTTCCGACTAGTGGTTGCTAACGACTATCAGGTTTGGATGGGCTCTGATCGTCGAACCGGTGGCGCTCAGGTTTCCGTGGTAGGGAGCTGGGACGGTAGCGTCAGCGAAACGACCGATGATGGATCGGTAGGCNGNGTGTATGGTTTGGTCGCGAGTGCGGCTGGAAATGTGCAAGACNTNTCNAATTTGCGNGTNCTNGGGTTTGANGCAGGATTGCCGACGGCAACGCACATNTTGGGNGGAACNTTTGCGCTCGATGGTCTNATGGGTTTTGATGTATACGGGGAATATGACCTGAACTGGAATTATAGCAAATATCCNAATGTTCTNGAGGAAATACACGAAACCAGCGCAGGNCGGNTCGGTGAACGAAGCGTGCCGGCTTGGATGCTGTCGGCCTCACGCAATGGATCCAAGTTTTTTGCTTACGGTGAGGCCTACAGCATGGATCCGATGTACAACACGCGTACTTATGTGACTGACGACGACGGAAACATAGATTACCAGAGTGACCGAAGTCTGCTCGATTTGGTGGAAGACAACGACGATCAAGATCGCGTGCCGGACTCGTTTCGCGCCGATTGGGCCTTCCCGGACAGGCAAGTGTTCCCCGGCTGGGACACGAATAATGACTTCGTCCCCGATATCAACCAAAATGATAGTCGCGTCCGAGCTAACACCGTTCCCGATTACGATGAGCCATTTTTGCGCTTTTCAGTTGATCGTCCCGAGTTTCTGTTCGGCGTCGACATGAACAACAACTTCTGGGTCGATCAGTATGAAAACGATGTCGAGCCGGATTACCCCTATGATCGCGATCATAGGGGTTTCAACGTGTACGGCGGCATGTACTTGGCACCCGACATAAAAATACTTGCTGGAACGTTGCGCGAAGGCCACATCTCCTCCGATAAAAAAAATCACAGCATCTATGCGTTGCTTCGACTTGATGCCCAGTCAGCTAGCCACGGTGATTTTCGCATATTCGGCATGTCTCGTATCGTGCAGGACGATATAGAAGATGCCATTTTACAATGGAAGCCAGACAACACATTGCGTTTGGGTTCGCTTACCGCCATCGAGGATCCGCTGCTGGCAAGAGACACCTGGGTCAATCAAGTCTATGTAGGTCACAATTATGATTTGTCGGGAGTCCAACTGCAAACTAAATTGCATTGGCTGTCCTTCCGACAAATGATGTCCTCTGTGCAACTACAGCGCTATGGTTTGGAAGAACGAGATCATTTTTTCGGTATTATCAACAAAGCGAGTAAGCGTGCCAACATCGGTCGTTTTTGGATTGAACCACGATGGAAGAGCGAATACATACATCAGACTCGCGATCTGTTTTCTGCCAACGATCGTCACACCTTACAGGAACTTTTTTCACTTTTGGGCGGTACAGAGGCATTATCCGTGACAAGGTTACAGCTTGGTGTGGAATACGTGACATTCAAAGATTTTCGCGAAGCTGCCAACGAATTCAAGTCATTGACGGGGGCGATCCAATTCAAGAATGAATCGGCGTATCTGGGATACAGGCTGCAGACTGTAGTCGGACTTGCCGTGGAGAGAAAAACGTTTCGNGGNGCTCCNGCACGAGCCGAAACGCAATCGTTCATCGCGGTTTACGCTGGNTTGTAGCGCCAGTTTCGCGACTNGTCAATTAGTTTGTGCTTGTGCATATTTTGTGCTCATGCAACATCCGGTGGTCTTGGCTTCTAGTANCGATCGACAATGCGACGTGTGCAATAACTGAATAATCTATATAAATGAGTTAATAATAATTGTGGAAATAANGAAAAATACCGTTGATCGGGTATCGACGAAGGTTATATTTGTTTGGGTAATACCAAATACCGGGTGGTCTTGACATTGACCGCCTTTCAATCAAACCCTTCATAAGGAGGAGACCCGTTATGAAGAAGTTGTTGAGCGTGGGATTGATGTCCATCGCGCTACTGGGCTTGGCTGTTGGATCCCATGCGCATGAACCCCCTGGAGAGTTGCTGGTAGCTGTAAATTTTCCGGATGGTAGCACGCCAATGATCGATGGCAATGCTGGCGATTGGTCGGCCGTGCCCCTTGATCAGTATGGAATTTTCAGCGAAACGCTTTTCTCGATTCACGGCTTTGCCGGGGAGAATGTAGATCGCGGTGGCCTGGATGCGAGNTCGATGCAGATCCGCCATATNATCGGCTGGAACGATGCTGCGAACAGCCTCTATTTCACCAGTCGCGTGTATGACAATATCCACGTAACCCAGCGTGTCGATGCNGGCCGCTTTTACTGGGACGATAGCTGGGAAGTTGAAGTNAATGCTCAGCATCAAGCCCAGGACGACTTGAATCCTGGTGACGATGCGACCAATTTCAGCTACAAGTTCGCTTTTCCCGTGTATCTCGAGACGTTCGAATGGTATCGTCCCAATCGTAATCTTCCTTGGCTGACCAGTGGCTCTCAGTGGNTTGATGTGGCTGCTGATTACACCGGCGATGAATTTGGCGAGAGCACCTATGATTACGAGTTGAGAGTTACTCCTATCTCGTCGATGCCGAAGTCGGAAGAGGCGACGGAAGGGCAGGTCAATATTCACGACCTGAGCGAGGGCGAGGTTATTCACGTCACGATGACGGTTAACGATGTTGATGGTGGAGACGGCGATGANGATAATCGCATCGGCATGTGGAGCACCAACCCGATCTCGTGCTGCCACGCTGGTCAGGATCTGCTCCTGACTCCGATCGATCCCAATATCGACTGGGGCGCGGCCACGGCCGTCGAGGAGAGCAGCTGGGCCAAGATCAAGGCGCAGTTCTAAGNNAACCTCGTAGGTAGCCGCATTACTATTCCGGGCGGGTCCCGACTTTTGTGAGGGGCCTGCCCGGATACTTTATCCAAGAAGGCTTGATGAATGCCCACGCAGGAACAGATCGATTTCTACCACGAGAACGGCTATCTCGTTGTCGNGGGTGTGCTGNGCCAGGAGGAGCTCGACGCGGCGCACGCGATAATCGACGATTTTGTCGAAAAGTCGCGCGCAGTCACTGAGCAGAGCGGTCACTTCGACCTAGAGCCCGACCACAGCCCGGAAGATCCCAAAGTGCGGCGGATGAGTAGTCCATCGGGCTACCATCCCTTTTTTGACGATCTCTATCGCCGCGACGACCGCGTGCTCGACATTCTGNCGCCTCTTATAGGTCCCGCTATCCGTGCCCAGGGCGACAAACTCAATATGAAGCCGGCCGGAGTCGGCAGTCCAGTCGAATGGCACCAGGATTTCGCCCACTATCCGCACTCCAACGACGATCTCTGCGCCGTCGGCATCGCGCTCGACGACTCGACGGAGGAAAACGGCTGCATGATGGTGGTACCCGGCTCGCACCGGGGCCCGGTGCTCGATCACCACCAGGACGGCTTTTTTATCGGCGCGATCAGTCCCGAGCGCGACGGCCTCGACCTTTCGACGGCTGTGCCGCTCAATATGAAGGCCGGCGATATATCGATCCACCATGCCGGCACCCTGCACGGNTCGGCGCTCAACACCTCGGGCAAGTCGCGCAAGCTGCTGCTCTACCAGTACGCGGCGGTCGATGCGCTGCCTTTCGGCGGGGTCGGGGATTGGGACCGCTTCAACGAGAATATCCTTCGGGGCGAGCCGACCTTCGATTTCCGCGCGACAGCCATGACCTTTCGCACCCGCATGCCGGCCGGTCCGCGTACCGGCGGCGGCATCTACGAGTTGCAGAAGCCGCTGCAGGAAAAGATTTTTGCCGAGTAGGGCCGCGTTGTACTCGAAGTCCATTCTACAGGTTATCCAATAGCCGTGTCACCCCTGCGCATCGGCTTCGTCGCCGGGCTGGCGGTCGTTCTGTTTCTGGGTGCCCGCGCCATCCACTGGTATCCCGCCGAAGAAGTGATGACGATGTGGGTGTGGGGCTCNCCGGAAGAGGCCGAGCTCTACCNCAAGATCNCTGCCGAATATCGTCAGATGCACCCCGGCGTGCGCCTACGGCTGGAGGTNGTACCCGGCCGCAATATTGTGCAGAAGCTTTTGACGGGCATGGACGCCGGCCACGCGCCGGATATTTGCGTTCTGCACTGGCGGACGATGGCGCAGGTGGCGAGTACAGGACAGCTCTTGGCACTGGACGAGCTGGTCAAACGGGACGGCATCGACACCGGAGATTACTATCCGGTCGGGCTGCAGGGCTATAGCTACCATGGCACCCTCTACGGCCTACCGGTCAAGGGCAGCACCATCACCTGCTTTTACAACAAGGATCTCTTTGACCGCTACGGCGTCAGTTATCCCACCGACGACTGGACGCTCGACGACCTGCTGGAGAAAGCCCGCAAGCTAACTGTCGATGTGGACGAGGATGGCCTGCCCGATATCTACGGTTGCACGCCCTACGATATNGCCAGCTACGTCTGGAGCATGGGCGGCGATTTCCTGCGCGTGGAAAACGGTCGCTATGTTTCCAACCTCGACGATCCGCGAGTGGCGCAGGCGGTGCAGTACTACGTCGATCTCTACTACAAGCACAAAGTCAGCCCGCCCCGACCCGGGGTGCGCACCGATAACGCGATGAGCACCTTTACCTTCGAGGCCGGGCGNATCGCTATCGGCATCATGGGGCCGTGGATGCTGCCGACCTTCCAGATGCTTGATCGCTTCGAGTGGGACGCGGCGCTCTTTCCCAGGGGGCCGGGTGGTCGCCAGACGCGNTATGCTAGCGTCGGCTTTACCATCTGGAAGGGCACGCGCGACCCCGACCGGGCCTGGGACGTGCTCAAGCACATGGTGTCTGCGGAGACTACGACCAAGATGGCNGGCCTGGGCAGCGATTTACCGCCGCAGCGCTCGGTGGCGCAGACGGCCTATCCCAAGGCNGAGACGCCGTGGGAGGAGGAGGTCTTCGTGCGCTCGATGGACTTCAACGTGCGGCTCTTCCCGCAGGAGGTGTGGTGGGAAGATCTCTACCGCAAAATGCAGGACGAGCTCGACGCGGCACTGACGGGACGGGAGAGCGTCGAGACTGCTGTGGCCGAAGCCCACAAGGTGACCAATGCCTATCTCAAGCGCATCTACGCTGAGGAGCAGGCGCTGTGAAAAATCAGGGCAAGGCTGCTGTCTTCTTCCTGCTACCCAATTTCGTCGGTTTCCTGATCTTCACCCTGGGGCCGGTGCTGATGGCGGCGGGTATGAGCCTCTACCGCTATCAGCTGGCTTCGGGCGAGCCGAGTTTTATCGGGCTGGCCAATTTTGCCAACCTCGTGCTCTTCGACGAGATCGACGGCGAGTGGGTGGCGCGCGATCCCTACTTCTGGCAGTATCTGGGCAACACGGTCTTTCTAATGCTCAACATCCCGCTGTCGATGGCCGGGTCGCTATTGCTGGCGGTGCTATTAAACCGCGAGCTGCCCGGGCGGATCTTCTTCCGCACCATGTTCTTCATACCGCATCTGTGTACCGGCATCGCCATCTTTATGGTGTGGAAGATGGTGTTGACCTATGAGCCGAACGTGGGAATCATCAACGGCTTGTTGTGGTCGGTCTACGGCCTCCTCGGCATAGAGGCCCATCAGGCCGCCGAGATGCTGCCGGGCTGGCTCAACGAGGCGGCGTGGGCCAAGCCGGCGCTGATCATCATGTTTATCTGGCTCAGCGTNGGCGGCTACAATATGATCCTCTACTTGGCCGGCCTGCAGAATATTCCNCNNGAGCTNTACGAGGCCGCCGAGATGGANGGGGCCGGATGGTGGTCGCAGTTGATCCANATCACNGTGCCGCAGCTGGCGCCGACGACCTTCTTCATCCTCGTCACCAGCGTCATCGGTGGTCTGCAGGGCGGCTTCGAGGCGGCTTATGTGATGACGGGCGGCGGACCCGAGGGTTCGACGACGACGATGAGCTACTATATCTACACCCAAGCCTATGAACAGCTGGAAGTGGGCTATGCTGCGGCGATCTCGATGGTGCTATTCGCGCTGATCTTCGTTGCGACGCTGATCAACTGGCACTACGGCGGCAAGCGGCTGGAGGCGGTGTAGGATGACGACTTTGACCGCCCGCGTTGAGGGTTGGCGCAAGCATCAGACGACAGCGCTGATCTATGTTCTATTAGTCTTGATGCTCGGCGCGATGGTGATCCCGTTGATCTGGACCATCCTCACCTCGTTCAAGTACAATGTCGATGTGACGCTGGGCTGGATTCCGCCGCGCTGGACCTTCGACAACTACTCGGGTGTGGTACAGGCTTTCGCCTTTGTGCGCTACTACGTCAATTCGCTGTTTATCTCGGTGGTGGTGACAGTGGTGCAGGTGGCAACGAGTGTCCTGGCGGCCTATGCNTTTGCGCGCCTGGAGTTCCGGGGNCGCGACGCGCTTTTTTTGGGCTATTTGGCGACGATGATGATCCCGGCCGATGTGCTGATGATCCCGCAGTTCGTGCTGATGAAAAAGATTCCCGAGTGGCTCAATACGGCGCTGACGACCGATTTTTTCAGCGGATTTCTCTATTTCGGTAGCCATTATGTTGGGCACCCGGTGGGGTTGGACAGNTTTTTCGCGCTGATCGTGCCGGGCTGTTTCAGCGCCTACGGGACCTTTATGCTGCGGCAGTTCCTATTGAGCATCTCCANAGAAATCGAAGAGGCGGCGCTGATCGACGGGTGCTCGGCCTGGGGGGTGTTCTGGCACGTGGTGGTGCCGCTGTCGATGCCGGCGTTGAGCGCGCTGGCGATTTTTACCTTCCTCGGGCGCTGGCGGGCCTTTATGTGGCCGTTGATCATGAGCGAATCGGACGCGATGATGGTATTGCCGGTGGGCCTGCAAAAACTNTCAGATCTCTACGTCAACGACTACGGGCTGATCTGCGCCGGCTCTGTACTGATGCTGGTGCCGATGATTATCGTGTTCGTGTTTTTCCAGCGGTGGTTTATCAGCGGGATTCAGCTGGGGGCGGTGAAGGGCTAGGGGGTCAGACTCTCGTCGCGACCCAATCGGTTTGACCCGGGCCGCGGTCTCTAAACTGGAGCGGCACCCAAATACGATACCGGCGAATTTGTAGCGCAATGCAGCAGCNCCGGACCACCGCCTGAAAATCCGAGCGTTTTTCAGCGAGGAGACGAGAGACATCGCCGGTTGACTGATCAACGTTCAAATGCCCCCCGTCCCAGCCGTTTAGTCGCCGCTTCGCCCGTCTACTACGGCTGGGTCATCCTCNTCGTCGGNACGCTGGGCGGCGCGATGACCAGCCCCGGCCAGACCTACGCCGTTTCCGTTTTCATCGACCATTTTATCGCCGATCTCGGGCTCAGTCGCTCGCTGGTCAGTACGCTCTATTCGGCCGGCACGCTGACTGCGAGTTTCGCGTTGCCTTTTATCGGNCGGCAGTTCGACCGCCGCGGGGCGCGGCTGCTGGTGGCGGTGAGCAGCCTGCTGCTGGGGCTGGCGTGCGTGTACATGGGCTTTGTGCGCAATGCGGTGATGCTGGGGTTGGGNTTTTTCCTGTTGCGCCTGCTGGGGCAGGGCAGCCTGAGCCTGGTCAGCAAGAACGCGATCAATCAATGGTGGGTGCGGCGGCGCGGCATGGCCATGGGGATCAGCGGTCTGGCCGGGGCGGCGCTGGGCATGGGCTGTTTTCCGACGTNGTGCAACTGGCTGATCGGCGTCGGCGGCTGGCGCGAGGCCTATCTGGTGCTGGGCGCGATGCTGCTGTTGGGGATGTTCCCAATCGGGTGGATCTTCATCCGCAACCGGCCCGAGGAACACGGCCTCGAACCCGACGGCGGCGCGGCGCGGNGCGCTGCCCACGGCGGTGCCGAATTTACCGAGGAGCACTGGACGCTGGCTGAGGCGCTGCGCTCGCCGGCTTTCTGGGTCGTCGCGGCGGGACTGGCGGCGCCGAGCCTGACCAATACGGGCCTGCACTTCCATATCGTCGGCATCTTCAAGGACAACGGCCTGTCGTCGACCCTGGCTGCCTCGGTTTTTATCCCCATCGCGATAACCGGCGCTTCGACGCAACTGATCAGCGGTGTGCTGACCGACCGGGTGCCCATCCGCTTTATGCTCGGTGTAACGCTGGCGATGGGGGCGGCGGTCATGGTGTGGATGCCGCGGATCGATACGGTAGAGCAGGCCATCGCNCTCGGCGTCTTTATGGGAGTGCAAAATGGCATTGAGATGATCATCGGCAGCGTGGTCTGGGCACAGTTTTTCGGTCGCCGGCACATGGGCAGCATCGCCGGGCTGGGGACGACCCTGTGCGTGGCCGCCTCGGCGTTGGGGCCGATGCCCTTTGGGATCGCCCGCGACTTGCTGGGGAATTATACGGCGGTATTGACGTGGTTTGCGCTTTTGCCGTTGCTGCTGTCGGTNGCTGTGTTGTTGTTCGCTAAACGACCTACAAAGGGAGGTTAGGACATGGCAGACAATCCGCTGGTCGGCGCGTGGAAGCTCGTCGGCTACGAGTGCAAGGTGGGCGAGCGCAAATTGGACCCGCCACTGGGGCCGGATGCGGTGGGCTATATCCTCTATACCGAGAGCGGGCATATGTCGGTGCAGATCGGGGCCGCGGACCGGCCGCCCTTCGCCTCGCCGGATCCGTTGGGCGGCACGGCGGAGGAGAAGGGCCGGGCTGCCAATACCTATATCGCCTACTGCGGGACCTATGAATTGTTCGAGGATAGAGTGGTGCACCACGTCGAGCAGGCGTTTTTTCCCAACCGTATCGGCATGGCGATGGTGCGCTATTACAAATTAGAGGGCGACCGCATCGATCTGACGACCCCGCCGCTGCTCATTGGCGGCGAGGAGAAGGTGTGCACGATCTCNTGGGAGCGGGTCCGGTGACAGTGCGGGCGGTGATTGGTCCCGGGCTGATGGGCCACGGCATNGCGCTGGTGCTGGCGAAGCGGCCGGGCGACGTGTGGCTCTACGGGATCAGCGACGAGACGCTTAAAACGGGGNTGGANCGGATNAAGCAGAGCCTGGANCAGTTGCGGCGCTATGGGCTGGTGGCNGGCGCGGATGAAATACTGGCCAGGATCCGGCCGACGACCGATNTNNCGCAGGCGGTCGCAAAGGCGCGCCTGGTGGTGGAGGCCGTGCCAGAGGATCTGGCGCTGAAGCAGGCGCTTTTCGCCGAGCTGGAGCGGCTGGCGCCTGAAGACGCGATCCTGGCGACCAATTCGTCGGGTTTGCCGATTGCCGAGAGTGCGGCGAAAATAAATAGCGGCTGGCGGGTGGTCGGCTCGCATTTTTTTCTGCCGGCGCAGATCATTCCGCTGGTCGAGGTCTCGCGCGGGCCGGAGACCAGCGATGCGGTGATGCAGTGGACCTGCGATCACTGGCGCGCCTGCGGCAAGGAGCCGGTGCGCATCGAAAAGGACCTGCCCGGCTATATTGCCAATCGCATGCAGGGCGCGCTGGTGCGCGAGGCCACGCACCTGCTGGCCGAGGGCGCGGCCAGCGCCGAAGATATCGACAAGGCCGTCCGAATGGGCTTCGGGCTGCGCTATCTCGTTTCGGGGCCTTTAGAGCAGCGCGATCTGGGCGGGTTGGATCTGCACGCGGCGCTGGCAGGGGAGTTGTGGCCGCATCTGGACCGCAGCACGGGCCCGTTTCCCTTCGTCAAAGAAATGGTCGCGCGCGGCGAGCTAGGGCTGAAAACCGGCAAGGGCTTTTACGACTGGTCGGGGGCGGATGAAAATGAGGTCCGCGACGAGAAGTACGAGGCATTGCTCAAGCTGATGGCGCAGCTGGGGCTATAGCTTCTTGTCGACTTTGTCGGGATCGACGACGTAGTGTTGCCAGCGGCAGTGGACCCCGTCTTTTTGCGGTGTCTATTATTGATAGACGCGGGGCCAAGCGGTAGATTCGAGGCAATTTAGGAGATTGCATATGGCCCAACCGCGCATCATCTTCGACCACGACGGTCGGCATCCACTGATCTACATGTACGAGCCGCCAATGCAGAAGGAGGAACTGGAAGCCGGCGTTGACGAGCTATTGGGCACGCCGGTCGAAGCGCTGTCGCTGACGTTGGGCGATGCGCAGAGCCTGCTCTATGACTCGCGGGTGGGCAAACTGTGGGGCCGCGATATAAAGAAGTGGCCGCACGTGATCTGGAAGCGCGCGCACCAGAATTTTTCGCATTTGATCAAGGGGGGACACGATCCTCTGCAGGTGCTTTGCGACCGGGCGCACGCCCGCGGTTTGCTGCTCTATGCACAGTTATTGCCGCAACAGGGGCCGCGCGAGCGGATGTTGCAGAGTTGGGAAAATCCGCGTTTTAAACCCGATGACTGGCGCGATGATCTGCGCCCTATGGAAATCGGCAACAAGGGCGGGGTCGGTGCGGACTGGCCGGGCTATCGCGCCTGGGACTACGCGTTGGAGGAGGTGCGGGCGCTGAACATGGATGTCGTCGCAGAAGTGCTTGCCCGCTATCCGCTCGACGGCTTCGAGCTGCAGCTCAATTACTGCCCCTACTATTTTCATCCCGACGAGGCCGCGGCGGGCCTGGAGATTATGACCGAGTGGATCGGGCGGATTTACCGGGCAGTGAAGCGGAGCGGCAAAGATCGCGAATTGCTGCTGCGGGTGCCGGCAGATATCGACGGCTGCCGCGCGGTGGGGCTGGAGCCGCTGGAATGGATGCGGCGGGGGATCGTCGACGCGGTGGTGCCCGAGGCGTCGGGGATGGCGGATCCGTCGGCGGACTTCGGCGCTTTCGTCGCGGCGGCTAAAGGGACCAGGTGTCGGGTGTTGCCGGCTTTGCAGAGCCGCGTGGATTCGGATCGCATTGGCGAGGGCACGATCGAGATGGTGCGGGCGGGGGCGTGCAATTTCTGGGCGCAGGGGGTCGATGGGCTGTATATCGCGCATTGGTTTGGGGGCTGGCCGTACGGGGTGGATTTTTACGAGAAGCTGCGTGAGGTACCCTATCCAGAGGTGATGGCGGCTAAAGACAAGATCTACCGGGTGCCGACCGAGGGGGCGGCGCCAGCGCAGCAAGCGGTGTCCCCGATGGTGGCCAACCCGCTACCGCTCGAGTTGGTGCAGGGCGAGCAGGTGCGGGTGGCGTTTGTCGTGAGCGACGACGTAAAGAAATGGGACCGGGCCGGACGGGTAGACGCAGTTATATTGCGGATACGGGTGACGGAGACGACGGAGCGCGACCGGTTGCGCTTTGTATTCAACGGCAGGGAATTGCCCGAATCGATGTTGCGCCGGGTGAACCGGATGTACGCGATGCAGGCGCCGCGCTACCGGGTGTTCGGATACTGGTTTGTATTCCGGTTGGAGAAGAAATACTGGCCTAAGAGGGGGCGCAATGCGCTGGCGGTGGAAATAGTGCGGCGCGATGGGCAGGTTTTGCCGGCGGCGCAGCTACGCGATGTCGAACTGGAGGTGAAATACCTGATGGGTAAGAATTTTCACCGCCAACCTGTCGATGCGGATCTGGGGCCATCGCTTTAGGCCTGGATGTCCTGTCCTGCCCCGCTTTCCGGCCTGTCGGTGGGCGGTTTGCTCGCGCGTTTCTCGTTCAAGCTTCGATCTTGCGGTCGGCCGCTTCGCCCCCGTCTGTCGCCGCGCCCCACGGCGGGTGCAATTGGCCGCCGATCTCCAGCACTTCGACTCCCTCGCCCTCTTCCGCTGACAATATCCTGAACCGCGTCGCCAGCACCTCGGCGCCAAAGGGACCGTGCGGGTTTGCGAAACCCTGGTGGTCGCCGACCATGAAAATGCTATCGTCGGGCATCAGGCAGGCGCTCGGATAGTAGGCGTATGTGTCGGCAGTGAAACCGCGGTCGGGAGCTGGCATGGACCAGGTCTCGCCCGAGTCGCGGCTGTAGAGCACCTGGCCGTTGCCGCCGGGCGCGCCGCAGGTCAACAGCACTACAGTGCCGTCTGCGGTGACGAGCAGATCGCCCTTTTTGCAGCCATTGGGATGGGCCTTGCCTCCGGTGGGTGACAATTCCAGGATCGGCCGTGGCTGGTCCCAGGTAAAGCCGTCGTCGGCGCTGGTCATCCACAGGCCCCACGGGCGCGAGCAGGTGCCGAGACGCCCGTCGGGTAGGCGCGCACAGTGGCCTTCCTCGACATCGTAGTCCGGGTGGCCGAAGAGCGAGCGGGTCTGCCAGGTGGCGCCTCTATCCGACGAGTGCAGCAGCGCATTGACCCAGCGCGCTCCGTTGGGCTGGGCGTGGCCGTCGATGAGCATCAGCAGCGAGCCGTCTTCGGCTTCGGTGAAGGAGCAGGGGTGTTCGAGGCGGGTGAGAAAGGGGCCGCTGGTGCGGCCGACCTCGCACCAGGATTCGCCCTGGTCCTCCGAGCGCAGGATGGCGATTTGCTCGGGGAAGTGCTCGTCCATGATGCGGAGAAAATCGAGCGGCTCGGAAGGGATGCGCCCGGCGTAGAAGTGGCTGCGCTGGATCAGCGCGCCGCAGTAGAGCGCGCCGTCGGAGTGCTGGAAAAGTGCGCCGGGCGCGTAGGCATCGGGGATGACGCAGAGGTCGCGCGGGGGCGTCCAGGTCGCGCCGTCGTCGGCGCTGCGGGTCCACATAATGTGGCCGCCGGTGGGGGCGTGCCAGTCGGCGCCGCCCGCCATAGCCCGGGCCATGTATTGGCGGTATTCGTCGGGTAGGTCGGGGCGGGGGTTGACCCAGGAGGCGTGCCAATAGCCGGCGGAAAAGGCCACGTAGAGGTCGCCGTTGTGTAGGTGGCAGACGCGGGGCCAGCCGCAGTAGCCGCCGAAGCCGACAAAGGGCGCAGGGGTGTTGATGGTGGGGGAGACGATGATTTTGCGGCGATCCATGAGGGCCTCTGGCTCGTGAGGGGGGGTGGTCGCTTTCCAACTGGCCGCTCACTGCCCGATGCTATCCCGCGTCGGCCGGCGGCGGAGGGGTAATATAGTTCTGCTGCCGGACTGCGGACAAATAACCGTTAGAACTCGACCTTTAGACCCCCGGTCGGCAAAATTTCGAAACCGCGGCGGTCCTCCTTGCCGGTCAACTCGAGGAAGCGGTCTTCGTTGACATTGAGGTGATTGTAGAGGTTGATCACGTCGAGGAAACTGACCAGGGCGATGCGGCCGATCTGGCGGCGCGAGTCGAAGCGAATATTGAAGGTGTGGAAGGCGGGCAGGCGGCCGGCGTTGTTGCCGGTCAGTTCCTGCGCGTAACGCAAGCGCGTCGGGTCGCCGAACACATCTGCGTGGACGATAAAGGCGTCCTTTGGTCGCCCCGTTGCGTAGCGCCACTTGGCGGATAGAGTGTACCGCTGGTCGAATTCGTAACCGGCCAGCACGTTGAAGATATGCGGCTGGTTGAAGTCGGAGTCGTAGGTGCCGCGACCGTCGCGGTCGTCGCGCCGGGAACGGGCGTAGGAGTAATTGACCTGACCGTAGAATCTGTCGATGAAGCGCTTGATCAGGCTGAAGTCGGCACCGGCGGCCCAGCCGTCGCCGGCATTGGTGCGGTCGGGACGGCCGCGGTCGGGGCGGACGATGAGATCATCGAATTGTTTGTAGTAGGTCTCAGCCGTGAATTTGAGGTCGTCGCGCACATAGCGGGTGAGGCCGCCGATGAGGTGGTAGGCGCGCTCGTTGGCGAGGTTTTGGTTGCGCGGCGCGGTGGCGATGACATCGATGTTGGGGGTCTGATAGAACAGGCCGCCGGCGAGGTTGAGGCGGGTTCGGGGATTGAGGCGGTAGGTGGCGCTCAATCGCGGTGCGAGATAGCTCTTGCCGTTGAACTCGCTGTATTCGTAGCGCAGGCCGGCGTTGGCGGTCAAGCGCGCGGTCGGGCTCAGCGACCACTCGCCGAAGGCAGAGAATAGGCTCTTGCTGGCGTCGAAGTGCGCGTTGATGAATTCGGGCGGGCGCAGCAGATAGTTGGCCGTCGGGTCGCTGCGGTAGTCCTGGGCGTCGAAGACGTAGAGGGTGTCGAGGCCGGTCTGGGTGAGGTTGTTGTCGAAACGGGTGCGGCTGAATTCGAGCCCGGTAGTGATGGTGGTCGCGGCCGAGCGCACGTAGGTGAAGACCGAGCGCATGCCGAGTTCGGTCTCGAGATTGTCCTGGTTGAGGACCAGGCGCGATTCGAAGTCGGCTGGCGATTGCGGTAGGCTCGCGATCGGCCAGGCCTTGCCCACATCGATCAGGCGGTCGGTGCGGCGGCGGTAGAGGCTGGTATGTAGCACGCTGGCGCTGCCGGTGAGAAAGCGCCAGTTGAGGCCGAAGAGCGACTTGTCCTCCTCAAAATCGACGATGTCGTTGGCGGCGGCGCCGGGGCTGTTGAAGACGTGCTCGATTTCCTTGTCGAATTCTTCCGGCGCGAAGATACCCAGCAGCGATATTTTGTGGCGGGGAGTCAGCTCAGTGGTGGTCTTGACAATCCAGTCGTCGAAGCGCGGACGGCCGAGGTCGTCCTGGCCGGTCAGGTCGAGGATGCGGGTAAAGTTGGTGTGGCGGCCCGAGAAGACCAGCGAGGTGTTTTTGAGCCCGGGTAGCGGCCCGTCATAGTTGACTTCCCAGCCGGTGAGGTCGAAGCGGCCATCGACGGTGGGGGTCTGGCGATTGCCCTCCTTTATTCTGATATCTAGAAAAGAAGCAAGTTTGCCGCCGTAGAGGGCAGAGAAACCACCGCCCTGAAAGCGAGCTTCTTCGATGAGATCGGGCGCGAAGATGCTGAAGCGGCCGCCCTGCTTGTCCTGCTCTTCGGTCGAGCCACCGCTAAAGTGGCTGACTTTGTCGAAGGGAATATTGTCGATGAGGATGATATTTTCCTCGGGGCTGCCACCGCGCACCGAAAAGGCCGAGAACTCTCCGCCCGAGGTGCTGACGCCGGGCAGGGTTTCCATGGCGCGGAAGACATCGCCGGTGGCGCCGGGAGCACGGCGGATCTCGTCGCGGGTATAGGTGAAGGCCGATACCGGCGCCTGGGCATCTTCGCGAAAAAAGCCGGCGGCGACGACGGTCTCTTCCGTTTCGAGAACGGATTGGAACAGCTCGATTTCTTCGAGGTAGGTGGTCTTGCCGCGCACCACGCGGACATCGGTCTTCAGAAAGGAATCGTAGCCGATAAAGCTGACCTGAATTTTGTAGATGTCTTCGGGGACGCCGGTAAGGGTAAAATGGCCCTCGCCGTCGGTGGTGGTGCCCATTGGGGTGCCGAGGATGGCGACGACGGCGTCGGGCAGGGGTTGCTTGGTGGCTTTGTCGGCGATCTTGCCGCTGATCTGGCCGCTGGTCTGAGCGGTCAGGGTAGTGGCGCTGAGCAAGATGAGGGCTGTGAGGGTGCGCATGGGGCGAAGCCTTTCGCTAGTAATTGCTAGACTGAATGTAGGGGTAGGCGTGGATTTTGAAACCCCCGTGCTGACAAACGGTCGACTTGGCTAACGCAGAGCGAAAATGGGGGACGAATGGCGATTGTCGTGGTGAGGAGGGCCGTTTAGATTACGCGTATGGCGTCTATGGGAATCATTCCAAGCACAGCGTCGATCTGTCTGCTATTGCTGGGCTGCGCCGCTGCGCCGCCCGCCGAACAAGCGGCCCCACCGCCCGATTTGCGCCCCTACACCGATCTGGGCGGCGATTTTGCGCTGATCGATCAGCGCGGCAAAGTCTTTGCGCTGGAAAGCCTGCGCGGGCGGATGGCGCTGCTGTTTTTCGGCTATACCTATTGCCCGGATTTCTGTCCGTCGACCCTATCGCGGCTGACGCGGGTCCACGAACTGGTCGGCGACAGCCTGGCGACGGTATTTGTCAGCGTCGATGTCGAGCGTGATACGCCGGAGGTGCTGAGCGACTATCTGGGATATTTTCCGCTCGAGACGGTGGGGCTGACGGGGAGCCGGGAGCAAGTGGATGC
Source organism: Gemmatimonadota bacterium (assembly GCA_002724215.1). Lineage (GTDB taxonomy): Bacteria > Latescibacterota > UBA2968 > UBA8231 > UBA8231. The sequence goes on along the minus strand of PBOD01000053.1, from coordinate 27,535 downwards.
GGTGGTGGAGCAATACGGAGCCGAATACCAGATCGAGGCGCGGGACGGGGACGGGCGCTATCTGGTCAATCACAGCACCGATGTGTATCTGCTCGATGGCGCAGGGCGGGTACGGTATATGTTCGGCTACGACTACGGGCCGGAGGAGATGGCCGCGGTGATTGCGGGGCTGCAGCGTGGACAAGGCGAGGATGAGATGCGAAGCATGGCAGACGACGCGCTGCTGGTCGCCCGCGATCTGGGCACCTATGGCTGCGGCACGTGGCGGCAGGGCGCGCCGCAGGATTACAATTTCTGGAATATCGAGAAGCGGCCTGCGCGGGCAGGACCGGAGGCGGAGCAGCCGGCTTACGAATACGATCTGGGGAGCCGCACCCCTTGAGTGCGGCCCATGTAGCACGATGTACAGACCCGGGCAAATAATGGCGGAGGAGTGAAAAACAATGAAGATTTTACTGACGGGCGCGGCCGGCTTTGTGGGCCGACCGGCGCTGGACTTGCTGGGCGCGGATCACGAGGTGACGGCCTTTGACATCAGAGCGGTCGCAGGCTGTGCCAATGCCATCGCCGGCGACGTACTCGACTACGAGGCGGTGATGGCGGCGGCCGCCGGTCACGACGCGATCGTCAACACGATCATGGCGCCCAACCCCTCCTATGGCGATGGCGGGGGTGGCTTTACGGTCAATGTCACAGGCGTCTACAACCTCTTAGAGGCGGCGCGCGCGCACGGAATCAAGCGCTTTGTACACACATCCTCCGGCGCGGTCCACGCCGGTTATCCCCAACCGCCGGCGACTTTTCTCACCCACGACCTCTATCCGCTCAAGGCCAGCGGTCCCTATGCGCTATCGAAGCTGCTGCAGGAAGAGCTGACGCGAAATTTCCACGAGCGGCATGGGCTGTCGATCGCCTGCATCCGGCCGTGGGGTATTATAGATGCGGAACGGATGGTCACCACGGACGGGCATCGGGTCGCGGCATTCAACTGGGGCCATATCGATCGCCGCGACGTGGCCGCGGCGCTGGTCTGCGCATTGGACGCCGAAGATATAGACTACGAGTGCTTTTACGTGATGGCGACCCCGGGCGGCTACCGGGCGGTGGATGCGGCGCGGACCGAGGAGCGGCTGGGCTGGCGACCGGCGATGACTTTTGACGCAGACTTGTAGCCGGAAGTCGCAGAGACAAGCCCTGGGCTGGTGCCGGTCGCCGCGCATTTGCGCGACCGGGCGCCCCGGTACAGGCTGCGCAGATGGCGTTTACAAGGAGGATGAGATATGGCGCAAAGACCGAATATTCTGTGGGTCTCGTTCGAAGACTGCTACCCCTACTTTGGCTGCTACGGCGACAAGGTGGCGCGGACGCCCCATCTGGATCGGCTGGCGGCGGAGGGGGCCTTGTGGACGCGGGCGTTTTCGACGGCGCCGGTGTGTTCGCCGGCGCGCAGCGGGGTGATCACGGGCATGTACCCGACCGCGATCGGCACGCACCACCACCGCACCGGCTCGGGGAAAAACTACGACTCGCTGGCCTATAGCTATGAGGCCGTAGTGCCGCACTACGTCAGGTGCTTCAGCGAATATTTGCGCGCGGTCGGCTATTACTGCAGCAACAACGACAAGACCGACTACCAGTTCGCAGCGCCGATCACGGCGTGGGACGACTGTAGCAAGCGTGGCCACTGGCGCCACCGTCCTGACGCAGAGATGCCCTTTTTCGCGGTTTTCAATCTGACCCGGACCCACGAGAGCAATATGTGGGAGCAAAAGGGTGGCGAGCCGATTGCGCCCGACCCAGCGGTCGATCTCGAGGCCATTGAGGTGCCGCCGTATTTTCCGGACACGCCCAAGGTGCGCCAATCTCTGGCGCGCAATTATGCCAATATCGAATACAATGACCGGCGGCTGGGCGAGATTCTCGGCGAGTTGGCCGAAGATGGGTTGGCGGAAAATACGGCCGTGTTTGTATGGACCGATCACGGGCCGATGCCGCGCGGCAAGCGCTGGCCCCACGATTCGGGAATTCGCAGCCCGCTGATCGCGCGCTGGCCGGGTGGCATCGCGCCGGGGACGGTGCGCGAGGAATTGGTCAGCACCATTGATCTGGCGCCGACGGTATTGTCGCTGTGCGGGGTGGAGATCCCGCAGCACATCCAGGGCCAGGCGTTTTTGGGGCCGCGGGCGGCACCCGAGCGCGAGTATGTGTACGCGGCGCGCGACCGCTATGACGAGATGTACGATACGGTGCGCGCGGTGCGCGACAAGCGCTTTAAATACATTCGTCACTACCATCCCGAGCAGCCCTATATGCTCTACAACCGCTACCGCAATATCCATCCGATCATGCAGGAGCTGTGGCGACTGCACGTTGCCGGCGAGCTGGAGGGGCCGGCGGCGGCGCTGATGGCCAATAGTCGTCCGGCCGAGGAGCTGTTCGATACAGATGCCGATCCGCACGAGGTGGAGAATCTGGCGGCGAATCCGGTCTATGCGGGCGAGTTGGCGCGGCTGCGCGCAGCACTAGACGAGTGGCAGCGCGAGGTCGGGGATCTGGGGCTGGTGCCGGAGGATGTGATGTACCGGCAGATGTATCCCGACGGCGTGCAGCCACAGACGCTGGCGCCGCTCTTTGTCGTTTTGGGGGGCGAAAACTACGGGATGGAGGAAAGCCCGGAGGGCGGTGTGTGCGAGGGACCGGCGATATTGCAGATGCAGAGCAGCACGCAGGGAGCGTCGATAGCCTATACTCTTGAGGAAGGGGATGATCCGCGCTGGCTGCTCTACCACCAGCCGGTGCGGCTACCGATGGGAAAGACCCGGGTGCGGGCGCAGGCGATACGCATTGGCTACAAGCTGAGCGAGGTAGCGGAGGCCGAATTTGTCGTGTGTTAGATTCGCCAAAGTGTCTGGCTGGTGTCCTGCAGAGCGGGCGTCGGAGCCGATGGCGCGCCGTATTACAGACGTACGTGCGGAGCCGGATGGAGCGTTTGTTTCGCGTGAAATCGATAGGAGCTTGAGGTGATTGACGAACGGATTTACAGGGAGATGGAAGAATACGGCAGCCAGGGCTGGACGGTGGTCGATGGCCTGGTTGCGCCGGACTTTTTTGCCGCGCTCGAGGCCGCCTGCCGCCGTGTCAAGGCCCGGGTGCGTGCGGGCGATATAGATGTCTACACCCACTGGGGCAATCCCGGCGAACCCTGGTGCATACGCGGCTTGCTGGCGCCGGATTTCGGCGAGCCTATTTTCGCCGACTATTTGCTACACGAGCCTTTTCTCGCCCGGGCGCACGCCTATTTGGGGACGGAGTTGCGATTGGGCTGGATCGATCTGCGGACCAATACCCACGATGAGGATTTTCCGGGCGGCTGGCACCGCGATCTCGGCCTCAAGGACCTCGATCCGCAAGCGGAGCTCGATCTCCTCCGGCGGCCGATGGGCAATCTGCGCTGGTATCTGGCTCTGGTCGATGACGAGTGCCTGCAGATTGTGCCCTATAGCCAGCACCGCCCACGCACCCGGGAGGAAAAACGGGTGCTCGAGGAGGCCCAGCACGAGGATTTGCCCGGGCAGTGTCAGGTGCCGCTCCGGGCGGGTCAGGTATTGTTCTGGGATGGCAACACTGTGCATCGCGGCAATATGCGCAAGGACACGGAGCGGTTGACACTGGCGGCGAGCTGGCAGCGGCATAGCGAAGATGACGAACCGGTCGCCAAGATCGATGATCGGTTTGCGTGGCGGTTGCAGGGCAAGGTGCGAGCGGCCTTGCCTCCGGCGCTACAGGGGTATTACGATCGCTGGCGGGCTCTACAACCGGATTGAACGGGCAGCGCACAGGGCATACCTCTGGCGCATGCGGTATCGATAGGGCTTGGCCCCTATATCGTCGGGCGGATCTTTGCGGCGTCGTGGAAGAGGATTTCGCGCACTGCGTCGGTGGCGCGGCTGTGGAATGCGACGGCTGCGGGGTCGAAGTCTGCGGCAGGTGTCGGCGCGCGCTCGAAGTGGCCGTAGCGGTCCTCGCCGCGCACCAGCGCTGCGCTGTCCCACGCGCCAACGACCTGTTTGGTCTCGGTCGGGATATAGTGCAATGAGAGTCCGATGCGGCGGTCGGCGGACTGATTGGGGCTGGAGGCGTGGGCGAGGCGGCCGTTGTGCAGCGAGATCTCGCCGGGATCGAGCGGCATGGCCACGGCTTTGGATGCGTCGACTTCGACGGAGATCTCCTGGCCGCGGGTTAGCAGGTTTCCGTCGGCGTATTCGTCCTTGTGCGGCATCAACTCGCCGATGTGGCTACCGGGCAAAACATGCATGCAGCCGCTTTCCAAAGTCGCCGGCGACAGAGCCAGCCACACGCTGACCAACCCGTCGGTATCCAGCCCCCAGTAGCGCAAATCCTGGTGCCAGGAGACGAAGCTCTCGCTGCGGGCTTCCTTGGTCCAGAACAGGGTGTTCCAGCAGAGGATGTCGGGGCCGATGAGGTCTTCGACGGCGTCGAGGATTTTGTCGTGGCGCATCAGGTCGTCGACCCATTTGAACAAAAGATGAGACTTGCTGCGCTGGGCGCCCTGCAGGGAGTGGCCCTGAGATTTCTCAAAGGATTCGAGCGCGTTGCGGCTGTGGGAGACTTCGGCGGCAGTGAGGGCGGCGAGCGGAGAGTAATACCCGTCGCGGCGGTATTGCTCGATGGCTTCGGCGGTCAGGATTTTCGGCATTGTACCATCTCCTTTGCGCACAATATACACAATTGTGGCGCCACTAGTCAGCCGGGGCGCTTACCCCTGCCTCTTGCGCAAGCTCAAGTAGCCATCTCGTTAGCTGAGGATATTAAGCGTGGAGTTGCAGGTCAAATGCTTGATCATTAGTAGTGGTGGATCTATATTGCGGTGCGTTAGCCTCATCGATCTTTCAGGAGCGGTATAAATATGCGACTGACGCCGCAGCAGCACGCCCACTTCGACACCTTCGGCTTCTTGGTTTTGCGCCAGTTGTTGTCCGCCACGGAGATGGAGCGCTACAGCCGCGAATTCGACGCCGGGCACCGCGCCTGGCTCGGCGATCAGCCCTACGACGGCAAGTCGCGGCACTACACCACGCTGATGGAAGAGCATAGCCCCTTTATCGCCGGCCTGGCCGACGACCCGCGTTTCGCCGACGTGGCGGAGCAACTGTTGGGCAAGGACGTGGTGTGCATCGCGATCGATGGGAACTATATGGTCGGCGATACGGGGTGGCACCCGGACACGGCTTCGCTCGATTACGCGGCAGTAAAATTCTGCATCTATCCCGATCCGCTGACCGCAGCGACCGGCGCGTTGCGAGTGATTCCCGGGTCGCACCGCGAGCCCCTGCATAGCGCCATTCAACGCGACATCGAGCAAGCCTACGGCATTGCGCCCGCCGCGATGCCCGCGACCGCCTTCGAAAGCGTGCCGGGTGACGTGCTTGTCTTCAATGTCGGTACCTGGCATGCGGCCTTCGGCGGCGCGCCGGGCCGGCGGCAGGGCGTGCTGGTCTACTACGAGGATCCCGACACACCCGCGGCGACCGCAGCCTTCGTAGACCAGATGCGCGGCAATCACGGGCTTTTCACGGGCAAGGGCCGGCAGATGTACGGACAGCATTGGCGCTCGTCAAAAGACAAGCGGCACCAGCGCTGGCTTGCGCGCCTGGCCGAATTGGATGTATTGGAGACACCCGCAGCAGATTAAAAAAGGAGATCTACAGATGAGTTACGACAAAATCGCCCTCGTCACCGGTGCCGGCTCCGGCATTGGCCGCCACAGCGCTCTGGCCCTGGCCGACGCCGGCTATGCCGTTGCCCTGGCGGGTCGGCGGCAGGAGGCCCTGGACGAGACCGCCGGGCTGGCCAGAGATCCATCGCAGATGCTGGCGATCTCGACCGATGTGGGCGATCCCGCGTCGGTCGACGCGCTTTTTGCGCAGGTGCAGGAGTCTTACGGGCGGCTCGACGTGTTGTTCAACAACGCGGGGATGGGCGCGCCGGGTGTGTTGCTGGAAGATCTCGAGTACGAGCAGTGGCAGGCGGTGGTGGCGGTCAATTTGACGGGCTCCTTCCTGTGCACGCAGGCGGCGTTCAAGATTATGAAGGACCAGGATCCGCGCGGTGGTCGTATCATCAACAACGGCTCGGTATCGGCGGAGGCGCCGCGGCCCAACTCGGCGCCCTATACTGCGACCAAACACGCCATCAGTGGCCTGACCAAATCGACCTCGCTCGATGGGCGCAAATACGATATTGCCTGCGGTCAGATCGATATCGGCAACACCGCGACCGATATGACGCAGCGGATGAACGACGGGGTGCCACAGCCCGATGGCTCGAAGATGGTCGAGCCGCGCTTCGATGTTCAGCACGTGGCTAACGCGGTAGTGCAGATGGCGGAGTTGCCGCTGGATACCAATGTTTTGTTTATGACGATTATGGCGACCAAGATGCCCTTTGTCGGCAGGGGGTGATGGTGGGTTACTGATTCGCCGCGCTGCCGTTCAGTACTGTCGTTTACGGGAGGTGAAGTGCTCGGCCTGGGTGATCGCTGGGCCGAGTGTATGTCCTACGACAACAATATCTCGCGAATCACGGACAATGTACTCAGGCGGTTCAAGTCGCATGAGCCACAGCTCGAGGTGGATTGACGATGGATAAAGCGGAAGCCATAGCCCAGCTCGACGCGGACGGCTATGTCGTACTAAAAGGGGCGATGACGCCAGAGCAAGCCAATGCGCTCAGGGACCGCTCGGCGCAGTTGGCTGCGGCGGAGAGAAAAGCCGGTGGCGAGCATGTCTACCTCGAGGGCAAGTCGCAGCGGGTGTGGAACCTGGTCAACAAAGGGCAGATCTACGAGGAGATGATCCAATTGCCCCGGGTCATCGAATTACACCAGCACTTGCTGGGCGACGATTGTGTATTGAGTAGCTTTACGGTCAATCTAATCGGGCCGGGGTCCGAGGCGGGGCGGCTGCATTTCGACTATCCGCTGGGAGCGTTTCCCAAGCCACTGCCGACTGAGGCCTTCTGCGCCAATACGGTCTACGTGCTCGACGATTTTACGCCCGAAAATGGCGCGACGCGGATCGTGCCGGGCAGCTACAAGCGCGGGCACGGGCCCGACCCAGAGCAGGAGTACGACGACGAGATTCAGCTCGATGCTCAAAAGGGCGATATTGTGGTCTTCCACGGCGCGAGCTGGCACGGCAGCGGCGAGAATCGCAGCGACCGCGAGCGGATGATCTTGCTGGGCTTTTTCTGCCGTGCATTTATGCGGCCGCAGCAGGATCAGTTCAAGCTAGCCAGACCGGAGGTGGTGGCGCGGGCGACACCGACGTTGAAGCGGCTGCTGGGCTTTGCGGCGCAGTCGGGGATGCGGACCTGAGATGGAACTCACCGACGGAGATGTGGCCGAATACGAGGCGCGGGGGCTGCTGTGTTTCCCCGGCTTATTACAGGGCGAAGAAGTCGCGGCGCTGCAGGGGGCGCTGCCGGCGCTGCTGGTGCGCCGGGGGCCGGAAGTCATTCGCGAAAAGGACGACCAGGCGGCGCGGCTGGTGTTCGGCGCGCACGGATTTTCGCAGGTCTTCGACCGGCTGGCGCGGCACCCGAAGATCCTCGGGCCGGTGCGGCAGCTGCTGGGTAGCGAGGTCTATTTGCACCAGAGCCGGATCAATCCCAAGGAGGGCTTTGGCGGTGGCGCTGCCTGGGATTGGCACCAGGACTTCCCCGGCTGGTACTTCGCCGACGGGATGCCAGAGCCGCGCTGCGCGATGGTGGCGGTCTTTGTCGACGACTGCACGCCGGTGACCTCGCCGCTATTGGTCGTGCCCGGCTCGCAGCAGTATGGGTTGCGCGATTCGCAGTTGCACCGCGACGCCGAGGGCTATGCGCTCTACCACATGGCGCGCGCAGAATTGCAGGCCCTGGCCGACGAAAAGGGCATCGAGGCGCTGCTGGGGCCTGCCGGCACGGTATGCTTCTGCCACAGCAATCTGGTGCACGGCTCGGCCAATAATGTCTCGCCGTGGCGGCGGGCGATTGCGTATCTGATCTACAACGCCGTCGACAATGCCTGTGCGCGCGAGGATCGTCCCTGGTTTCAGAACAATCGCGATTTCACCCCGCTGACGCCGCTCGGCGCCGATTGTCTGCAGGGCTCGAGCGCGTAAGATCGGGCAGCGCCGTCCAGCGCGGTGATCGGGGCGCGAGTGGCGAAGATGCTGGGCAGGCCCGAGCCAAGCGCGCAGCAGATGTCGCCTTTACCTGCGGCGATTTAATCCAGAGATTATGGCCTCGCGCCCGGTGCCGCGTTCGGTGGCGCCGGTTTTATCGGAAGGTGCTGCATGAGCGTTTTGGACTGGTTGGTCATCGCCGCCTACCTGGCCGGCACGATCGGCCTGGGTCTGTGGCTGAGCCGCAAGCAGGAGAATCTCGAGGATTATTTCCTCGGCGGCCGGGCGATACCCTGGTGGGCGGCGCTATTGTCGCTGGTGGCTACCACCATCAGCGCCGCGACCTTCCTCGGCGCGCCGGAGCAGGGCTATATCCGCGACATGACCTACTTGCAGTTTTCGCTCGGGTCGATCGCGGCGCAGTTTGTACTGGCCGCGGTCTTCGTCGCCGCCTTCTATCGCTATCGGGTCTATACGGTCTACGGCTATTTGACGCTGCGCTTCGGCATGCCGACGCAGACGACCAGCGCTGCGGTATTCTTGGTCGGCCGGCTTTTCGCCAGTGGTGCCCGGTTGTTTATTGCCGCCATCGCCATCGAGGTGGCGACCGGGCTGGATATGGCCACGTCGATCGTCGTTCTCGGCGTAGTCGCGGTGGCCTATACCCGGATCGGTGGGATCAAGGCGGTGATCTGGACCGATGTGCTGCAGGCGGTGATCTTGGTCGGCGGCGGCGCGATCGCCTTGATGAGCCTGCTGGCCGACACCCCGCTGTCGCTGGGGCAGGTGATCGACTATCTCTCCGCACATGACAAATTCCGCATCGTCGATTCGGGCGACAGCGCGCTGATCAATCCCTACCATATTTTGCCGGCGGTGGTCGGCGGCTTTTTCCTGACCATGGCGACCCACGGCACCGATCACGATATGGTACAGCGGATTCTGACCTGTAGCGAGAGTCGCGACGGCCAGCGCTCGATGTGGATGAGCAGCTTTGTCGGGCTGGCGGTGACGGTGCTGTTTCTGGTAGTGGGGCAGATGCTTTTTGTCTGGGTGGCGCACCTGCCCGAGGGCGACGCGATGCGCGTGCTGGCCGCGGAGTTGCGAGAAAACGGCAAGAACGGACACTTTTTCCTCTATTACATAGTGCACCAACTGCCACCCGGGATCACCGGGCTGGTGTTGGCGGCGGTGTTCGCCGCGGCGATGTCGAGCCTGGACTCGGCGCTGAGCGCGATGTCGGCGACCGTCGTCACCGATCTCTACGCGCCCTATCTCAAACCGGGGGGCACGCCGGCGCACTATCTGCGCGTCTCGCGGGCGGCGACGGTCCTGATCGGCATCTTGTTGGTGGGGGTGGCGCTACTGGTCGTTCACTACTACGAGAGCAATCCCCAGACCGACTTGCTATCGATCGCCCTCGGCGTGATGACCTTTTTCTACGGGGCGCTGCTGGGGATCTTCCTCATCGGCTTTATCAGCCGCACGCGCGGCGCCAGCTGGAGCAACTTGCTCGGCGCGGCGCTGAGCATCGCCGCGGTGGTTGCGGTCAAATACAACACCGAGGTCGGCTGGCCGTGGTTTATCGTCATCGGCACGCTGGTGACGATGGCGGTCGGGATGCTAGGGCGGACCGCGGCGGATGTGGTCGCGGGTTTCGCCCGCGCCGACGAGGAGTGTTAGGGTGATAATCGACCGCATCGAAGTGCGTCGGGTACACGTGCCGATGAAGAGCGATGCCGTGGCCAGCGCCTCCTTTAGCGGCGACCGGGGCGCGTCGTTTACCGCCGGTCTGGACAAGCACATAATCAGCGTGTATACCGACGATGGCCTGGTGGGGTTGGGCGAGACGTGGAAGGGCACGCCCGATCTGGCGGTGAGAAGGGCGGCGCAGGCTCTACTGGGGCGCGACCCGCTGCGGCTGTCGCTTTTGCGGCTCGATCTGCCGCACGATCCCGCGGTGATCAATCCCCGCGACCGGGGCGAAGTCGTTGCCGTGCCGGTGCGGTCTATTGTGCAGAATCCAGCGACGCACGGTTTTGAGATCGCGCTGGCCGATATCCTGGGCCAGGCCTATGGGGTGCCGGTCTGCCAGTTGTTGGGCGGCGCGGTGCGCGACCGGGTGCTGGTGCACTACTGGTCGGGGCGGCGCACGCCGGAGGATTTAGGCGCGATTGCGAAGATGGCGCAGGAGCAGGGCTTTGCCGGTCTTAAGATCAAGTGTGCGCGCGACGATCCACACTACGAGCGGGCTAGAGCCGTCTACGACGCCTGCGGGCCGGATTTCCGCCTGACGATGGACCCCAATATGCGTTTCGATACGATCGAGGATACGCTGCGCATCGGCCGCGAGCTGGAGGGTCTGCCGATCGAGGTGTTCGAAGATCCTGTGCCCAAGGATGATCTCGACGCCTATGTGCGGCTGCGCGACGAACTGGAGATCCCGCTGGCGCTGCACTTGGAGCATCCACAGGACGTGCTGGCGGCGGTGGCGCGGGGTGCGGCGGATATGTTCAACTTGCGCGGGACGATGAGCGGCTTTGTGCAGACAGGCTATATGGCTGAGGTGGCCGGGATACGGGTGTGGCGGGGGTCGGGGTTGGATCTGGGGATTCTGGATGCCTCGTACGCGCACGCCTGTTCGGTGGTGGCGTCGTGCACGCTGGGCAGCGATATCGTGGGCAATTTCCTGCGCGAGGATGATCTGATCGCCGAACCGCTGGTTTACGAAGGGAGTTATGTGAAAGTGCCGGCAGGGCCGGGGCTGGGCGTTGTTCTGGACGAGGACGCGCTGGCAAAATACGCCGTGGACCAGGGCGATGACGGTCCGGGGGCATGGAGCATAGACACTACAGGGAGCGGAAAATGAAAATACAATCGATCCGGGCGGTACAGGCCGACCTGCCAAAGAGGAAGCCCAGTACGCCGGTGCGCCGACAGAGCTGGCGCCATTCGTCGCCGATTGGTCTGCCGATGAATAAATATCCGGAATTCCCCCCGGATGTGCCGGGCAAGTCGCCGGGGATCGGCGGGCGCGGGGTGTGGGTGCAGGTGACGGCCGAGGACGGCACCTGGGGCCTGGGCCGCACGGGCTTCGGCGAGCCAGTCGCGGCGCTGGTCGATTATTTCTATGCACCGCTGCTTGAGGGCCGCGACTGCTTTGCCACCGAGCATCTCAACGATATGATGTGGCGCGCGTCGAAACGGCATGGTTCGCTGGGCCTGTCGGCCTGTGCCCAGAGCGCGATCGACTTGGCGCTGTGGGATCTCAAGGGCAAGCTGCTGGGGCAGCCGGTCTACCGCTTGCTGGGTGGTCCGGCGCGGGAGAAGATTCTGTGCTACTGCACCGGCGACGATCTCGACTGGTCGCTGGAATTGGGCTTTAAGCACTTCAAGATCACCAATCCGGTGCACTACGAGCAGGGCATTGGCGGGCTGAATATCATGGAGGACAAGGTGGCCGCGGCGCGCGAGCAAATCGGCCGCGATGCCGAACTGATGATCAACCCGGTGATGGCCTACGACGTGGAGTTCGCCATCCGCCTGGCCGAGCGGCTCAGGCCCTACGAGTTGCGCTGGATGGAGGAACCGTTGATCCCCGAGGATCTGGAGGGGCATATCCAGCTGCGCCGGGCGGTGCCCTTTATGCCGATCGCCACCGGTGAGGATCACCACACGCGGGTGCCATTTCAGCAACTGGTCGAGAATCGCTGCGTCGATGTGGTACAGCCGGATCTGCACTGGTGCGGCGGGCTGACCGAGGCGATCAAAATTTACCACATCGCCGAGGGGGCCGGGATCAAGAGCAGCCCGCACGGAGGCCTCAATTCGGCCGAGGGGCAGCACTTCTGCTACGCAATGCCCGATTGTACGCTGAGCGAGTTCCACCTGAGCACGCCGGTGGGGGTGCCGCTTGCCGAGGTCGCGGCGATGCCGGGGGTGCCGGTGCCCGAGGATGGTTACCTGGTGCCTTCGGATGCGCCGGGCTTTGGGTTGGAGATCCAGGAGCAGTGGATCCGGCCGTGGGACCATGCGCGGGGGACGACGGGTGGGGGTGAACTCGTCCTGTAGATTGGTTTGCGGCGATCTCGGCGAGTAGCAAAAACGGCCCTGAGAAACCGCATCGCGCGCCCCCGCCGGTGCGGTTTTCTATAAGTGCGCGTTCTATACTCCGTATTTTCCCTTTGACGTGAACGACCAATCGGCGCCGGGCTCGCCGTCGACGGCGGCGGTCAGGGCATATTGCAACCCCTGTGCCGGACGCCTACACAACGATGCCGCAGGGCATACCCTCGACGACGTACTGCATTCGCGGCATGCCGATGAGCGTGCCGTTGCGGCTGGCGCGGATTTCTGCGCGCGTATCGCCATAGAGGTCGCGCAGCGTGCCAAGCAGGTCGCCCTCTATGATTTGGTCCCAGATGGCTACTTCCGGCCGCCACAGACCTGGCAGGGGCGCCTTGTGGTGCGAGGCCATATTGCCGGCGCCATGCGCGCCGACCGATTCGATGCGCGCGCGTGGCGCGATCGGCTCGTTGGTGCCCTCCAGCATTTGGCAGTGGACCATCAGCCGGTGCAGTCCGCGTTTGTACTCCTCCGCGCCGCCGCCGCCCCAGGTCGTCTCCCAGTAGATGGCGGGGATCGCAGCCAGGTAGGCGGCGTAGAGGGCGGTGCGGCCGCTGGCGTCATCGCCCATCTCGGCGGCGGCGGCGTGGGCCGGATCGAATTCGTGGCCCCAGACCAGGGGCAGACCGGTGGCCAGGCTGGCGGCGCGCTGGGCTTCGGTCAAGTCTGGAGCGGCGGGATAGATATTATACCCCGAGAGGGTGGCGCCCATCATGCCGGGGCCGAAGGTGTGCAGCGCCACCAGGCAGGCTGGCTTGTGCGGCGCGGGCTGGCCGAGGAAGTCGTTTTGCAGGGCGTAGGCGACGCGTTCGCTGAGGGTGCCGTCTGCTTTGCCGGGATAGACGCGGGCGAGGTTGTGGCCGTCGGCCTGGGCGACGCGGGTGCGGTTTAGGTAGCTGTCTACCGAGCAGCAGTGCACGCCGACGACGCGACCCTTGAGCGCACTCGGGTCGAGCGCGGCCAGCGTTTCCTGCAGGGCAACGATATTTTCGTATTCGTTGCCGTGTTCGCCGGCGATTAATAGCAGCGTCGGGCCGGCCGCGGCCCCGGCGACCACCGTCACCGGCAATGCGCGAGCGCGGCTGAGATCATCGTCGCCGGGGATGGAGTGCTGGTAGCGGGTGACCTGGCCGCGCGGGGCTTCGGTCCAGTACGCTTCGCGGATCTCTCCGGCGGGATCGCGGTAGTAGGGGTCTGCGCGGCGGGTTGCGGCGATGTCCATGGGGTGTGTCCTCCGGCCGGGTAAAATAACCCCCGCCGGTGCCTTGCCGCAACGGGACGGAGACGATTGATTTAGGGGCGTCAAGTTTGAGTCAAAGAGGAGTGGCAGATGATCGCACGATTAGCTTCTTTGGTGGAATCGCACGGCTTCCAGTACGGCATTCTGGGCGTGATCGTGTTGGCGGCGGTGCTAGTGGGAATCGAGACCTTGCCTTCCGTAGTGGCGCAGTACGGCGCGCTTTTGCACGGACTCGACGAACTGGTGCTGTGGATTTTTGCGGTAGAGGCGGCGCTCAAGATTCTGAGCGGCGGCGGCCGCTGGTACCGCTATTTCTCCGATCCCTGGAATGTCTTCGACTTTCTGATCGTGGTGATTTGCTTTATGCCCATCGACAGTCAGTACGCGGCGGTGCTGCGGTTGGCGCGGGTGCTGCGGGCGATGCGGCTGATTACCGCAGTCCCCAAATTGCAGTTATTGGTTGGTTCGCTGCTGAAGTCGATTCCGTCGCTAGCCTATGTCGGCATGCTGCTCGGCGTGCTGTTTTATATATATGCGGTGATGGGCGTTTTTATGTTTCGCGGCAACGATCCCGTTCATTTTTACGACTTATCGACCTCGCTGCTGACGCTGTTTCGGGTGGTGACGCTGGAGGACTGGACCGATGTGATGTACATCCAGATGTACGGCAGCGATGCCTATCCGGGCTACGCCGACTTTGCGCAGGCGCACCTGCGCGAAGCGTCGTACGCAATGCCGCTGCTGGGCGCGGCGTACTTCGTGTCGTTCGTGATGCTGGGGACGATGATCATGCTCAACCTCTTCATCGGCGTGATCATCAACTCGATGGACGAAGCCCAGGCCGAGAGCGAAGCCGAGGAGCGGCGCAAACACATTGCGCGCGACGGCGAGATCAGTGTTGGCGATGAGATCCGCCTGGTCGAAGAGGAACTGGAAAAGACGGCGCGGCGTTTGGGGGAACTGCGGCGGCGGGTCGGCGGCGATTAGGGCAGTCGCCAGAAGGTGCCGGTGATGCCGGTGATGCCGCGGCTGTCCCTGGCGTAGCTGGTGGTGAAGATGCGCCCGTCATCCAGTTGCAAAGACGAGGTGTAGCCCTGGTTGCCATCGGGGGTTGGGCGCAACTGCCAGGTGGTGTCGTCCCAGGTTTTGCCATGGTCCGCGGAGAGCGCGGCGTATAAGCCGTAGGGCTCATAGCGGCGGCCATAGGTCAGGAGGAGACGGCCGTCGTGCAGCTTGAGCAGGCGCGGGCAGGCGCCGGAGCGGATGGCGGTGCGCTGGGGGCGGGTCCAGGTCTTTCCCGCGTCAGAGGATTCATTGCGCCAGAACAGCCCGCGTGGCCCCTTATCGTCGGCGACGCGGTGCAGGGCGAGCAGGTGGCCGGGCGCAAGTTCCAGCACGGCCGGTTCTTGGTAGTGGCGGGTCCGGGGCGTGCCGCGGGCTACAATCGCGCGGCGGCGCCAAGTCTTGCCGCCATTGCTGGAGGCGAAGAGCACCGACGAACTGTGGGTGTCACCATCGACGGGGCAGTAGACCGGGATCAGCAGGGTGCCGTCCGACAATTGCACCGGGGGCGCGCAGCACTGCAGCCCGGGGGCGAAGAGCGCGGTGTTTTCGACGCGCCAGGTCAGACCGTAGTTTTCGCTCCAGCACCACAGGCCGCCGATATTGCTGAAGGGATATTCGCTGGCGTGGGTGTGGGCGAAGCCGGCGCGCGGCCCCTCGTCGATGGGGACGACCTCGTGCGCGGCCAGCGCGCCGCCCACTTTGCCCTGGCCCAGATAGATCAGTCCCAATTCCTGTCCGCCGCCCGCCGCCAGCTGGGCGGCGTCTTCTGTTTGCCAGGTCTTGCCCAGGTCGTAGGAGCGGATGACGGTGATGACCGAGCGCGGGTGCGTGTGGCGAACGATGTCCTGACGCGGTGCCTGGCGGAAGGCCAGCAGCAATTCGTCGCCCTCCAGGCGGACCACGTGGGGGAAGGCCGAGTAGGATCGGTTGTCGTAGAAGATTCGGGTCTGGCGGCGCCCGGGCGCCGGAGCGAAGGTGAAGCTGTCGGTCTTGTTGGCCATGGTGGGCTCCTAAGCTTGCATGCGTCTGGTCCAGTGTTGTTCGAATTGTCGCGCCCAGGGATCGCTGCGCCACGTGGGGTCGTCGGGTTGTCGCAGCAGGTCGGCGGGTCGGTGCGGCGTACCGTCGCGCACGACGAGCTCTACTTCGGGCCGGTCGGGCAAGGCCCGCGACAGATCGCCGCGCACAATGGCGAGGTCGGCTGCGCAGTCGGCGGCTAGGCGGCCCAGCCGCGGTTGCGCGAGAAAATCGGCGGCGGCGGCTGTGGCTGCGCGCAGGGCTGCGGCAGGGGATAGGCCGGTCTCGGTCAGCAGCACGAGTTCACGCCACAGGCTCTGGCCGGGGAGGATGCCGCCGCAGGGGGTGTCGCTGCCGGCGAGGACGACCACGCCGCGCTCATTGAGCAGGCGCTGGAAGCGCTGGGCGGCCTTCAGCGCGCGCTGCCAGGTGTGGCCCAGAGCGGGATCGAGCGCGGCCGAAGACCACTTGAAAAGATCTGCGGGCATATGCGCCCGCTCTTCGGGCCAGGGGCCGTGCTCGAGGCGCATGCGCCACTGGCTGTCCCAGTAGGCCAGCGTCGGCGTCGATACCAGGTCCAGCGCGGCAATTTCGTCGGCGACCTGTTGCTGGCGGTCCCAGGTTTTTGCCAGGCCCGGATCGCCCCAGACGTGGAGCCAGCCGGGGGGATGGTCGGGCCAGATGTCGGCGAGAATGCCGTCGAGATGGTAGAATTCGTCGACGCCGCCGCGGCCGGCGACGAGCACGCCGTGCGGCAGGCAGTGCATGGAGATTTTGTGCCCGGCCTCGTGAGCGGCCGCGGCCATCGGCGCAATCCATTCGGCGGCGATGCTGGCGTAGAGTTTGATGCCATCGACGCCGGCGGCGGCGGTTGCGCGCACTGCGGCGACGGCGGACTCCGCGTCGCTGACGCGGTGCGCGACCAGTGCGTGGCCCGGCGGGTCGCCGTCGATCAGCGGGCCGAGCGAGAGGATGCGCGGCCAGGGGCGGTCGCGCCATTCGGCGCGGCATTGCAAGATCCACGGCAGGTCGTTGCCGGTGTCGCGGACGGTGGTCACGCCATAGGCGAGGAAGACCGGTCCCTGCCAGCGCAAAAAATGCATATGAGTATCGATCAGGCCGGGCACCAGGGTGCAGCCGGGGTAATGGTCGACGGGGGTGTCGGGCGACAGCTCGGCTACGGGCACGAGTGCGCTTATCCGGTCTTTGGCGACGACCACGGCATGGTCGGCGTAGAAGCGGTCCCCATCGAAGACTTTGTCGGCGGCGTAGGCCCGGACGGGTTGCGGGGTCATGGGGAATCGCCGTCGGTGAGATCTGCGTCGCCGAGGAATTGTTCCCACCAGCGCGGATCGAGCTGATCCGCGTCGTCGAGGCGCAGATCGCGCAGGCTGTCGAGTGCGGTGGTGGTCAGGGGTTTTTCGGCCGCGCGGAGATTTTCCTCCAATTCTTCGACGGTGCGGACCCCGATCAGCACCGACCCGATGGGCGATTGGTTCAGGGCAAAGGCCAGGGCAACCTGCGCCGGGGTCCAATCGGGCAGCGCGTCGGCCACTAGACGGCGGAACTGCTGCGAGCGCTCGCGCAACGGGGTCAGTGGGTCGGGCAGATAATCGCCGCGCTCGGTGAGTACGCCCTGGAGCAGGACCGAACGCGCAATGATGCCGACGCCCTTTTGCGTTGCCAGGGAAAAACAGCGGTCGGCCTGGCGCTGGTCGAGGACCGAATAACCCACCTGCAAGGTGTCGAAAAGATCACTGGCCAGTGCTTTGAGCGGGGGATCCACGCCATAGGTCGAGGCGCCGACGCAGCGCGCTTTGCCGGCCCGTTTTGCCGCGGCGAATGCTTCGGCAACGGTATCCGCCTGGGCCAGCAGCGCATCGTCGACCTGGTGGATCTGCCAGAGGTCGATGTGGTCGGTGCGCAGCAGGTGCAGGCTGTTATCGAGGCTTTCGCGCATGTGGCGTGCGAGCGCCTCGCCCTGCAGAGCGCCTCCGTCTGCAGTCTGGGGCAGGACTTTTGTCGCCAGGACCACCTGATTGCGACGACCTTCGAGCGCCCGGCCCAGCAGGGCTTCGGCTGCACCATAGATCGGGGCGGTGTCGATCAGGTTGACGCCGCGGTCGAGTGCCGCGTGGATGATGCGGACGGCGTCGGCTGCGGCGGGCCGCCCATGGGCGCCGGGCACCCGGAGGCCGTAGTCCATGCCCAGCTCGACGGTGCCCAGGGCCAGCGCCGAGACGCGGAGGCCCGTGCGGCCCAGGGAGCGCCTATCCACCCATCAGTCCTCCCGGCCGGCCGCCCACAGCGTGCCCTGTACCAGCATCTGCTTGAATACGGGATGCTCGCAGGCGCTGGGGTCGTGCCCGAGCGCCTGGTAGAATACGCGGCCCTGGCCGTGCTGCTTGGTCCAGGCCACTGGCATGGTGTCGCCCTTGTAGAGCGCGTTGGCCAATACGTGGACGCGCGCATCGTAGTCGAGGATGTACTGCTCGTCCTCGACGATAAACTCCTCGTCGATCCCGGCCATAATGGGGTGGTCGGGGTCTTTGACGCTGACCTGGTACTCGCGGTAGCGCGGGTGGGTGATGAAGTGGCCGCCGACCATATTGCGGTAGGCCGGGTCGTCGCGAAAGGAGTCGGCGGCGCTGTGGATGCCGACATAGCCCTTGCCGCCGATCAACCAGCTCGACAGGGCGTCGCGTTGGGCGTCGGAGATGGTGCCGACGGTGTAGTGAAACACCAGCACGTCGTAGGCGTCGAGGTCGAGCAGCGCGTCGAGGTCTTCCTGCGCGGTGGCGAGTTCGAAGGCGTCGGACGCCTCGAGCGCCGCTACCAGTTTGGGTTGAATGCCCTGCCAATCGTGTATTTCCCCACCGCCGAAAACCAGCGTTCTTACCGTGTCCATAGTGTCTCCTGTCAGATGATGGATGCTCTCAGTATTCCATTTCGCGCCAAAAGATCTCGCCCCATTCGCTCCCGCAGTCGCCCCATGCGTCGCGCTGTTGGGCGAGGCGCATTTGCATGTCGGCGAGAACGGCGGCGTAATCCGGGTCGGCGGACAGATCGCGCAGTTCGTGCGGGTCGGTCTCCAGATCGAACAACTGGGTGTGGCGATGGCCGGCGATCTGGTATTCGATCAGCTTGTGGTGCCGGTCGCGCAGGCCCCGGTGCAGGCGCTCGTAGGCCAGATACAGCTCGTCGCGCACCGGTTCGTCCCGCTGCATCGCGCCGACCAGCGATTGCCCATCGACGCTCTCTGGCACATCGAGATCGAGCAGTTCGCACAGCGTCGGGAAAATATCGAAGAGATAGGCAAAGGCTTCGCGCCGCGCGTTTTGCGGCACGACGGGGCCTGCCCATACCAGGGGCACCCGCACGGAGTGATCGTAGAGGTTCTGCTTGCCGAAGAGCCCGTGCCGCCCCACCGCCAGGCCGTTGTCGCCGGCGAGGATGACGATGGTGTTGTCGGCTAATCCGCCTGCCTCTAGTGCATCGAGGACGCGGCCGATCTGCGCATCTAGGTGGGTGATCATGGCGTAGTAGTCGACCAGATGCTCACGCGTCTGTGCGGGCTTGCGTGGGTAGTCGGCGAGCACCTCATCTCTGATCTGGTGTACTCCGGCATCGAAGGGATGCTGTGCCATGAAGTTGGCGGGCAGCGGCACCTCTGCTTCGCAGTACAAGTCTCGATACTGACGGGGCATGGTGCGCGGATCGTGCGGCGCCAGAAAAGACAGATACATGAAGAACGGGGCATCGCCCTCGCGCTCGGCCAGGAATTGCAGGCCCGCATCGGCGATCAATTCGGAGGAATGGGTGCCGGCGGCGATGTGATCGCAGTCGCGATAGGTCTCCTCCTTGGAGCGGGTCGGAGCGAGGACCTGGGGGCACTGGCCGTCGTAGCGGCCTTCGGGGTCGTAGTCGTAGGCCGGCACATTCCAGTGGTCGGTCATGCCGCCAAAGAAGATCTCGGCCCCGGCGCTGAAGCTGCGGGCGAAACTATCGCGGCCATTGTGCCACTTGCCGCTGCCGAAAGTCTGGTAGCCATTGGCGCGGAGATGCTCGCCCAGCATCGCGTGCTCGCCCGGGATGCGCTGGCCGGCGCCTTCGAGATGGAATAGCGAGCGGCCGGTGTGCAGCATGGCCCGGCTGGGCATGCATATCGCCCCGCTGGTGCCGCCGGGAATATGGGCGTGGGTAAAGGCTGTGCCGCGGGCGACCAGGCGGTCCATGTTGGGTGTCAGGACATCCGGATTGCCCAGGCTGGCGAGGGTGTCGTAGCGCTGATCGTCGGTAAAGAAGAAGAGCACATTGGGGCGAGGCATAGCCACTACTTACAGGGCGCTCAGCGCGGCGCGCAAATCGGCCGGCAGCCCTGCGGCTTCTGCGGCGAAGGCCTGGTCGATCTGGTCGGTGCCGCGGGCGCCGACCAAGACTGAGGTGACGCCGGGCTGGCCGATAGTCCAGGCCAGCGCCAGGTCGATCATGCTGCGGCCGGTCTCCGCGGCTTTGGCGCGCAGGCCCTCGACTACGTCGAAGAACTCGTCTTTGAAGTAGATGTCCTGGTGACCGGGTATGACGTCGAAGCGAGTGCCCGTCGGCACCTCTCCATCGCGGCGGTATTTACCGGTTAAAAATCCCGCGCCCAGAGGGCTATAGGTAATGGCGCCGATCTGGCGGCTGGCGCACAGCGGCAGCAGGGCCTCCTCGATGTCGCGCACGACCAGATTGTAGTTGGGTTCGGTCGCCTCCATCCGCGCCGCGCCGAGGCTGGCCGCCTGGTCGAGCGCCTGCGCCAGTTGGTCGGCATCGTAGTTGCTGCAGCCGACGCAGCGGGTTTTGCCCTGCTGGACCAGCGTGTCGAGGGCGGCGATGGTTTCCTCCAGCGGCGTGTCGTCGTCCCAGTTGTGGACCATAAAGAGGTCGATGCGATCGGTTTGCAGTCGGCGCAGGCTGTCTTCGGCGGAGGCGAGGATGTGTTCGCGGGTCTGGGCTCCGGCGACCTTGGTTGCCAGTACGATCTCGTCGCGGGCGCTGCGGGCGCAAAGCCATTGGCCGACGACTTCTTCGGAGGCGCCGGCGGCGTAGGCTTCGGCGGTGTCGAAGAGATTGATGCCGCGCTCCACGGCCCGGTCCATGACGGCGAAGGCGTCCGGCGCTGCGATCTCGCGGCCGAAGGTGACGCAGCCCAGGCCGATTGAGCTGACGTGGAGGTCGGTCTGTCCCAGTGGGCGATATTCCATGGTCGTTTCCGTTTGCTTGAGCGTGCGGCGGCGGCTACATTGGGTGCCGCAGATAGATTAGAAAAGATATCTATGGAACGCAATACAGTAGACTACGGGCCGGCGGTGGCGGTCGAATTTGCGGTTGAGCGGATCACCGCTACAGCCGGACATACCCTGCGTGGCGGCAGCGGGGCGAGTTGCTGGGGCTACAACCAGTCCAATATCGTCCGCTGCGGCGCCGAGCTCTACGCGCTGAGCTGGCGCGACGATCTGAGCCTGCGGGTTTATCGGCGCCTCGGGCCGGGAGAGTGGGCCGAGAGCGCGCCCCTGCCACCAGTGCCGCAAAACGGCAATGTGCTGGTCGATGGGCAGGGGCGAGTGCACGTGGTCTCGGGCGCCAATGCCAGCTGGCATGCGGTCTTCGATGCGCAGTTGCGCGGCTATGAGATGCGAGAGCATACCGCGGCGGACAGTCGCTTCGGCGCGGCGATGGGTGCGGATGGACGGATTTTCGCAGCCGGCGGGCTGGAGCGGATGGCCTGGTACGTGCTGGATCCCGAGCGGGATTACCGGCCGCTGGCCAGCGGTGCGGTGCCGCACGAGAGACAGCGCGGCTACAACTTCACCGTCTTGCATGGCCGCGCCGCGCACGCCTTTTGCAGCGACGACTATTTTGTGCGCGGCGAGCAGTATCCCAACGACTGGTTCAAAAGGCCCCATCCGGAGACCGGCGAGGTAGAGCGGGTGGAGACGCCGCGGGGGATCTATCCGGTGCTCAAATCCTATTACTACTATTGCGCCGACGTGCTGGCGGCTGCGCCGGATTGGCGGATGCAGGTCATTAGCGATGTCGCCGACACCTTCACACCCGCCGACGGGGCGCGCGGCACCACCGAACAGCAGGACATGCTGCTCGACGACCAGGGGCGGGTCCACCTCATTTATTTTGAGAACCGTCAGCGGGTGACCACGGTGTGGGCGGCGATGGGCCAGGACCACGCCAACAGCCGGCTCTACCACGCTATGGGTCCCCCGGGCGGTCCCTTCGAGCACCGCTGTCTGGGCAGCTACAACAGCGGCCGGCTGCACCAGAGCCCGGATGGGCGAATGCACTTTCTGCTGACCAGAGGCCGGCGCGGTGCCGCACAAGAGCTTCATTATGCAGTTGGCGAGCCGTGGGGCAGGATCAGCGAGCCGGTGCCGCTCGCGATGCCGGGGCGCTTCTGGCACGCGTTCATCTCGACCCGCCGTGCCGGCGGCACGCCTACATCCTCTATCGATTGCTACTGGACGGGGGCCTACGAGAGCAAGAGCCATGAAGTGTGGTACGGGCGGCTGACGGAGGCGGGAAGCGGGTAGTGACGAAGATTGGGCCCCTTGGGTAATTTGCCTAAATTGACGCGGTTCACTGCTGGAGAAAGGAATATGGTTGATTAGACAATTACTGTTGCTCGCGACCCTGCCCGCGCTCTTGGCCTGCGGCGGGTCTGATGCGCCGGGCACGAGCCTGAAAGAGGTGCCGCGCGAGCGCACGATGATCCTCGACTGCCTGACCTTTTCGGTCTGCGCTGGGCAGATCAAGGACTACAATACCTTCAACCCCTATATACCTGGCAATACCGCACCCACCGGCTGGAACTTCCTCTACGAGCCGCTCTACTTCTACAACGCCTTCAAAGAGGAAGACAATATCATTCCCTGGATCGCCACCGGGCACCAATACAACGCGGACTACACGGAAGTGACGGTGAAGATCCGCCCCGGCGTCGAGTGGAGCGACGGACGACCCTGGACGGTGCGCGACTTCGTCTTCACCATCAATATGCTCAAGTCCAACGCGCCGGATTTGTTGTTCAGCACGGACATGGAGACCTGGGTCGAGGAGGCCATCGCGCTCGACGATTTGACGGCGCGGATCAAGCTCAAGGCGCCCAACCCGCGCTTTATCTTTACGTATTTCACCCACAACTTCGGCAATGGCGTGCCGATCGTGCCCGAACACATATGGAAGGACCAGAAGGCGACGACCTTCGCCAATTTCGATCTGCAAAAGGGCTGGCCGATCGTCAGCGGCCCCTATAGCATGGTGCTGTCGACGCCACAACAGCGGATCTGGGATCTGCGGCGCGAATGGTGGGCCGCAGAGACCGGCTTCAAGGCCCTGCCCAAGGTCGAGCGACTCATCTACCTGCCCTATATGGACGAGGCCAAGCGGGTGCAGAACTTGCTGACCAACCACCTCGACAGTTGCCTCGATATGCGCCCGCCCAATATCCGCACCATTATTGAGGGCAATCCGCAGGCCTCGTCGTGGACCGGGCGCGAGCCGCCCTACGGCTATTTGGATTGGTGGCCGATTTCGCTGGGCTTCAACGCGCTGGCCGAACCTTTCGATGATGCGGAGATCCGCTGGGCGATCAACCACGCCATCGACCGCGAGCAACTGGTGGAGATCGGCTGGCAGGGCAGCGGCTCATCGACGCTGCTGCCATTTCCNGACTATCCGCCGCTGCGCAAGTACACCNCCGCCATTGGCGATCTGCTGGAGAAGTATCCGGTCGGAGTCTACGATCCAGAGCGGACGGCAGCGATTATGCGNGACAAGGGGTGGGCCAAAGACGCCGAGGGGATCTGGAACAGGGACGGTGANCAGCTCAAGATGGTGGTGGATATCTACCCGATCTTCGCCGATCTGGCGCCGGTGCTGGTGGCGCAGCTCAAACAGGCCGGTTTCGATGCCAGTTTCCGCCAGACCTCCGACACCTATACGCGGCTGACCCAGGGCGTGGGCAAGACCTATTTGAACGGCCACGGCGGCTCGGTGCGCGATCCCTACTTTACGCTCAGGCTCTACCACGGCCGCTACGTGCAGCCGACCGGCACCTTCGCCGAATACTTCTGGCGCTGGTCCAATCCCGAGTTCGACACGCTCGTCGACGCGATGGGCTCGACTGCGCCCGACGATCCCGAGCTGACCGGGTTGTTTCGCAAGGCGATGGACATCTGGCTGAGCGAGCTGCCGTCGATCCCGATCGTGCAGTGGTACCACCGCATCCCGCACAACGAGACCTACTGGACCAATTGGCCCACCGCGCAGGATCCCTATATCAACAGCGCCTACTGGCACCGCACCTGGTTGCTGGTGCTGCTGGAGTTGGAGCCGGTGCAGGGCTAAAGGAAAGGACGAAACCATGCGACAGGGCAGGTTTAAACTGGCCATGACCCTGGGCCGCAGTCCCAGGGAGCATCCCGAGCGCGTCAAAATTTGCAAGGAAATGGGCGTCACCGGCTGCGTGACCTCGCCAGATATCCACGGCATTGGCCGCGACCAGTACGAGGCGGCGATGCGGCAGCAGAAGGAGGAGTGGGCGGCGGCGGGATTCACGATACCGGTTTACGAGACCATGACCATTGTCTCCGGCAACCACATCCGCCGCGGTACGGAGGGCCGCGAGGAGGAGTTGAAGAATTATATCGCCGCGATCGCGGCGATGGGCCGGGTGGGCATACCGGTGCTGTGTTACAATCTCGGAGCCGGTGGCTCGCGCACCGATTGGGTGTCGACGCGGGGCGGTGCGATCTCGTCGCAATTCGACTACGCGCAGTCGAATGCCGAGGAAGCTCCTTTGCCCGAACCGCAGACCGAGGAGGAATTGTGGGACAATCTGACCTGGCTGCTGGAGCGGGTGGTGCCGGTCGCGGAGAAGGCCGGCGTGCGGATGGGCTACCATCCCAACGACCCGCCGATCTCGCCCTACCGTGGCTCGGCGCAGATCATGGTCAGTGTGGACGCCTACCGCAGGCTGCTCGACATCGCTCCCAATCCCAATAATGGCATTACCTTTTGCCAGGGCAACTTCAAGGCCATGGGCGACGATATCTACGCGGCGGCGCGCGAGTTCTGCGAGCAGGGCAAGGTGCACTTCATTCATTACCGCGATGTCGAAGGCACGGCGGACAGGGTCTTTACCGAGACCTTCCACGACAATGGCCCGACCGATATGGCCAGGATGCTGGAGATCTACTCGCGGGCGGGCTTCGAGGGACCGATCCGCCCCGACCACGCGCCGACGATGGGCGACGAGAGCGCCGAGGAGACGCGCGGCTATGGGATGATGGGCAAGATCTTCGCGTTCGGCTATATGATCGGTATGATGCAGGCGCAGAATCTGGCCTACGAATAGGAGCTACCGCATGTTGAAACTGGGTTTTGTGGCGGGCGCGGCCGGCTACCACGCCGTGCAGTTCGCCAAGATGTTCAATGGCATGAACGAGGCCCACAAGGATCTCGATCCCTTCGGCGGAGGACCGCCAATGGCGACAATTGAGGGGGCCAAAGTCGTGCGGGTCTACGACGAATATCGCTCCGGGGCGGAGCTGCTGTCCAAGCTCTGCGACGTGCCGCAGGTGGCGGATTCGCTGGAGGAGATGTTTGAGGGCCTGGACGCTATCGTAATCTGTGATGATCTCAAGTTTACGCACTACCGCTTCGCGCGACCCTTTTTGCAGCGGGGCATCCCCGTCTTGCTCGATAAGCTATTGCTCGACAAGCCCTTCCCCGACAATGTCGAACGGGCGCGCGACCTGATCGACTGCGCCCGCGACCACGAGTCCTTGTTGATGACGTCGTCGGCGCTGAAATACGCGCGGGCGTTCGAGAAGCTCTACCGCGGCGAGGAGGGTATCGGCGAGGTGGTGATGGCCTGCTGCATGGGGCCGGCGGATCTGATGTGGAAGCGGCCGTTTGTTTTTTATGGTATGCATGCGGTGACCATTGGCCACTACGCGATCAACGACCGCCCGGTTGAGGTGGTCGATATCGGTGAGCGCGGCCGCAGCGTGGTCGGGGTCAAATACATGAACGGTGCGCAGTTGACCACGATGTGCCCGCACGGGGTGCCGGTGGGTTTTCAGGCGCTGGTGCAGGGGACGCAGGGTGCCTTCCATGCCCGCGATGACGACGCGGGATATTTTTATTCGACGATGCTCAAGGATTTTCTCGCGATGGTCGAAAAGGGCGCGCAGACCTTCGATCTTCTGCAGGCGTTGGAAGTCTATCAGATTTGCTGTGCACAGGAGGAGTCGGTGCGCACGGGCAAGCCCGTACGGCTGGGCTAGATTGTTATGAGCGCTTCGCACGAAGTGATGTTCTACAGCGATGGCCGGCATTCGAGTGTGTATTTGTACGAGCCGCCGATGGCTGCGCAACAATACGTCGAACCGATCGACGAACTGGTCGATCTGGGCATCGACACCATCAGTTACGCGGTGGGCGACTGCAGCGTGTTGCTCTACGCGACCAAGGTGGGCGAGCGCTGGGGTCACAATGTCGATCTGACCGACCACGATATCTGGTGGCGGGCGGCACACAATGCTCGGCTGATGATCGAGAGCGGTACCGATCCGCTGATGCTGGTATGCGAGCACGCGCAGCGGCGAGGCTTTGAATTCCTGCCCAGCCTGCTGCTGAATATGTTCCACACCCCGCCCAGCCGCGTCACCAATTGCCGGGTGGCCGACTTTACTACCGAGCATCCCGAATGGCAGGTCGGTGAGGAGCCGGACGAGCCTTTGGCCCAGTACGACCGGCCCAACCGGCTGTCCTTCGCCATAGAGGAGGTGCGTGCCGACCGCCTGGCGGTGATAAAGGAACTGGTCGCCGACTACCCAGGGGACGGCATCGAGCTCAATATGTGCGATTATGCGCCTTTTATCGGTCGCGGCGAGGTCGCCGAGCACACCGCGACGATGACCTTGTGGATGCGGCAGATACGCGCCGTCTGCGACGAGGCGGCACGGGTGCAGGGGCGCGATAAGCGGCTGGTGGTCCGCGTCGGCGCCGCGCTGGCGGGGAATCTGGCGATGGGGATGGACGTGGAGACCTGGATCAGAGAGGGGATCGTCGATGCGGTGCTGTGCATGCAGGTGGTCGGCGGCTACGAAAGCGACACCTCGGGTCTGCGCGAGATTGTCGCCGCCGCAGCGGGGACCGATGTGCGGGTGCTGGCGGGCATCGAATCATCTAATCAGGCGGAGTTGACGAGCACCGTGGTTCGGGCGGCGGCGGGCAATGCTTACGCCGCCGGGGCGGAGGGGACGTTTTTCCACACCTACTACCCGCATCCCAAGCGCTATCCCTATGACCACGAGGCGGTGGGCCGGTTGCGCTTCATGGGACATCCAGACCTGGTGGCGCGCATGGACAAAACGTATCGCATAGGCTTGCCCGCCAATGCCAAAACGGCGTTGTCCTATGGCCTGGAAGAGCCGTTGCCCGCTGTGCTGGACGAGCCGGAGCGGGTGCTGAAACTGGAGGTTGGCGACGATATCGCCGGCCGGGCCGCCGCCGGCGAGCTGTGGCGCTGCGAGTTGCGCGTGCTGGTGCAGCATTTGACCCATACCGACCGCGTCGCTCTGCGGTGGAATGACGAGGCGCTCCCCGAGACGGAGTGGCGCAAGGCCGACTGGACCTACCAGCTTCGGCCCCGACCCGACTTTGCGGTCAACGCCTATCGCCTACACCTGGATCTAAAATCGCGCCTGCCGCGCACCGGTGTCAATGAGATCGGCATAAAGGTCATCGAAAAGGACGCGCAGCTGATCTATCCGATAACGGTGGCGGAGGTGGCGCTGGTGATCGAGTACTTGCCGCACCGCAATGCGCTCCGCGACGA
>PBOD01000052.1 GCA_002724215.1 Gemmatimonadota bacterium | reverse complement strand
TATTCGACAGCTGCCGAATCGGCGGAGAGGAGGAAATCCCTGGTAGTTGACGACATGGGGCGAACTTCTCGCTAGCGGCTGTGTGAAAATGAGGCCTTATAATATGGCCGTTCCGGGCACAATTTCAAAACCCGCCTTGGAACGCTTCCCGAAGTGGGGACCGCCCATCCCGCTTTACCCCGCAAATTCCGACGGGATCCGGTAATATTCCACGCTCTGGGCGCCGTCGCCTCGGCGCTTGCCCTGCGACCGACCTCATCGACATGGTCCACCGGCCCGTGCGCGTCGGCTGCTCCGTCGCCGCACTTGACGCGGCTCTTTGCCCTGCGGTGATTGGAGAAAACACCATGGGAGAACGGGCATGCCAGACCACTTGAACGAAGGCAAACTGAAAGACGGCAAGAAGCACGGCAAGTGGACCCGCTACTACGCCAATGGCAACAAGCGGGAAGAGGGCAAATACGCCGAGGGCCAGAAGGAGGGCCGCTGGACCCGCTACCACAAGGACGGCTCCCGGGCCGTCGTCTGCCACTACGAGAACGACATCTACACCGGCGAGATCTCCGCGTATTGGCCCGATGGCACGCTCAAGCAAACCGGCCAATTCAACACCTACGCCGGCAAGTGGTCCGACGGCAAAAAGACCGGCCCCTGGACCTACTATGCCGAAGACGGCGAGACGGTCTGGCGCGTCATCACCTACAAAAACGGCAGCCGCACAAAGGAAGACGACATGCCCCTGGGCAGTTGTCCACAATGCAACCACTATGTCCAATCCCCCGAATGGGAGATTTGTCCCAAGTGCGGGNCAGNGCTGATAAAACATCTNAGATAGGTTGGGGTAGGGGGAGTTGTCGGGGGTGGNCGCGGCCGNGTNGCCCAATGCNGCGTCGAAGCTACCTATCCGCAGACCCAACTCGTGGTTGCCCGGCAACATCCGGCGNCCTACATTTACGGCGTCAAGGAACTCGCCATGAGTAAATCAAGCGCCCCCGNAAGCGAAAGCGACAAAAAAGGCCTCGCCAACCCCGCGGAATTCAGGAACCCGTTCGAGAAGTACCGCTAGCCCTTGCTGCCGATACTCGCGCACCAGCAAGAAATCCTGTCCCATCTGGCAGCGGGCAATCGCCTNGTGCTCACCGCGCCAACCGGCTCGGGCAAAACCACCCAGATTCCCCAGATCCTCTACCGCGCCTTCGGCGCGCGCATCGCCGTGCTGCAACCCAGGCGCCTCGCCACCCGCCTGGTTGCCCGCCGCGTCGCCGCGGAAATGGGCGCCGCACTCGGCGGNCTCGTCGGCTACCAGACCCGCCACGACAGCGCGTTGTCCGCCGCCACATCGATTCGCTTCCTCACCGAGGGCCTCTTCCTGCGCCTGCTGCAATCCGATCCCGGCCTGGCGGCCTTTGACATCGTGGTGCTCGACGAATTCCACGAGCGCAGCCTCGAAGCCGACGCGGCCCTGGGGCTCCTGCGCCGCCTGCAGCAAGACCNCCGCCCCGACCTGGCGCTGGTGGTGATGTCGGCGACCCTGGACGCCGAGCGCCTCGCCGCCCACCTGCAATGCCCCGCCGTCACCGCCCACGGCCGACTGCACCCGGTCGCTATCCGCTATCGGCCCGCCGCGGTCGATAAGCCTCCCTGGGAGCAGGCCGCCGACGCCCTCGGCGCCCTGCTCGCCGAAGGCGCCGAGGGCGACGTGCTGGTCTTTATGCCCGGGGCCTACGAGATCCGCCGCACCATCAAGGCGTCGCANGCGCACCTGGCCCGACTGGGCGANCCGGTGGATTTGCGCCCGCTGCACGGCGGNCTGCCGGCCCGGGAGCAAGACGCGGCCGTCGCGCCCGGCGCCCGGCGCAAAATCGTCGTTGCCACCAATGTCGCCGAAACGTCCATCACCATCGAAGGCATCCGCCACGTCGTCGATTCGGGCCTGGCGCGGATTCACCGCCACGATCCGCGCCGCGGCATCGACGCACTGCTGATCGAACCCATCAGCCAGGCCTCGGCCGCGCAGCGCGCTGGCCGCGCCGGCCGCACCGCTCCAGGCACCTGCACCCGNCTGTGGTCCGCCGAAGAAATCCGCCCCGAGGCCGAAGCNCCCGAAATCCACCGCGTCGATCTCGCCNATNCCGCGCTGCAACTGCTGGCGATGGGCGTCGACGACCTCGCCGACTTCCCCTGGCTCGACGCCCCCGAGCCAGCGGCCCGCGAGCGCGCAGCCGGCCTGCTGCGCGCCCTCGGCGCCATCGACGACGGCGCGCTCACCGATCTCGGCCGCCAGATGGCGCGTTTGCCGACCCATCCGAGATGGGCCCGCTTCCTCATCGCAGCAGCCGGTCGCGGCTGCCTCGACCGCGCCTGCACCTGGGCGGCGCTCGCCGGCGAGCGCGACATCCTGCTCCATCCCGTGCAATCGCGCTACACCCACGCCCCCGATGGCGAATACGCCGCCGACCTGGTCGTGCGCGAGCGCGCCCTGCGCCGGGCCCGCGAGCGCGCCTACGACCCCGCTGCCTGCGGCCCGCAGGGCCTCAACGGCCCCGCCTGCCGCCAGGCCGACCAGACCGCCCGCCTCTACCGCGACGCCGCCCGCCGCCTCAAACTCGACGGCAGAGGCCGGGGCGCGACCGAGGACTTACTCAAGGGCCTGCTGACCGCCTTCCCCGACCGCGTTGCCATCCGCCGCAATCGCGAAAACCTGCTCTGCGCCATGGCCGGCCAGCGCCGCGTCGAACTCGACCCCCAGAGCGCCGCCCGCGAGGCACCGGCGCTGATCGCCCTGGAGATACGCGAGTTAGAAGCCCGCCGCGAAGGCAATGTCCGCACCGCTCTGGCCCTTGCCAACGCCATCGACCTCGCCTGGCTCGAAGAGATTCACCCCGACCGCGTCAGCACCGCCATTGAGACCACCTGGAACGATCGCGACCAGGCCGTCGAGCAAGCCGAAGTCCACCGCTACGACGCCGGGGAGCAAGGCGCCCTCGTCTACCACCGCGCGCCGCGGGCGGAAGTCGATCCCGCCGCCGCCGAAGAGATTCTCGTCGCGCGCATCGCCGCCGGCCAGTTGCGGCTGGAAAAGTGGAATGCCGAGGTCGAGCAGTGGATGCTGCGCACGCGCCTCCTGCAGCGCCTGTTCCCCGACCGCGAATTGATCGCCTACGACGACGACGAACTCCTGGTCATCTACTACGAGATCATCGCCGGAGCCTACCGCTACAGCCAGATCCGCTCCCGCGACTGTCTGCCCTACGTGCAGAACGCGCTGCCGTGGAAAGAACAGCAGTTCGTCGAGCAGATGGCGCCTCTGCACCAGCGCCTGCCCTCGGGCGTGCGCATGAAGATAGAATATCGCGCCGACGGCCCCCCGCGCGGTCGCGCCAAGATCCAGGCGCTCTACGACCTGACTCGCACCCCCGCCATCGCCGGCGGTCGCCAGAAGCTGCTCCTGGAAATCCTCGGNCCCAATTTCCGGCCGGTCCAGGTCACCGACGACCTCGCCGGCTTCTGGACNCGCACCTACCCCGAGGTCAAAAAGGAACTCAAGCGCCGCTACCCCAAACACGAATGGCGATGATGCGAAAATGATCGATCCAGCGCACCATCACCGGCCGCAGCATATCGCCTGGTAGAAGCCATCGCCTATTCAACTACAGCTGCTTTTACTACAGCTGCGAGCAAGAGGGCATCTACCTCATCCCCCCTTGCTCCCTCCCAAACCCCCTCCTATCTTCTGTGCCTCCCTAATCGAGGCATTCGCATGCAGCCCAACACAGTAAAGCGCACGCTCAAAGAGGGCGGCACCGTCATCGGCACCATGGTCTTCGAATTCTGCACCCCCGGCGTCGCCCGACTCTCCGCCGAGGCCGGCGCCGAGTTCATTATGTACGACATGGAGCACACCGGCTGGAGCGTCGAGACCGTCCGCGACCTCATCGCCACCACCAACGCCGATCACATCGAGCCACTGGTGCGCGTGCCGGCGACTCAATANCACTTTATCGCCCGCGTGCTCGACGTCGGCGCCCGCGGCGTGATGGTGCCGATGGTCGGCGACGCGCGCCAGGCCGAGATCATCGTTCAATCGGGCAAATATCCCCCCATGGGCCAGCGTGGGGCCGCTTTCGAAATAGCCCACGACCACTACGCCCCCGGCTCGGTCGTCGCCAAAATCGATCACGCCAACGAAGAGGGGCTACTCATCGCGCAGATCGAAAACCGGCCTGGCCTCGAAAATGTCGACCGCATCGCCGCGCTCGACGGCATCGATGTGTTGTGGATCGGCGGCTTCGATCTCAGCAACTTTCTCGGCATCCCCGGCCAATTCGACCACCCCGAATTCACCGCAGCGCTAGAGCGCGTCGTCGCCGCCTGCGAGCGCCATGGCAAGGCTGCCGGCTATCTGGTCAACAGCATCGAAGAAGGCCAGTTGCGCCTGCGCCAGGGCTTCCGCTGCGTCGCCTANGGCGGCGACCTNTGGCTCTACCGCCGCGCCCTGCGCGAGGGCATCGAGGGGCTGAGCCGCCGCACCTATTGACCTCACCCGAACATATCCGCGTCGCCGATTCCGAGCTCCACGCCCTCGTCCGGCGNATTTACGCCGCCTGCGGCATGGACGAAACCGACGCCGGGCTGATGGCCGATTCCCACGTCCAATCGGACCTGCGCGGCGCGCACTCGCACGGCGTGCTGCGCGTGCCCGGCTATATCGACCGCCTGGTCACCGGCGGCGTCGATCCGCNCGGCCAGCCCTCGATTTCCCGCGAATACGGTGCCTGCCTAGTCGTCGATGGCGGCAATAGCATGGGCCAGATCGGCTGTCGCTTTGCCATGGAGCAAACCCTCGATCGCGCCGAACGGCACGGCATCGCCGCCTGTGCCATTGGCGGCTCCAACCACTGCGGGGCCCTGGCCCCCTACGCCATGCAGGCCCTCGCCCACGAGATGATCGGCNTCTTTACCACCCACTCACTGCCGATCATGGCCCCCTGGGGCGGTGCCGAGCGCCTGATCGGCAACAACCCCCTCGCCATCGCACTACCCGCTCAACGGCAGCGCCCCGTCGTTCACGATGGCGCCTTCAGCGCCGCGGCCTACGGCAAGGTCCGCTATTACCAGCAGCAGGGCTGGGACTTGCCCGCNGGCTGGGCTTTCGACAAAGACGGTNGCCCCACCCTCGATACGGCCGCCGCCTTAGACGGCCTGCTCGCCCCCATCGGCGATTTCAAGGGCGCGGCGCTGGGCATGATCATGGGCCTCTTCGCCGCCCTGCTCTCGGGCGCGGCCTATGGCACGGAATTGGGCGGCGGTAACGGCCAGGGCGCTCGCGCCGGCCAGGACTCGCAATTCGCCCTGGCCATCAAAATTGAAGCCTTCGTCGATCCCGGCACCTTCAAAACTCGCGTCGATAAGGCCGTCCAACAGATCCACGCCTGTCGCCGCGCCCCCGGCATCGACCGACTCTACGCCCCCGGCGAGCTGGAATTTATTCAGCACCAGGAATACTCCCGCGACGGCATTCCGCTCAATCCCGTCACCCTGGCCGATCTGGCCCGGGTGGCGCGAGACCTGGCAGTAGACAGCAAACCTTTNCCCTGGCTACCCCGGAACTGATGCAATCTCCCCATCCTGAAAGANCGGTCTGCCGCCGACAGCCAGCCGTCGGTTTGGGGTGCCGCAGAAGATGCAGTGCGCGCGCCCCTATGCGCCATCTGATCCGACAAAAGAATAACCCCGGGCCATTTCCGACCCGGGGTTTTTGCCTCTGAACAGTCGCCGCGCTAGTTCCCTTCCAGCGCCCGCCGCATCGCCTCCCCCTCGTCGCGCCAGTACNCGTACAGCACCGTCACGTCCGTCCCGATACAAAAGTGCCGCACGCCCATGTCCAGAAAGCGCCTGGCGTCGTCGGCCCGCCCCAGCTCCGCCCGCGGCGGCACGCCCATCTCGATCGCCTTTTTGAACACCCGCTCCTGCGCCTCTTGAAAGCCCGGGTCGGTGTATTGTGCCGGCTTGCCCACGTTCATCGCATAGTCGGCCCCGCCCCACTGCACCATATCCACTCCCTCCACTTCCAACAGCGACTCCAGCTGATCGACCGCACTCTTCTTCTCGATCATCAGCACCACCACCACGTCGCGCAGCGCCTGCGCGTAGGCCTCGGTGCCGGCGTGGCTCATATAGGAAAAGCGGCGCATNNCNACCCCGNAGGTGCCNCCGTCCTGCGGGGTGTCGGGCCGCACCGCGGCCACGCATTCGCGNGCCTCGTCGGCGTCGCGCACATCGGCAAAGAGCACGCTGCCGAAACCNGACCCCACCGCNCGTTGTGCCACATAGGCGCGGTTTTCGGCATCGACCTTGATCATCGAGCCCATCTCGTAAAGCTCGGCGGCGCGGGCCAGATTGTCGAGNTCGTGCAGGTCGAAAGGCGCGTATTCGCCCACAAATTCCACGTAGTCGTACTCGCCGGTGTGGCCCACCAGCTCGACGACGGAAGGCCAGGTCGCATGGACGTGGGTACCCAGCGACGGCATACCGGCGTTGAGTTTCTCGCGCAGTTTGTTGGGCTTCATGATATCCTTTCGGTTAGGCCTGAACTTCGGCGCGNTCAGTAGCCGGCGGCGGCTCGATCGAGAGCGCNGCGATCTCGGCNCGCATTTCGGCCGACATCTCGAAATCGAGCGCGGCGAGCGAGGGTTGGAGCTGGCCGAGGTCGCGCCCGCCGATAATCGGCGCGGTCACGTCCGGGTGGCNCTTGGCCCAGGCNAGGGCCAGGGTCGCCGGGTGCACGCTACGCTCGCTGGCATAGGCGACGAAGCGGTCGGCGAGNTCGTAATACANCGGATTGGCGTAGCGCTTGATATAGTTGTCCTGCTGCAACAGCCGCCCGCCCTCGGGACGCTTGTCCACCCCGTACTTGCCCGTCAGCAGNCCGCCNCCCAGGGGGCTGTAGGAGATCACGCCCAACTGCTCGGAGCGGGCCAATGGCAAAATCTCGACCTCGACCTGGCGCTTGGCCAGATTGTACATCGGCTGAATGCATTCAAAGCGCGCCAGCCCCTCGCGGGCGCAGTGGCCCAGAGCCGTGGCGATCTGCCAGGCCGCCCAGTTGCTCACCGCCGGATAGAGGATCTTGCCCTGCCGCACCAGATCATCGAGAGCGGAAAGCGTCTCCTCAATCGGCGTGTCGCCGTCGAAGTTGTGCACGAAGTAGAGGTCCAGCCGGTCCGTCTGCAGGCGGGCGAGGCTGGCCTCNACCGCCTGCATGATATGGCGCCGCGACAAACCGCTGTCGTTGGGCCCGTCGCCCATCGAGCCGCAAACCTTGGAGCTAATCACCAATTCGTCGCGCTCGCCCTGGATCAGCTTNCCCAAAATTTTCTCCGAGCGCCCCTGCGAGTAAACATTGGCCGTGTCGAAGAAATTGAAGCCCAGTTCGCGCACCCGGCGGTACATTTGCTCCGAGGTCNTTTCATCGGCATCGCCCCCGAAGGCCATAGTCCCATAGCACAGCTCGGACACCTTGACGCCGGTGCGACCCAGAATCTTGTATTTCATCAACTCCTATCCTTCTTGATGCGTCCCCAGCTCCGCCTCTCAACCGCCGTCGCCGCCTNGATCTCGATCTCTACCCGCAATAGATCCTCCTGCGCCTCGCCGTNGATCNGCTGCCCCTCCCTNNCGAAGCGANTGGTGTGACACGGNCAACGCACGATCCCCTTTGCGTCCGGCAGCACCACCNCGCAGCTCCAGTGCATGCATTCCGAGCCGAACGCCGCAAACCTCCCNTGGTCCAACCGCGTCACGATCACCGGAAACTCGCCGCCCGCCACCGCGCCGTCCGTTTTGCGCAATGGCGCAAATTCCTTCGTGCCCAGATCGACCACCGCCGACCCGCTGGCGGACGCCGCTGCCAACGCGACGAAATGCCGCCCAGCGCGACGTGCACCAGCCGGCAGGCGAAACCGCAGCGANTNAGTTTTCCCCTTCAGAATGTCTCTTTNCCATNGAAANGCCAAGCTAACCAAGACCCCATTTCCCATCAAGGGCGCCCTCCCCCGCTCCCCTTTGACATAAAGTGCGGCCTCTGGTCGTCCTCATACCGGCAACCTATATTACCCTGGCCCAAAGGCCCTTTTCTTTTTTTGCGCAAAGCGCCCTATAAGCCGAGAGACCTCCGCCTCCGGAGCATATGCCCTTCATGGACACGCCCCGCCAACGGTTATTGTACATCCAAGCGCGCACCCCCAGCCCGCTTTCCGGCATCATCGGCCTGACGTTGATCGAACCCGTTCGCGATTACAAGCCCGAGATCATCGCCGAGGAACCCGACTGGCCGTATCAAACCGTCCACGACGCCGTTGTCGATGGCTGGCAGATCGTGCAATTCCCCCACCTCCAGGCTCCGTTCGACGACCGCGATCTCGACGTGGTCGGCTATGAGTTCATTCTGCAAAAAATGGAGATCGTCCGCGATGAGTGACCGCTTCCTGCTCAACGACGCCGATATCGCCCGCTTTCTGGTCAACGGCTATCACCTCGTCGAACCCGAATTGCCGGACGGCCTGAACGAGACCATCGCCGCCCAACTCGACGCGCTCGACCACAACCCCGGCGACGCGATCACCGAAGCCGTGCCCGAACTGTGGCAGGTCCTCGACCACCCGGCAGTCAAGGGCGCGCTGATCAGCTTGCTCGGCGCCGACTACGAGGTGCAGTCGCACCGCCACTGGCACTGCAAGCAGCCCGGCGCCGGCCACATGAACTGGCATCAGGACGGCCTCAATAGCCGCGACACCCTGCTCAACCGCTTTCTCGGACTCTATTATCCGACGGACATAACCCCGGAGATGGGCCCGACGATCATCGTTCCCGGCACCCAGTTCCGCAACGCGCCGACCGACCGCATGGCCACCTACACCAATATCCGCGGCCAGGTCCCGCTAACGGTCAAGGCCGGCACCGTCGCCTTCACGCACTACGATCTATGGCACGGTACGGCCGCCAACCGCTCGCCGCACAAGCGCCACATGATCAAGTTCCTGTTCCGCCGCACCCGGGACAACACGGCTCCCACCTGGAACCACGACCCCGAAGACGCCAGCAAGACCCGGGACTGGAACAAGCGCGCCGAGGCCGAAGACGCCAACAATATCCTCAACTTCCACAATCCGCTCGGCGTCTCGCAGAGCGACCACTATAAAGAGCGCGCGATCCGCCGCCAGAACTGGGATTATCTCATGGGAAAGAGCGCCTGATATGACGATCCAGATCGCCCGCGTCGAAGAGCGCTTCAAAAGCCCCGGCCCCCAGCCCAACGGTCTGCACGCCGCCGACGACGGTCTGTGGTACATCGATCAGGTCGACCTCAAGATCTACAAGCTCGACTACCAGACCGGCGAGACGCTCTTCGAGGCCCAGACCGACACCGAGCACTCCAGCGGCATTACGTTCGGCAATGGCTCGCTGTGGATTGCCTCGACTTTCGAACTGCAAATCGCCGAGATCGACCCCGCCAATGGCAAGACCCGAGCCAAACGCGATTCGCCCGGCAACGGCATCGTAGCCTGGGCCAACCAAGACACGGGCCGCGAAACCGGCGCACATGGGCTGGAATGGAAAGACGGCAAAATCTACGTCGCCGCGCCGCCCTCGCAGTTGATCCATGTCATCGACGTCGCCACCTGGACCGAGGTCAACGCCTTCCGCGCCCCCGGACTGCGCGTACACGGCCTGGCCTGGGCCGACGACGGCACCCTGTGGGTCGCCGACACCTCGGCTGGCACCATCAGCCGGCTGGATGCCGAAACGGGCCGCGTGTGGGAAGTCATCCGCGTCGAGGCCCCGGTCGAAATCCACGGCCTGACCATCCACCAGGGCGTGCTGTGGTACTGCGACGCGGCCACCTGCGGCATCGGACAGTTGTACCTGGACTAACCTGTACCGAAAGAAAGGATCCCGATGAAGATCACCGACGTCAAAACCGCTGAAGTCCGCATCAAAGACGACGGCAAACCCACGTATCTCTACCACTACGTTCGCATCCATACCGATGAAGGCGTCTACGGTACGGGCGAAGCCAGCCACGTCGATGGCGGCTGGCGCGGCTCGACCCGCACCATGGCCGAGCAGATCATCGGCAAGGACCCGCGCGATGTCGACGCGATCTTCGAAGGTATCCGCCGCAGCTATATTTTTCGCGGCGGCATGTCGGGTCTGGGGATATCGGCGCTGACCGGCATCGAGATCGCGCTGTGGGACCTAGCCGGCAAGGCCCAGGGCGTGCCGGTCTACCGCCTGCTCGGCGGCAAGTTCCGCGACCGGGTCCGGCTCTATGTCGACAGCGCCATGACCAATTGCCGCGAGCGCGCCGAGGAAGCGCGCTCGCGCGGCTTTACCGCCATCAAATTCGACCTCGACGACGCCGGCAACCCGCACAAGGCCGATCCCTGGAACTGGTCGGTGACCCCCGGCGAACTGGAGATCATGGTGGACCAGGCGCACGAAATCCGCGAGGCCGTCGGCGATAAGATGGACCTGGCCATCGACCTGCACGGCCGCTACGACGCCACCGCCGGCATCAAGGTCGCACACGCACTGGAAGACCTCAATCTCATGTGGCTCGAAGAGCCGGTTCCGCCGGAAAACATCCAGGCGCTGGCCCATATCACCCACTCGACCAAAACGCCGATCTGCGCCGGCGAAAACGCCTATCTACGCTACGGCTTCCGCGAAATCATCGAAAAGCAGGCCTGCGATATCATCATGCCCGATATCTCCAAGTGCGGCGGGCTGTCGGAATGCCGCAAGATCGCCAATATGGCCGAGTCCTACTACATCCCCTTCGCCCCGCACAACAACTCCAGCGCGCTGAGTACGGTGGGCGACGCCCACGTCTGCGCCAGCGTACCCAACTTCCTGGCCCTCGAATTCCACCGCTTCCACGACAAAACCTGGAACGACGTGATCGACTCCGACGAAGCGGTGATCCAGGACGGTCATGTGGCGCTGACCGAGAAGCCGGGTTTGGGCGTCGAGCTCAACGAGGACTTTTTGCAGAGCATGATGGACGAGGGCGAGCCGCTCTGGCAGTAGTTGCGGAAGGTCTGGGCAATCGCGCAACCGCAGCACAATGGGCGTTTTTCCAGGAGCACGGCTACCTAGTCGTAACAGCCGTGCTTTCGCCATCGCGCCTACGAGAGCTGCGGCAAACCCTGGAACAGTGCTACGAACTCGAGGGCGACCAGGCCGGATCGGAAGGCTCCGACATCCCCGGCGTGCGCCGCCTGTGCAATCTCATCGGCAAGGGCCAGGCGCTGGAACAACTGGCCATCGAACCCATCGCCCTCGACCTAGCTCGCCGCGCCATCGGCGACGACATGCGCTGGCAGGCGATGAACTTCCACGACCCCATCCCCGGCGATCCGCGCCCGCACCAGCCGCTTCACGCCGATCGCGCTTTCTTTCCCCATTGCACCGCGTACTTCAACGTGGTCTGGGCCATCGATGAGATGACAGTGGAAAACGGCGCCACCCGCCTCGTACCGGGCTCACACAAGAAACCCCATCCCCGCGACGCGCTTGAAGACCCCCGGGCGCCCGCCGACGGAGAAATCCTCGCCACCTGTCCGGCCGGCACTGCCATCTTCCTACACGGCGACCTCTGGCACGGTGCGCGCGCCAATCGCTCTCCATCGACCCGGCGAGTGATTCACATGGGCTACTGCTGCCCCAATACCGCGCCACAATACGAAATCGCCGACTCTCTGACGCCGGAGATCCGCCAGCGCCTCGGCGTCCATTGCGCGCTCATACCGGCTCCACTGACCTCGTTTCCGCCACGGAAAAAACATGACGAGTGACGCGACGTCCTTTCGCAGTACCCGGCGGTCGCGTCTGGCAGCGCATAGCGGGCGACGGGACGCCATTACCCTCTTCGTCGGCCACGGCCGAATTCCCACAAGGCGGGGCGGTATCGGACGGCACCGCCCAGGGCGATCGCCGCGATTTCTGCAAGAGCGAATTGACCGAGCCTCTAGCCCATCTCCCGCATCGGCCTGCGGCGCCGACGGCTTGCCTGTTGAGGCGCACAAGGGCAGGCTTTATAGGAAAGGCGCATAGAAGCGATGCAACCGACCGATCTCTTCGCGGAAAAATTCGCCCAGGCCTTCTATGGCAGAGAATGGCCCGGTCCCCTCGAACCACACATATCCGAGCTATCAACTGACCAGGCCTACCAGGTCCAGGACCAGGTCGCGACCAGGCGTGTCGCACAGGGGGAGCGGGTCGTCGGCTATAAGGTCGGTTGCACCAGCGCCGCCATCCGCGCGCAGTTCGGGCTGAGCGAGCCAATCTCGGGCCGGCTGTTCGAACCCCATATCCACGCGGAAGGGATGAAGATCGAGTGTACACAGTACGTCAACTGTGCCATCGAGCCCGAAATGGTGCTGACCACCCGCACCGACCTCCACGGCATCGACCTGCCCGACGACCAGCTCGTTGCCGCCATCGATTCCGTCCGTCCCGGCATCGAGTTGCACAACTTTTGCTTCTGGTATAAGCCGCCGACCTCACAGGAGTTGATTTGCTCCGGTGGCATCCACGCGGGCCTGATCATCGGCGATGCTGCGGTCGATCCCCATAGCCTGTCCTTCGACAGCGAAATATTTTCCGTCTACAAAGACAGCGCACCCGTCACCGCGGCGCCAGCGCGCGAGATCATGGGCGGCCCCCTGCACTCGTTGCGGTGGTTGGTCAATGCGCTAACGCGCCGCGGATCGCGTCTGAAAAAGGGCAGCCTGATCATCCCGGGCTCCCCCGTCGAATTGGTGCGCGTCGATCGAGATGTCGAATTGGGGGTGGAGATCGAAAAGGTGGGCGGTCTAGTATCGCGCTTTCTGGCGTAGTGCGTCCGCAACCCGACCCGCACAGCAACGGAGCCTATCGCGTATTCTTCGCGGTTGCCCCCGATGGCCTGTGCTATTGCCTCGGCAAGCGGCCATCCTGGTTACTTTAGTCGGTCTGGCAACGCCGCGTTGAAATCCGCCACGCATTGCCACGGCTCTTTCAGCGCGTGGCGGGAGGCCATCGGCTCGGGCTGGCGGTAGCGCACGTGTACCGTGCGCCGCGGGCGTTCGGTCTGTCGCACTGTGCCCGCATGGTAGCTGGCGTTGTTGAAGACGATCGCGGCTCCGGCCCCGGCATAGATATCGACGCGCCCGGTCCGCCTGGGCGTCTCGCGCCCGAAGGCGTCCAGCCAGCGCGGTTTCTCCGGGTCCACATAGGCCGTTGCGGCGTCATCGATGCGCAGCGGGGCCTGTGCCGTTGTGGGCAAAGCCCGCTTGGTCGCGGCGCTCTCGGGGATAATGCTGAAACAGTGCGATTCGGCATCGACATCGTCCAGATAGTAAATCACCTGCAGCGCTGGTACGAAATACTCGTTGCCGTCGGCGCCCTCGACTGTACCCCGGTCCTCGCGGTGCCACATCCGCGTCAGGCACAGCGGGTCGCCGCCGTCGATATCGGCGGGCGGGTCGACCGCGCACGGCTCGCGGCGCATAAACGACAAGCCGGACATTTGCACTCCCGCCCCGAGGATGCGCCGCACCAGCGGCATCACCGACGGGTGGCAGACCAGCCCGTCCAGCGCCTCGGTGCGCAGCAGCAGTTCGGGCGCGTCGCAGCCGACGGCGATATGTCCGGGGCGCGGTCCGGGCTCCCAGTGTTCGGGATGTGCTGCGCAATCGGCGGCGATACCGTCATTGATCGCCGCCACCTCTGCGGCTGTCAGCGCCCCGGACACCACCGCGTAACCGTTTTCCGCGAAAAAATCGAGCAATTCGTCCATGGCGATGTCCCTTGACTTGGCTTTGTAGCGAATCATAACTTAAGGGCATCCGCACCGCAACCATCTCGCCTGGGAGCACCTGCCATACGAAAGCCCACTGGACGACTGGCTCTCATCGCGTAGTTCACCTCTGTCAACCTGGCCGACAACGGCACGACGCCCCAAATGCGAAAGTGATCGAGCTATGACCCTGCTCAAAGGCCTGCTCAAGAGCGGCTTCAAACTCCCCGAATGCGAAAAGCACTTTCATGACCACGACGAAACCTGGCTGATTCTCAAAGGCCAGGGCACCGGCTACTGGATCGATCGCGAGGGGCGCCGCGAGGATTTCGCGCTGGAGGAGGGCGACGTGTGGATGATTCCCGCCGGCTACGAGCACGGCTCGGAGGGATTGGCCGACACCGGTAAAAACAGCGGCGATTTCACTATCGCCGTCCACGACGGCACCATGCCGCCGGGCTGCCATGAAAAGGGCCATTACTACGTAGAGCAGGAGGGCTATATCCCCTCCTTCGAACTGGTCAAGACCCCGACCAACCGCTATTCGCAGCCGCTGGACCTGCCCGCTAAAATGCCGGCCTTTCGCTTCGAGGCCCTCGGCGAGGCGGCCCTATGCGAAGACGACACGCCCGCCTGCACCGCCGGCGCCCTGCTCTGCCGCACCCTATTCTCCGGAATGACCAATGGCACCGAACGCAATGTGATGATGGGCGGCAACTACAGTGGTGACTTCCCCATTGCCTGCGGTTACCAGAATGTCGGCGAGGTACTCAAGGTCGGCGACGGCGTCGCTGGCTATGCGGTCGGCGATGTAATTTTCTGCGGCGAGCACCTATATCATCGACAGTATTTCGCCGCCCCCGCCGCTTCCAATGCGCTGACCGTCAAACTCCCGCCGGAGATCGACCCGCGCCACGCCGCACTCTTTGGCGTCGGTAGCGTCGCCCTGCACGACGTGCGCCGGGCGCAGGTGCAGATCGGCGAGCGGGTGTTGGTGGTCGGCGCCGGGCCGGTCGGGCAGTGTACCGCACAGTTCGCGCGGCTGGCTGGCGCGGTAGTCACCGTCTGCGACCTCGACCAGCACCGGCTCGATATCGCCGCCGAATTGGGCGCGCATTCTACCCTGATACCCGACGAGGACTGGGCCAATATCGTCGCCCGCGGCCCCTTCGACTGCGCCATCGAAGATTCGGGCGCCCCCATACTCGACCACCTCGTCGGCGCGCATCCCGACAACGGCGTCATCAAACACCGCGGGCGCGCGGTGTTGATCGCCGGTCGCGAACGGGTCGACTACCGCTTCAACCGCGGCCAGGGCTCCGAGCTGTCGATCCTCCACGCCAGCCACTTCACCGCCGACGATCTGCGCGAGGTGTGCCGCCTGGCGACCGAGGGTATATTTAAAACGGCTCCCCTCATCCAGGACGAGGTGCCCTACTCCGACATGAAGGGCATCTACGACCGCTTGCGCGACGACCCGACCGGCCTCTTCGGCGTGGTCTTCGACTGGCGATAGAAACTTTCGCGATGAAGACCTGCAGCGCCTGCGCCCCAGACCATCACGCGACACCATCACGATATAACGGGAGATTCGACATGGACCCCGGCACATTCATCTTCCTCGTAATGCCTCGCGCCGCTCTGCCGCCCGCGCAAAACCGGCTCGCCCTCCGCATCGAAGTCGGCCAGCGGTGCCAGGGAGTCTGAGATGCTCGACGACGCGGTATTCCAAGCCCTCCTCACCCGCGGCTACGCCATCGTCCACAACTACCTGCCCGAGCCCCAGCGCGCCGAAATGGCCGCTGCCCTGCGCCGATTGCTCAAGCCCTGGGACGAAGTCAAAGAGCACTCGCCACCCCCGCTCTGGGACAGCTACTACTTTCCCTATCCCGAGCAGTGTCTCAACCGCGCCATCATCGACCGCGAGGCCATTCGCTTCGCCCGCCGCTGGCTCGACAGCGACGACATTCACTACCGGCCCGGCCTGGGTTTGGTCACCTACCCTGGGCGCGAGGCAGGCCGCGACGGCAAGCCCTTCCACGTCGATAATGGCAACAACTCGCTCTTGCCGCCGACCACATCTGACCGCCGCCACAGCCAGCTCAACTTCTGGTTCTGCCTCGAAGACGTAGCCGAGGACCAGGCGCCGACCCTCTTCATTCCCGATGCCGACGGCCAGCACCACGATGCCAGCCGCGCCGAGGCGATGGTCGCCCCCGGCGGCTCGGTCGCCATTTTCCACAACTACTCCTGGCACGCCGCCAGCGACTACCACCGCGCCGACGGCCAGCGCTATATCTGGAAATTCGCCTACGGCCGCGCCGACCACTACTGGGAGGGCGTCGGCCACTATACCCACGTTGGCCACGACCCGCACTTTCGCGAATTTATCGCCGGCCTCAACGCCGCCGACCGCCAACTCTTCCGCTTCCCCCCGCCAGACAATCCCTACTACACTCGCCAAACGCTCGCCGCCCTCGAAGAACAGTATCCCGGCTGGAACGCCCGCGGCGAATACTGCGCCAACGACGAATAACCCCGTCGGGCTGCGCCGTCTACCCGCGTAGCAACAAGGGCACGACCCATATTAGAAATGCGCTGACCAGCAGCACTCCGTAACAGATCCGCCGCAATCTCATTCCGCGCTCTCGGTCAGTCGCCTGAGTTGCACCTGTCCCGTCTCCTCATCGATCTCCGCAAAGAAAATCGGTAGTTCCGCGCTGGCTACCCACTGCGGGATGCGCGAAAGCTTCAGTTCCCACATTTCCTTGCGGATCTGCCGCAGCAATTGCCTATTTTCCGACGCCGGAATCGGCGTATAGACCGAGCGCCGCCAAGTCAAATAGCTAATCCATGGATAGGGCTGCATCCTGTCCAGGGCTTCTGCGGTATAGAGGACAAATCCGCGCTCGGGCACCTGCGCCTCGATGCGCCGCCCCAGCGCCGCCCCCTCCTCGGTCACCGACCGCAACCCGGCCAGTCGCACTACCCCCGGCACCGAGCCCAGCACGATGCAGGCGCAGGTCGCCAGCAATGCGACATCCATCCGCAACGAGCAGCGCTCGGCCAGCACCTCCACNAACCGCCATAGCGCATAGCCCGCGTAAATGGCCAGCGGATAGGCCGCCACTGTCATAAAACGCGAGGGCGTAAAGGCGGTAAACTGCTCGCCATAGATCACAAACGTCGCCAGCCGATAGGCGTAGCCGAGCAAACCGAAACCCAGCATCAGTGCGCAAAACCAGCTCAGCAAGAAGCCCTCCGCCACGCGGGCCGGTCGCCGGTCCGCCCACCAGATCCCCAGCAAACCCAGACCCAGCGCCACAGGC
Organism: Gemmatimonadota bacterium; assembly: GCA_002724215.1. GTDB lineage: Bacteria > Latescibacterota > UBA2968 > UBA8231 > UBA8231. The sequence continues at coordinate 14,147 of PBOD01000052.1, read as the reverse complement.
CCGATGTCGAGAGCGACCTGCCAGCCCGTCCCCATGTCTTCGTCGTAAAAGCGCAGGGCATCCGTATGGCCCAGATTACCCAGGCGCTCGAACACATAGGGCGCGATGTAGTAGGAGTAGACTACTAGCGTCAGCGGCCACAGCCGCACCAGCCANCCCCGCAACGCCCCATCATCNCCGCTGAGGCGGGAAACCACCCAATAAAAGGCCAACACCCAGGTAGCGATCAACCCGCTCAAATGGTGGGTCATCACCAGGCCGCCATAGCACAGCACAGCCAGCACTGTGCCTCGGCGGTCCCGGCCGCCCAACGCGGTCCAGATAATGCCCAGGAAGAACACCGAGCCCAGTTCGGTGGGCAGCCCACCCCACTGGTAATAGCTGGAAAAACTGCCGTGCGAACACAGGAACTCATAGGTGAGTAGGGCGAGGGCACCGACGCAAAAATTGCCGTAGATCAGCACCGCCAGCCGCAGTACCAGCACACAGGCCAGCGGTTGAAAAACCAGATGCAGCATTTGGAAGGCGATATGGACCGGTGCGCCGGCGAAGTCGGCGANGAGGGCAACCAACACGTGCAGGCCCTGGGTGTAGTTGACCGGGATCGGCTCAAAGGGACCCCAGTCCGCGCATAGCGCACCGTGCTCGAGGATCTTGCGCGCCAGAATCAGGTGGAACGTCGGATCCCAGCCGAGTGGGTACTCGGTCGAGAAAACGGGCACCGCCTGGGCGAGCACTGCAGCGCCGAGGGCAGAGGCCATCCACCCGACGCCATACGGCCATTGCACCTTCGGCGCGCCGCCGACCAGCATNCCCACAGCCACGACCCAGGCCACCCCATAGACGACCGGGAAATAGCCTAACCAGCCCGCCATCGCCAGCGCATAACCCAGTGCCACTGTCGCGGCCAGCCCGCCGACCAGGCCGGCCAGCACCCGGTCGCAAAAGCCGCGATGAGGGAAGATCCGCAGCGCGATCAGCGCCCAGGGCAATAACAAACCCCAGGCCGCTAGCAGTGCAGCAAGCGGGTCCATCCAGGCCTAGCGGGGCTCGCGGTAGACATCCGGTCCAGAGCCGCCGACCANGATGTCGAGATCGACGCCGCGGTCGGCCTGTAGCACGTGCCGGACGTAGATGCCGGCGTAGCCCCGCGTCACCACCGGCTCNGGCGGCATCCACNCCTGCCGCCGCCGCTCCAGCTCCTCNTCCGACACCTCCATATTCAGCGCGCGCGCCGCCACGTCGAGCGCGATCATGTCGCCCTCCCGCACCAGCGCCAGCGGTCCGCCCACTGCCGACTCCGGCGCCACGTGCAAAACGACTGTGCCGTACGCCGTGCCCGACATCCGCCCGTCGGAGATGCAGACCATATCGCGCACGCCCTGCTCGAGCAGCTTCTTCGGCAACCCGAATTTCCCCGCCTCGGGCATGCCCGGAAAACCCCTCGGCCCGATGCCCTTCAATACCAGCACGCAGTCCTTGTCGACGTCGAGATCGGGATCGTCCACCCGCGCCTTGTAGTCCTCGATACTCTCGAAGACCACCGCCCGGCCGCGGTGCTGCAGCAACTCGGGCGAGGCCGCCGATGGCTTGATAATCGCCCCGTCCGGGCACAAATTGCCGCGCAGTACGGCGATACCGGCCTCTTCTTTGAGCGGCGCGTCGATCGAGGCGATGACCTCCCGGTTGTAGCACTCGGCGCCCACGGTATTTTCGCCCAGCGTCTTGCCCGTCACCGTCAGCGCGTCCATGTGCAAGTGGTCCCGCAACTCCTGGATCACCGCCGGCAGCCCGCCCGCGTAGAAGAAATCCTCCATCAGGTATTTGCCCGAAGGCAACAGATTGACCAGATGGGGCATGCGGCTGCCCAGGCGATCGAAATCGTCCAATTCTAGTTCGACGCCAAGGCGCCCGGCAATGGCCAGAAGGTGCACCACGAAGTTGGTCGAGCCGCCCAGCGCCGCATTGACTTTTATCGCGTTTTCGACCGCCTGCCGGGTCGCGATCCTGGACATCGTCAGCCCCTCCGCGACCATCTCGACGATGCGGTTGCCAGCTAGGTGGCCCAGCCTTTTGCGCCGCGCATCCGGCCCGGGAATCGCCGCCCCGCTCGGCAGGGTCAGCCCCATCGTCTCAACCATACAGGCCATCGTCGACGCCGTGCCCATGGTCATACAGTGGCCATCGGAGCGCGAGATCCCGGCCTCGGCTTCGAGGTAGTCGAGCTGCGATATCGTCCCGGCCCGGAGTTCGGTGGTAAAACGGTAGACATCCGTCCCCGAGCCGATATCGCGGTTGCGGAACTTGCCGTTGAGCATCGGCCCGCCGGTGACCACCATCGTCGGCATATCGACGCTGGCCGCCCCCATCAGACACGCTGGCGTAGTCTTGTCACAACTGGTCAGCAGCACCACCCCGTCGATGGGATTGGCCCGCATGCTCTCCTCGACATCCATGCTCGCCAGATTGCGGTAGAGCATGGTCGTCGGCTTCATCATCGTCTCGCCCAGCGAGGTCACCGGAAATTCCAGCGGAAACCCCCCCGCCTCGTAGATCCCGCGCTTGACCTGCTCGGCCAGAATCCGCAGATGCGCGTTGCAAGGGTTGAGATCCGACCAGGTGTTGCAGATGCCGATCACCGGCCGCCCGTCGAACATCTGGTCGGGATGCCCCTGGTTCTTGGCCCAGCCCCTGGCCACGAAGCCCTGGTGCAACGGGTCACTAAACCACTGGGCGCTGCGCAAGGCTTTTTTGTCGTCGCCCATAAGTCTCCTTTTGTCGATGGTTGACAAAATAAGCCGCCGCCACCGCAGCCGCTACCTTGACAGCTTCCGCCCCACCGCTTTGACTGTTGCGAGCTAACGGACATCAAACGCGGAGATCCACATGCGCTTCGACACGCTGCTTACGGGCGGCCACCTGATCGACCCCAAGAACAACATAGACACCCCCATGGACCTCGCCATCACAGGCGGCAAAGTCGCCGCTGTCGATCGCAACATCCCCGCCGAGCAGGCGCAACAGGTCCTCGACGTGTCCGGCCTCTACCTCACCCCCGGCCTCATCGACATCCACACCCATATGTACGCCACCCCCGGCTGGAAAAACGCCTGGGCTGGCGACAATAGCATCCTCCCCGACGGTTTCTCCTTCCGCAGCGGCGTCACCGCCATGGTCGATACCGGCAGTGCCGGCTGGCGCACCTTCGCCGACTTCCGCGAGCGGGTGCTGACCCGCTTCCACACCCGCATGTACGCCTTCGTCAATATCTGCGGCATGGGCATGATCTCGCTCGACCTCGAGCAGAACGAGATCGACATGAACGTCGAGCAGACCGCCGCCACCATGAAGGAACACTCAGACCTCGTCGTCGGCGCCAAAACCGCCCACTACCGCGGCCCGGAATGGGTTTCGGTCGACCGCGCCTTAGCCGCCGGCCAGGCCGCCGGCATGCCGACCATGGTCGACTTCGGTCTCTTCCTCAAAGAGCGCCCATACTACGAGCTGGTCACCCAGCGCATGGCCCCCGGCGATATCTCCACCCACATGTTCCTAGGCGATATCCCCTGGCTCGACGCCGACGGCAAGGTCTACGACTATCTCTATAAAGCCCGCGAGCGCGGCATCGTCTTCGACGTCGGCCACGGCGGCGGCTCCTTCTACTGGCGCAACGCCGCCCCCGCCATCGAGCAGGGCTTCTATCCCGACTCGATCAGCACCGACCTCCACACCAAAAACATGAACGAAGATATGATGGACATGGTGACCGTCATGTCCAAGTTCCTGATCCTCGGCGTCCCCCTGGTCGATGTCATCCGCCAGTCCACCATCAACCCCGCCCGCGAAATCGGCCACGAAGAGCTGGGCCACCTCTCGATCGGCGCCGTCGCCGACATCGCCGGCCTCAAGATTTTAGAAGGCGACTTCGGCTACACCGATGTCGCCAGCGGCCTGCTCCGCGGCAGGCAGCGCATCGTCTGCGAGCTGACGCTAAAAGACGGCGTGGTGATGTGGGATTGGGATGGGAGAATAGGCGTGGACTACAGAGCGCTGGATCCGCTGTACGGTGTGCGCAATCCAGACGGACTGGTGCTGCCGCCGGAATGAATCGGACGCTTTAAATAATCGCTGTTCAACAAGCAAAAAGGGGGAATGGCGCAGATCCACGCCATCCCCCTTGCTATGGCTACCCCCCCACCAACTCCCGCATCACCTCCACACACTCCGTCAGCGCCGGCACCGGATTCTCGACATCCGCCTCGTACTCGATCACCGCCATCCCATCGAACCCATCCGCATCAAGCGCCGCCACAAATCCCGGCAGATCCAGCGTCCCCTTGCCCACCACCGTATCGTGCCATTGCCCATCCTTATCGAAGACGAAGTCCTTGTAGTGCACCCCATAGGTTTGCCCCGGAAAATCCCGCACCCACTGCACCGGATTGCCCGCCCGCGGCCCAATCTGCAAAGCCCATGCCGTATCGATGCACAACCCGATCTCGGGCGCGCCCAATCCCAGCAAGTGCTTGAGCACCACCGGCTGCCCGCCGAAGTGGTAGCCGCCGTGGCTGTGGATCCCGAGCCGAATCCCGTACTCGCGGCTCCAGGCCCGGACCTTGGGAATTGCCTTGGTATAGCTGTCGACCTGAAAGTGGCAGGAGATGTGCTTGGCCCCGGCAATGGCGGCACACTCAAAGAAATCGCGCTCGGCATCCTCGCCGGCGAAGTTCTGCACGCCGATCGATAGAATCCCCACCCCGCCGTCGCGGTAAATCTTGACGATGTCTTTCCAGCCCTCGGGATCGTTGAAGTCGGCGTGCGCGCCACTGACCTCGACGGTATTAACCCCGATCGCCTTGACCTTCTCGACGACCTCTCTGTTGTCCTTGAAATGGCGGAAGCAATAGCTCTGCACCCCGAAATCCGCTGCGGCACCCATAATTTCTCCACGGTGTAATATGGTTTGAATGACCCCTAAAGAAACGTCCGGGTGTGGTTTTCTTCAATGGGACTTTGCCGGAGGCATGGGTCTGCGCACGGTGCGGAGATAGCCCCGATGGCCAAAATCAAACCTGGCCGAGCGAGTTCGAAAGAGCGACAGCGCAAATCGCCGCCAGCTAAACAGGCATCTCCCGCCCGCTGTGCGCCCGCCCCACCCGCGCCGTCTCCTCGCGCCGGCCCGCGATTACTCGCGCCCCGGCGTCGATATTCGCCGCCACCGTCTCAGGCGTACTCGAGTGCAAAAACGCCACACCGTGCAGCAGACACGCCGCCTTAACCCGCTCGTGCGTCTGCTGCATCACTTCGGGCCACGGCTGCGGCGCGCCGCGCCGGTAGCCCAGCGACATGCTCAAATCGCCCGGCCCCATCTCGGCGAAGCCGATGCCGGGCACCGCCAGAATTTCCTCGATATGCGGCAGGGCCGCTTTCGACTCGATCTTCAACCCCAGCAACAACTCGCCCTCGGAGTTGAGCGGCCACGGATCGGCACGATCGATGTACTCGTTGCGGTCGACGCCCCATACTTGCGTCGTCACCGACTCCGACCCCACACCCCTTGTGCCTCTTCCCAAATCTTTGCCCACCCCAATCTCGTTAACCGGATAGCGGCACGACTCGACGAAAGCCCGCACCGCCCCCGCCGATTCCGCCTGGCACAGCAAAATGCCGTGCACCCCACGCCCCAAAATCTGCCGGAACTGCCAGGCGTTAAAGCGCACGATCTCCTCCGACACCCCCTCGACCGGCGCCTCGACGATCACCGTGGGCGTGCGGTGCCCGCTGCGCGTCGGTCCGCCGGCGACCAGCCCGCGCAGGTACTCGTCCAGGCCGGTCATATCGAACGACCCGTGCTCCATGCCGACATTGATATAGTCGGCCCAGGTCCCGGCATCTTCCTTGCCCTGTTCAAAGGTCAGCACATGGCCGGCGTGTTCCCCCGTGTAGTAGACGGGCTGGTCGGCGGCCAGTAATTCGACGGTGCGGTTGATCCGCATAGCTCCTCCAGTGCTCACGACCACAGCGGCACGCCCTTCGGCAATGCCGCCTGCAACCGGCCCTCATCCAGCTCGATGCCCAGGCCCGGTCCGTCGGGCACGGTGATATAGCCGTTTTGAATCGGATCTTTAAAGTCGAGCATCTCGCCCCACAGCGGAATATTGCGCGAGTGGTGTTCCAAGGCCAGAAAGTTGGGTATCGTCGCGCAGATGTGCACCGCCGCAATGCCGGTAACCGCGCTGCGCATATAGTGCGGCGCGATCGACATATGGTACATCTCGGCCAGCTCGGCGATGCGGCGAATCTCGATGGCCCCGCCGCTGTGCGGCACGTCTGGTTCGAGCAGATCGCAGGCCTGCTTTTCCATCAACTCGCGGAACATTTTGGCGCCGTAGAAAATCTCGCCGGTACAGATCGGCGTCTCGGTCTGCTGGCAGATCTTGGCCAGTGCATCGACATTGCCCCACTCCCAGCGGACCGGATCCTCCAGCCACAACAAATCCAGATGCTCGACGTCCTTGCAGATGCGCAGCCCATCGGCCATGTTGAACGAACCGTGCAGATCGATCGACAGGTCCACGTCAGGCCCGATCGCATCGCGCAACCCCTCGATCGTATCGATGATATGCCGGTGCTGCCGGCGGCTGATCGAGCGGTCGTACTTGTCCAGCTTCCACGGATTGGGCACGTCGAGATCGAACTTCACCGCCGTGTAGCCCTCGGCCACCACTTCCCTCGCCATAGCGAAATAGGCCTCCGGCTCGTAGACCGGGTCCAGCGCACCACTCTCTCGCACCTCCTCCCAGCGCCGCTGGTGGTCGTGCGGCGTCCAGTGCGCGCCCGAATGGCAGTCGCAATACATCCGAACCCGGTCGCGCAGCTTGCCACCCAATAGCGCGTGCATCGGCTCGCCCAACTGCTTGCCGCGAATATCCCACAGCGCGATCTCGATCCCCGCGCCCTGCCCCTTCATTTGCCATAAGTGGTCGTAGTGCAATGGGTTGATCTGCGTCGGGTCTTTGCCGACCAGCAGATTCTTCAGCCGCTCGACCGGCACATCGGGAAAAGTCTCGCCCAACCCGACAATGCCCTCGTCGGTAAAGACTTTCAGCAAGCACCAGTGGCGCGTCTCCTTGCCAAACGACGGCGTGACTTTCACATCGGTAATTTTCATCGCCCTAATTCCACGAATCTGCGCCCAGCAACTTGCGACCCAGCTCGGTCAAGACCGCCGGCTCCTGATGCTCGTGCTCCCAATCGCGCGGGTCGCCCGGCCAGTTGGGCTGCGGCCGCCGCTCTTGCCAGGCCTCGACCCGCGCAGCCCGCGCCTCCTCGTTGTCGCTGGCCGGCTTCATGGTAATGTATTGCGCCAGGCGCGGCTGGTCCGAGCGATTGTGCCCGTTGCCGTGCGCCAGCAGCCGGTGCCAGATCAACAGATCCCCCGCCTGCCCGGCAATCGACTTGACCTCGAGCCCCTCCAGGTCGGGGCGCCGTGAGTCGCGGTCCTCCGGCTGCGTCTTAACCCACTCATCGAACATCCGATGAAAGCCCGGCACGCATTGAAATCCGCCCTGATCTTCCGCGGTATCGGTCAAATACAACACACCCTGCACCCCCGTCTTCAGCGGACGCTGCGACGTATCCATATCCCAATGGATCATCCCCTCATTGCACCACTCCGGCCGGTCAGCTCGCGCCGGCGGCTTCATATTGGCCCGATCCAACGACACCCACAATTGCTCATCCCCCAAGATCTCGGCAAAGGCCTGGTGTACCTTCGGATACTGCCGATTGTCCCACAGCGCCTGGTGCTGATACATTTCCACCATCCCCCCCGCCGAGATCGGCGAGCACTTGTCCTTGCGCGTAGAGGGCTTGTACTTATACCACTGCTCCCGATCCTCCCGATCGATCTCCAAAAACGCCCAGATCGCATCGACCATCGCATCCAGATTCTCTTGCGGCACCGCCTCCTTCACCACCACATACCCATTCTCCTCCCAAAACGCCCAATCCTCTTTACTCAATACGGCCATAACATTTTCCCCTCTATAAAAATTGTGGAGACAATTATCCCCAAATTACACACCAGCCGCGGAGGGTAGGCCCGCAGCGGTTGTGTCCCCGATTTCACCGGATGTGAAATTGGCAGGACACCCCTCGGAGCGAGGCAGGAGCCGAGCGAGAATGAGCGCAGGGCATACCTTCTGACCTACCCGTACACCATCTGAATCAGCGCCCGTATATATCCAATCGCATACGCTTTCCCGTGCAATTGCCCAAAACCATGCGCAAAACTCGGCGTATGATCCATCATATACGGCCCCTCAAACCCATTGTCCCGATACACCTCCATCGCCCTTTTCATATCCACCTCCCCCTCATCCATAAACACCTCGGTAAACCGCGGCAACTGCCCCCGCACATTGCGAAAGTGCACCCAGGCGATCTTCCCCTGCGACGCCATCTCCGCGATGGCGCCGTAGATGCCCTCCGGCCCCAGCAACTCCGTCATGCACCCCTGGCAGAACAACATGCGATTGTTGTCGCTCGGCGCCAGCTCGAAAAACGTCTTCCTGAACTGTTCCAGCGTCGAGCAGATCTGCGCCACACCGGCCAAGGGCTCGGGTATCGGCGGGTCGTCCGGGTGCAGCGCCATCACTCCCCCCGCCTGCTCCGCCGCCGGCACTACTGCCTGTAAAAACCTCTCCATCCTCTCCCACATCTGCGCCTCGGCCACCGGCGGCGCGTGCGCCGTGGGGCGGTTCTTGTCAAACTCCGCATAGTCAAACGTGCTGTACTGGACGCCGCCCCGGCCCACATCTGACGTGGTGCGAAAATTCCCCATCGGCTTGAAATTCCAGCCCACACAGGGAATTCCCGCCCGGCCCACGCACGCCAGCATCTGGCACCAGTAGCCGATCTTCTCATCCATATCCGCCTCGGCCAGCGTGATCTCCTCCCAGGCCGGCATGAAGATATTGTTGAGCCTCATGCCGTGCGCCTCGACCTTCTCGCGCGCCTGCGCCAGCTCGTCGGTGCAATCCCGGCCCGCCTTCAAATCCTGCGCCAGCGTCGTATTGGCCGATCCCGTCCCGCCCTTGCGCCCGACCGCCGGGGCGCCGCCGCGCAACTCCAGGTGGATAGAATCCACTCCGATCGCGCGAAAAAAACTCAGATGCTCGTCGTCGAGCTGGTCGTAAGAAACCTGGTCCTGTATATACATCTACATCTCGTCGACGGTGAAGGTGTAGTAATTGGTCCACTCCTGTGCCTCGCCCGGCGCCAGGTGGATCCGAATAAAGGGCTCGGGACACGCCGCCGTCTCCACCGACCAGAAATTGTACTTGATGATCGGCGCGTCGCCCTTAAAATGCACCGCCGCCCCCGTCTTGTCGCAGCGAATGGTGCCGGCATTGTATTCGACCGGCCCCTCGCCAGCGTAGACCTGCACCCACAGCGACTGAGCGCCCAGCGGTTCGACTACGTCAATCTCGTTGCCGCGATAAAAGGCCACGCCATTGTCGCGAATATCCTTCGGCTCCGGTGCCTCGAAGGGAAAAGTCACGCTGTAGTCCGGCCCGTAGGGCACGTCGTCGATGGAGGTGAAGTTGTGGTTGTAGTGATTGATGTCGATGGTCTTCTCGCCGCTGTTTTCCATCCAGTGTGCAATGGAAAAACCCGCCTCGTCCAATTCTATTCTCTTCTTATACTTGTAGGCCCAACCGCGCTCGCCGACAAAGTCCTGCCGAAACTCCACCCAATCCTTTCCATACTCTACATCCCACTCCCCAGCGCGAATAATCTCGTATTGCCCGTGAAACGCATACTCCTCCTCGTCCCCTTTCCGCAACAAACCCACCCCCACTTTCACAAACGACCCACCCGGCCCCACCTCATCCCAGCCCGACGGGTTATCCATCCCAAATTCCTCGGCCGGCCCGGTGACGAAGTCGTGCCCGACGGGATCGTGCGGGAAGCGCCACGGCGCGTAAAACGAATGGTCCTTGTATTCGACCCGCGCGATAATCCCCGACCAATCGAAGCGCGTCCCCCGATAGTAGCCATTCTCGGCATCGGGCAGATGTACCCACATCTTAATGTCGTCGGTGGCCAATCCTATCTTCAGCACTTTCGCTCCCTCGCTCTCGGCAAAGGCCATCGAAGCGGCCAAAACGAATGCGCACAGCAGAATTTTCATACGACGCTCCTTATGTCGGCTGGCGATCTACGTGGTTTTGCCCTCCGTAGTGAAACCCCGGCACATTGTTGGCGCAGTGCGTGCCCCGGAATAGCGTCTGCCGCATCGGCGGCATCTGGTCGATCAACTTCTCGGGCGGATTCCACGCGCTCCACCGCGACCCCACGCTATTGTAGAGGTTGAATATTCCCACCCGCTCATTTTCCACATTGGTCCACGGACAGGTGCTGTGTGCCAGCGCCTCGGTAAAAAACAACACCGACCCCGCCGGACACTCGTATGTGTCCCACACGGCCGAATGCGGATCCTGTATCGATTCGGGCGCGGTATAGGCCGCCTTGTGGCTACCCGTCGCCAACAGCGTGCCGCCCTGATGGTATTTCACCGGCGCCAGTTCCCACACCACCCGCGTCAGTCCGCTGAACGATTTGCCGGGAATGCTCTGATAGTGGTGCGAATCGTAGGCAAAGCGAAAGAGCCCGCTGCCATTGTGCGGTCCGAATTGCCCCTCGCGCTCGGGCGTGGCCGCCGGATTGCGCAAATTGCTGCCCTCCATGCGGAAGCCATAGCACGTCGGACTCGACAAATGCGGAAACGCCAGAAACTCATTGAGAAAGCCCACCACCACCGGATGATCGGTCAACTTCTCGAGCGGGCCCGCTACCTGCGAGCGCTCGTGCTCGGGCAACGACTCTGGATCATTCTGCACCCGCAGTGCAAAGTCCCGCATCGCGGCAATCTCGTCATCGCCCAAAACGCCGGGCACCAGCAGCCATCCGCGCGCATCGAACAAATACTTTTGCTCCTGGGTCAACTCGACCACCGGGTCGCCATCGGCATTGACCCGGGGCAGATCCCCTGCCCCCACCTCCATCTTCACTCCCAGATTCTTGTCCACCACATAGGCCTCGCTCATCGCATTCTCCTTTTCAACACCCCAGTTTATCCGCCAACTCCAAAAAGTCGCCCGCCGCCAGATCCACCCACTCCGGCGCCGTCAGATCATTGACCTGCTCCGGCCCGTACTCCGTCGCCCTCCGTACAAACGCCGTCTTCATCCCCGCGCGCCGCGCACCCGCCAAATCCTGCCCGTGCGCTGCGACCATCATCACTTCTGCGGTCTCCAGCCCGAGTAAAGTCGCCGCCTTTTCATACACCGCCGTATGCGGCTTGTACTCCCCCGCCAACTCCGCCGACAACACACAATCCCAGGCAAACCCCGCATTCTTAGCCATATTGGTCAACAACGCCACATTCCCATTCGACAAACTAGCGACGATGTATTTTTTCCGCAGTCGCTCGATACCCGCCAAGCTATCCCCCCACGGCTTCAACCGATGCCAAACCCGATTCCACTCCGCCTGCTCCCCTTCCTCCATCTCAATCCCAAACTCCCCAATAATCTCCTCCAATATCATCCGGTGCAGCCCATCAATATTGGTCCAGGGCAACTCCCCTTCATTCACCCTCTTCATCGCCGGTCCATACCCTGCCCTCCACGCATCCGCAAACCCCACCCAGTCCACCTCCAATCCCCTCTCTCTCCCCCAAACCTCCCCCTCTTCTATTATAGACGTCCTCCAATCCACCACCGTCCCAAACACATCAAATGTCAAAGCCTTCACCCCTTCAAAACCCATAGAAATCCCTATCGTCAAAAGGAGCTACCCGCGAGGGTTGGATCGAGGTATTCATCCATAGCGGCTGGTGTCCTGAATTTCACAGGAAGTGAAATTCAGAAAGACACCCCTCGGAGCCTCGCAGGATTGCGAGGCGAGAATGAGCGAAGAATGGATACCCCGATCCAACCCGTCAGCCCTAGACCTTATACCGCGCCGAAACATCGTACAAATACTCCTCCCCCCGATGCTCCCGAATCCACCCCTTGAGCGGCACATCCTCCTCCGTAGGCTGCCACCACCCCTTGACATCCACCCCATCCCCCAGCAATTGCCGGCGAATAACGCTCCCACACTTCGCCAACACCTCCTCCGGCATATTATTGTAATCCAGACCGCGCAGCCATCGATAACTATACCCAAAAAACACCACTTTCCGCGTCACATCCGAATAATTATACCCCCGCGTATGCCACAACCGCCGATCGAACAATACCGCCGTCCCCGGCTTCACCCGCACCTCCATCGCCCCCACCGGATCCTCCTCCGGACGGTCCTGGTGCGGCTTGTCCACCAGCCGGTGACTCCCCGGCAAAATCTTCATCGCCCCCGCCTCCGGAATCGTCGTGTCGCTCAACCAGTAGCTGATCTTCAACGACAACCTCGGCGCCGGCCGCTCGATCTCCTCCACCGGCCGCCCCCCGTCCTGGTGCCAGCCCGCGCCCTTGGTCTTCTTCTCGGCGTCTTTCGGCTCGGGCGGATACATGATCAAGTGCGAAATATAAAGCTGGATATTCCACCCCAGAATATCCCACAGCAGCGGAAAGGTCTTCTCGTTGTCCAACAGCTCAAAAAAAACATCGTCCTCAACCACACTGCGAAACTTCGTCAACAGCGCCCCCGGCTCCAGCCCCTGCTGCTCCCGCTCCCGCGCATCGACCCGATCCGCCGCCGCCGTCAATTGCTCCACCATCTCCGGCGACAGCGCGTCCTCGACAACCAAATACCCCTGCTCATCAAAGTGCGCTAACTGCTCTTTCGTCGCGCAATACTGCAACCAATTCGCTTCCATGCTACGCTCCTAAACGCCCACTTCGGCGGCCGTTGGAAAGGGGCCGGGCTGATGCTTTTCGCCGCCCTCCTCGGTAAACTCCACCACCGGAAAATCCGTGCACAACACCCCGTCGCGCAAAACCCACGGATACCCGCCCCAGGGCCGGCTCTTGCCCCGCGCCATATCCGGCGTCGTATATACTCCCGCAATGCCGATCCGCCCCTGCGGGCTCTCGTTAATCGGACTGTAGTGCCACATACTGCTATGCCAGCACACTACGTCGCCGGGATCGAGTTCGATATGCTCCACCCCGTGTGAAACCTTCATCGCCTCGACGCGCCCGCGCGGCAATTCGCCGTGGATACTGTCTTCGTACAGCACGTGCTGCACGATCTCGGTCTGATGGCTGCCCGGGATAAACTGCAAACAGCCATTGCTCTTCTTGGCCGGGTCCAGCGCCATCCAGAAGTTAAAAGGCTCAGTCTCACCATCGCGCCACAGTCCATTGTCCTGGTGCCAGGGCGTTGCCGCACCGGTCAGCGGCGGCTTGACGAAGACGCTGCTGAATTTCAGCAGTACGTCGTCGCCCATGTAATACTGCGCCAGCGGCGCCATCGCCCCAGCGTGCACCGAATGCCAGACCAGCGGCGACGTGTGGCACCAGCGGTTGAATTTGCGGAAGCGCTGCGCCCGCGCCTCGGGCGTGTCGCCCATCGGGTCCATCGGGTCGGCGTCGGTGCGCACATCCTCAGGCTCGGGCGTCAGCAGGATATTCTTGATCACCCCACGCATCTCCGCCGCCTGATCGGCGCTGACGACACCACGCAAGGTGAAATAGCCCTTCTCTACCCAGTCGCGAGCCTGTTCTTTGCTAGGTTGCCAGTCTTGCATCCTCGTCTTTCCTAGTCGATCCACGGAGCCAAACGAAAAAGCTTGCGCCCCAACTCGGTCAGCGCCACCTCCGCTCCCGGCGCCAGCGGATGATGGGGTCCGGGCGCTTCCCGCGCCTCTGCTTCGCTCAGGCGGTAGAGCCGCGTAAACTGCGCGATGCGCGGCGAGGGGTTTTTGTTGCGGCTGGCGCCGTGCGGCATCATGTGGTGCATCAAGACAAAGTCGCCCGCCTCGCCCGTCACTTCAATCGAGGGAGCCAGTTCGTTGATATTGCGCCAATTCTCAAAGCGGGTCAGGCCGTCGTGCTCGTTGAGCATTATCTCCTCGACCATCCGCGGTCCCTCGGGAATTACATGGATACCGGCACCGTTGTGCTCGACATCCG
>PBOD01000006.1 GCA_002724215.1 Gemmatimonadota bacterium | reverse complement strand
CCCCGCGGCCCCTGGGCCCGCCACACCATCTGCGCATCGCTCCGCAACGCCTTCGAGGCTTTTGCCGCCGATCTCGACGGCGACGGCCAGATCGAAGTCGTCGTCGCCGTCTGGGGCCCGGAAGGCGGCATCTACCTCTTCCACCACGACGGCGACCCCCACGGCCCCTGGCACAAACAGCCCGTCAGGGAAAATTGGGTCCGCGCCAATCAGGTCCTGGTGGCTGATCTCAACGGCGATGGCCGCCTGGACATTCTGGCCCAGGCCGAGCGGGGCAGCAATGAGTTGAGATGGTGGAGAAACGAAGGGAGATTGTAGAATTTTATTTTTTGTAAGCACTTATTAATAATAATGATGTGATATCATATAAAATACTCTCTACTTTTTCCTAGGTACCCCTTGATGTATATACATATGTTCACTATACTAAAAAGCAGAGATTCTCTTATATTAGCAGGCACGCATCACCCACAGCGGCTTCTTTCCCTCTCCCTTTAGGGCCCCTGTCGCTCTCCCCCCTGCGGTTCGAGATCTCCCATTGTCCGTCAGTCGTACGCCCTCCCTAACAGGCGTATCGGCTCTATCTATCATATAGGTCTTAGCGCAAAACGGCCTACCCGGCGAAGATCTGGCCAAGGGCATACCCGTAGCGGTCGTGTCCCGGATTTCACAGTACTGTGAAATCCGGATAGACACCCCTCGGAGCCAGGCCAGGGATGGCCTGGCGAGAATGAGCGAAGGGTATGCCCTTGGCCAGATCGCCCACCACCGCTAGCACCTCCAATACGCATATGGAACTAATGGCCAAGACAGCGACCAACGGCAAAGCCCACTCCAACGGCAACGGCAAAGCCGTCTACGACGAATCCAAGATCAAGACGCTCTCCTCGCTAGAGCACATCCGCCTGCGCACCGGCATGTACATCGGTCGCCTCGGCTCCGGCGCCGACCCCGACGACGGCATCTATATCTTGCTTAAGGAAGTCGTCGACAACGCCGTCGACGAATTCATCATGGGCCACGGCAAGCAGATCGACGTCCACATAGATGAAGACCGCGTCGCCGTCCGCGACTACGGCCGCGGCATCCCGCTGGGCAAAATCGTCGAGTGCGTCTCCGTCATTAACACCGGCGCCAAATACAACGACGATGTCTTCCAGTTTTCGGTTGGCCTCAACGGCGTCGGCACCAAGGCCGTCAACGCGCTCTCGGCCGAGTTCACCGTCCGCGCCTACCGCGACGGCAAATACGCCGAAGCCATTTTCTCGCGCGGCGACCTCATCAAGCAAAAAAAGGGCAAGGCCCCCAACGAGCCCGATGGCACCTACGTCGAATTTCTGCCCGACAGCGAAATCTTCGGCGACTACGACTTCAACCACGAGTTCGTCGAGCGCCGCATGTGGAACTACGCCTGCTTAAACAGCGGTCTGCGGCTCTACTACAACGAGCAGAAATTCGAGTCTAAACACGGCCTGCTCGACCTGCTCACGGCCGCGGCCGGCGAAGCCGGGATCTACCCGCCGGCCTACTATAAGGGCCAGTACCTCGAATTCGCCCTTACCCACATCAACAGCTACGGCGAATCCTACCGCTCCTTCGTCAACGGCCAGTACACCTCCGATGGCGGCACCCACCAGAGCGCCTTCCGAGAGGGCGTGCTCAAGGGCGTCAACGAATTCTACAAGAAGAGCTTCAACGCCGTCGACGTCCGCGACGGCGCCTTCGGCGCGGTGGCGGTCAAGGTCAAGGACCCGGTCTTCGAATCGCAGACCAAGAACAAGCTCGGAAATACCGATATCCGCGGCTGGATCGTCAACGAGACGCGCGAGGCCATCGTCGATTTTTTGCACAAAAACCGCGAGGGCGCCAGCAAGCTCGAAGCGCGCATCGTCCACAATGAGAAGTTGCGCAAGGAACTCAATGCGGTGAAAAAGGAGGCCAAGGAAGCCGCCCGCCGCATCGAGATCAAAATCCCCCAGCTCAAGGACTGCAAGTTCCACAAGGGCGACAAAAAACACGGCGAAGAGACCACCGTCTTCCTCGCCGAGGGTTTGTCGGCCGCCGGCTCAATCGTCTCCTCGCGCGATCCCGAGACCCAGGCCATCTACACCCTCAAGGGCAAGCCCCAGAATCTCTTCGGCAAGACCCGCGCCTCAATCTATAAGAACGAAGAGCTCTACAATATGATGATGGCGCTGGGCATCGAGGAAGATCTGGACAACCTGCGCTACGAGAGGATCGTCATCGCCACCGACGCGGATATCGATGGCTTCCACATCCGCAATATCCTCATGACCTTCTTCCTCACCTATTTCGAGGAGTTGGTCACCTCTGGCCACGTCTACATCCTCGAGACTCCGCTCTTCCGCGTCCGCAACAAGAAGGAGACCCACTACTGCTACGACGAGCGTGAACGCAAGCGCGCCGAAAGGAAGCTCAAGGGCACGGCCGAGATCACCCGCTTCAAGGGCCTCGGCGAAATCTCCCCCAAAGAATTCGGTCAATTTATCAACGCCGATATGCGCCTGGTCAAGATCGACGTCCGCTCGCTGGCGACCGTACCCGAGACCATGGGCTTCTACATGGGCAAGAACACCCCCGAGCGCCGCGACTACATCATGGAGCACTTAGTCTGATGGCCTATATCGACAGCCTGTACAACGAATACTTCCTCGAATACGCCTCGTATTACATCAAGGACCGCGCAATCCCGCACGTCGCCGACGGCTTCAAGCCGGTGCAGCGCCGCATACTCCACGCGCTGCATAGAATCGACGACGGCAAATTCCACAAGGTCGCCAACGTCGTCGGTCAGACCATGCAGTACCATCCGCACGGCGACCAGTCGATCTACGGCGCATTGGTCGTATTGGCCAACAAGGATCTCTTCATCGAGAAACAGGGCAACTTCGGCAATATCTTCACCGGTGACGAGGCGGCTGCCGGCCGCTATATCGAATGCCGCCTCACGCCTTTGGCCCGCGAGGTGCTCTTCAACAAGGAGCTGACCNAATACGTAGACTCCTACGACGGCCGCAATCGGGAGCCGGTGGTCTTCCCCGCCAAGGTCCCNGTGCTTTTNGCNCAGGGCGCCGAAGGCATCGCCGTGGGCATGGCCACCAAGATCCTNCCGCACAACCTCGCCGAACTGTGGCAGGCCCAGATCGCCTACCTGCAAGACCAGACTTTCAAACTCCAGCCCGACTTCCCCACCGGCGGCCTGGCCGACTTCTCCGAATACAGCGACGGCAACGGCAAGGTCCTGGTCCGCGCCAAGCTCGACACCTCCGACCCCAAGCGCATCGTCATCCGCGAGATCCCCTTCGGCACCACTACCGAGCAACTCATCGCCTCGATCGAAGACGCAGCGCGCAAAAACAAGATCAAGATCGGCACCATTTCGGACTACACCGCCGAGCAGGTCGAAATCGAGATCAAACTCCCGCGCGGCACCTATACTAAGGAAATCGTCGACGCGCTCTACGCCTTTACCGATTGCGAACTGTCGCTCTCGGCCAACCTGATGCTGATCAACGACCAGAACCGCCCCCANGTCATGTCNGCAACCGAGGTCCTACAGCACAGCGTNGATCGCCTCGTCGATATCCTCAAGGCCGAGCTCAACCACGAGNCCGAGCAACTCAACGATCGCCTCCACGCCAAGACTTTAGAGCAGATCTTTATCGAAAACCGCGTCTACAAGGCCATCGAGGCGCAAAATACCACCGCCAAAGTAGCNCAGGCCGTGCGCGATGGCTTGGCGCCTTTTGCGTCGCAGATAAAGCGCNAAATCACCGTCGACGACATCGAGAGCTTGCTCAAGATCCCGATCCGCCGCATCTCGCTCTACGACATCAACCGCGCCAAAAAAGAGATGAGGGAAATCCGCGCCCGCCTACGCGAGATTGAGGGGCATCTCGATGGCATCATCTCCTACGCNATCGCCTTCATCCAGGGCCTACTCGACAAACACGGCAAGGCCTTCCCACGCCGCACCGAGATCATGTCGATCGAAAAAATCGACGCGCGCGACGCCGCCAACCGCGACCTCAAGCTGCGCTACGACAAGAAGAGCGGCTACCTCGGCCACCAGGTCAACGGCAGCGCGCTCTTCGATGTCTCGCTCTACGATCGCGTCCTCGCCATCCGCAAGGACGGCTCCTACTCGGTAGTCGATGCCCCCGANAAACTCTTTGTCGGCAAGGGCATGNTGCACTGCNGCTTCGTCGATAAGGACCAGGTCTTCAACGTCATCTACACGGACAAGGCCGGCGCCACCTATATCAAGCGCTGCATCGTCGATAAGTTCATACTCGACCGCAACTACGAGCTGGTGCCCGAAGGCTGCAAGCTGATCAAGCTAACCACCGATTCCGCCAAGAAAGTCGTCCTCGACTACAAACCCAAGCCGCGGCTGCGCAAGCTCAATGAGATCTTTCCCATCGACCAGTACCCGGTGCGCGGTCTGCGCGCGGGCGGCATCCGGCTCAGCACCAAGGAACTGGAGGGGTGTACGCTGGTGTGATGTAAACCTTTTTCGCATTGCACTGTTGCTCGGTGGGAATATCTTATTTTGGTCTCAGCGATCATCTAATCACCCCCGTAGNCCTAGCTCAACCAAGCCCCGCCAACCACGCCCTCATGGCCAGCGGATCCTCTCCAAACATCAGCGACCCCGNTACGATAAAGTCGGCGCCAGCCGCAGCGATCTTAGGCACGGTGTGGCGGCGGATCCCGCCGTCGGCTTCGACCACCGTCGCCAAACCCCGCCGTTCGATTTCGGCGCGGGCGCGGCGAATTCGCCCCGGCGCGCGCTCATCCATGTCGGCACCCTTGATCCCNGCGGGTGTCTGCAATAGCGTCAGTATATCCANCTGTTCCCAATGGGGGTCGAGCANGTCGATCTCTTCCTCCAACAATAGNGACACCCCGGTCTGCAGCCCCCTGGCCTTGATCGCCGCCAGCACCGCGCCCGGATCGTCAGTNGAGTCGAAGCAGATGATGATCGCATCGGCGCCNGCGTCCGCGAACGGGTCAATCCACGCTGCCGGGTCGGTGGTCATCAGGTGGATCTCGAAAGGGAGGCCGGTGTGCGGGCGCAGCGCGGCGACCAGATCGGGAAAAAACAGCAGCGTCGGCGAGTAGTGACCGTCGGCAACATCGAGGTGGAAGCGCTCCGAATGGGGCTCGACGCGCTTGATTGCAGTAGCGAGGTCAGCCAGGTCGGCCGACCACAGCGATGTGGAGCATTTGAGCATAACTTGGGCCTTTTTTGGGCGCACAATATAGCCAGGTCTTACGGCGGCGACAATTGCTCGTTGGCAGAGGAATACCTTAGCGACTATTCTTTAAAAGCACCTGCAAACGGAAGGACTGATTTGATCGGCGAACACTCTACCGTCACCGGCGACCTGCGCATCGCCGTGCGCGAGGCGCCGGAGTGGACCGCGCTCTTCCGGCGCGAAGCGGAATGGACCGGCGGCGACGGGATCTACGCCATCCCCCTTTCGGGATACGAGGGGCCGGGCCGGGCCAGCGCCGGTCGTCAGGTCTTCGTCTTCGGCG
>PBOD01000051.1 GCA_002724215.1 Gemmatimonadota bacterium | reverse complement strand
GCCTTGCTCGACGCGTTCGGTATAGCCCTGGCGCACTTCCTCTTTGATTTGCTCATTGGTCAGTGCCATTTCCACTGCTCCTCCTTTATATGTGTGTTCCGGTCTTGTATTTGCCCCTCAGCAACACTTTTCGCCCTCGGCAATAAGCCGTGCGGCATCGCCACCAGCGCCCCGGCCAACTCGACGCCATTCTGGCCGCCTCCGACCACGACGACCACCCGTATTGGCTACATCTCCAGCGCCTGCCGCAACGCGCCGTCTATTGCGGGATAGCTAAACTCAAAGCCCGCGTCCAAAAGCCGCTGCGGCACCACCCGCTGGCTTGCCAACAGTCCCTCCTCGGCCAACTCGCCCAGGAGGATTTTCGCCATAAAGGCCGGCAGCGGAAAAATCGTCGGCCGCCGCAACGCCCGCCCCAGCGCCCGCGTCAGTTCGGCATTAGTCACCGGTGTCGGCGCCGTCACATTCACCGGACCGTGCAAATCGTCGTTGTCGATGGCAAACAACAGCGCCGCAACCGCGTCCTCCAGCGCGACCCAACTAAAATACTGTTTGCCATTGCCGAGCCTGCCGCCCACGCCCAGCCGAAAGGGCGGCAGCATTTTGGCCAGCGCGCCCCCCTCGCGGCTCAGCGCAATGCCGAAGCGGGCGTGCACCACGCGAATCCCCGCATCCACCGCCGCCGCGGTCGCCCCTTCCCACGCCTGGCCCAGCTCGGCGAGAAAGCCCGTGCCCGCGCCGCTGTCTTCGCGCAATTGCTCNTCGCCGCGATTNCCGTATATCCCGATGGCCGACGCGCAGATAAAGACCCGCGGCGGCGCATCCAAACCCGCCAGCGCCCCGGCCAGTAACTCCGTCGTCCCTACCCGACTGTGCCGCAAATCCCGCTTGACCTGTGCCGTCCAGCGCCCGCCGGCAATGCTGCGCCCGCCCAGATGCACCACCGCCTCGACCCCCGCCAGCGCCGCCGCATCCAACACACCGCCCTCCGGATTCCAGAAAATCTCATCGTCGGCACCTGGCGCCCTGCGCACCAACCGCACCCCCTCGTGCCCTGCCGNACCCAGCGCCCGGCATAGCGCCGTGCCGATCAACCCGCTGCTGCCCGCGACCAGCACCCGCATCAGCCGACCTCCGGCAAGACATCGCGCAGCACGGCCGCAAAGGCCNCCCGCTCCTCGGCTGGCCCCACCGTCAGGCGGATACAGCGGTCCAATGGCGCCACCCCGGGCATCCGCACGAAGACATCCCGCTGCAAGAGCGCTTGCAACAAGCCCCGCGCCCGGTCGCCGTCGCCGAGATCGAGCGCGATAAAATTGGTCGCCGAAGGCACCGTCCCCAGACCNAACTCCGCCGCCAGCGCCGCGTACTCCCGCTTCCCTTCCTCGACCTGCCGCACCACGCCGCGGACGAACTCNTCGTCTGCGAGCGAGGCCAGCGCCCCGGCCTGGGCTATGCGATTAACGCCGAAGTGGTTGCGCACCTTGTCGAGCGCCGCAACCACTTCGCGATGCGCCAGCGCATAGCCGATGCGCGCCCCGGCCATGCCGTGCACTTTGGAAAAAGTCCGCAACCGCACCACCGGCGCTCGGGCCGTATCGAGCGGCAACTGCGCCTCTGCCGGCGCGAAGTCGACATAGGCTTCGTCCAATAATAGCACGCACCCCGCCGGCAACTCGTCGATAAACGCGCGCAGCTCTTCAGCGCTCTGCCAGGTACCCATCGGATTGTCGGGATTGGCCACATAAACGAGCTTGGGCCGCACTTCGCGCGCCAGCGCCAGCAGCGCCGGTAGATCCTCGCGATCCTCGCGATAGGGCGCCCGGTGCAAAACGGCGCCGTGCCCCTCGACGTGGTAGTTGAAGGTCGGATAGGCGCCCAGCGAGCTCACTACCGCGTCGCCCGGCTCGGCGAAGAGCCGCACCATCAGCCCCAGTAATTCGTCGATGCCCGCACCCAGGGCCACCTCGCCGAATTCAANGCCATGGTGTTGGGCCAGCGCCGCGCGCAGGTCATAGCCTTCTGGATCATTATACCAATACACCTGGTCCACCGCCGCCGCCATCGCCGCTCGCGCCCGCGGGGAAATACCGAAATTGCTCTCGTTGGCACCGATGCGCAGCTGCAACATCTGCCCGCGCTCCCGCTCCAGCGCCTCGGGCGGCACGAAGGGCACGGTCGGCGGCAGCGCTGCGACGATGCGGCTAAAGGACAACTCTGCGCTCATATTGCTCCTCGATCCAGCGGGCTATGCGCCCCGCCCGCTCCGTCGTTACATTGGGAACACCATGGAAACCACACGCGAACGCCAGGCCTACGGCCTGCGCCTGCCCAAACCCAGCCATCCGCAACTACGGCTTCTGCGCAGCCGCCACGCGCCCTCGGCCCAGGGCCACAAAACCTGGAACGCGACCTGGTTACTGGCCGACTTTCTCACCGGGCATCCCCTGCCCCAGGGCCTGCGCGTCCTCGACGCCGGCTGCGGCTGGGGGCTGGCGGGCATTTTCTGCGCCCGCGCCTTTGGGGCAACGGTCACTGCCGTCGATATCGACCCCCAGGTCTTCCCCTATCTGGCGCTGCATGCCGAACTCAACGAGGTAACCGTGCAGACGCTGCAAGCTNCCTTCGACGCCATACCCGACGAATTGCTCGCNCGCCAGGATCTACTCATCGGCGCCGACATCTGCTTCCGCCAGAATNTGGTCGGGCCCGTCCACCAACTCGTCGCCCGCGCCCGGGCCGCCGGCGTACCCCGCCTGCTCTTAGCCGACCCCGGCCGACCCTCCTTCAAAAACCTCTGCACCCTCACCGCCAGCGCCCATAGCCAATCCTGGCAGATCTCCGAACCGCTAATCGACTGGCCGGGCAAGCGCCCCCTGATTACCGGTCAACTGCTCCTCGCTGGCGACTTCAGCCCGTCTCCGGCATAAAGGTCGGCAAACTCACCCCGGCAAAGGGCTGAAAGTTCCCGCGCACCTGAGCCAGGTGCAACTCGCAATTGCGCCCACCCCACCCGTAGGCTCTTTGCACCAACCCCGCGTATTCGGCCGGCACCAGAAAGATCACCTTCTCGCCCGGCAACCGATTCAGCTCCGCCAGCAGCAACGCCGCCGCCTGCTCTTCGCTCCGCGCCACCCCCGGCCCCAGCATCCCTCCGCTCGACGCCAAAAAACCACTTACTTCCCCATCGTCCTCGCACACCGACACGTGCCAGAATCCGTCCTTATTCTCAATAAAATGCCGATAATCCCCCAGCCGAGAAATGCCGCTGATCTCCTTTTCAATCGCCGCCATCCCCCCCACATCCGCCCGCGTCGCAACCTCTCCCCCATCTTCAATCCCATCTCCCGGCACCTGCAACACAATATCCTGATATACGCACCGCGGTACGAATCCGGCCCGCGTATACAGCGAATACGAATCCAGATTCAACGCGCTCGACACCAACCGCACTGGCTTGCCCAGCCCATCTGCCACATTGACAATATGCGCCAATAACCCCCGCGCTACCCCCTGCCCGAAATAATTGGGATGCGCATTCATTATGCCCAACGAAACGTGTGTCTCCCGCACGTGATAAAAACAAGACCCCGCCAACCTACCCCCAATCTCTCCCACAATCCCCACACTCCCCGCCATCCCCCCATACACCTTATAAAACACATCCGCACGCTCCACATCCGCAAAAATGCGCGGCAATCCATGCTGCTCGTACCAATANTTAGTAGAGACGCAAATCAACTCCGCCACCCCCTCCCGATCCTCTACCCCCATCTCGCGAATCGCCAGCTCAGCCATCTTTTTCCCCTCAATATCCCGGTAACGGGCCAATATCCACCCTCCCCCAAATCATGTCAAGCGACACCCTGCAAGCACTAACGCAGACCGGCTTGGGGGTGCACCTGCTGGCCCAGCCCCCACATATTCCCTATCCTACCAGCGACCCCCAAAGGAGGCGCCCCATGAAAATCACCGCCGTCGATGTCTTTCCCGTGCGCCAGTTCACCTACGTCAAAATCACCACCGAAGACGGCCTCTACGGCCTCGGCGAAGCCTCGCTCTCGGGCCGCAACATGGCCGTCGCCCACGCTTTCGACCACCTGACGCCCCTGCTCATCGGCCAGGACGCCACCCGCATCGAGCACATCTGGCAAGATGTCTTCCGCGGCACATTCTGGCGCGGCGGCCCGGTGCTCCAGTCGGCACTGGCCGGCATTGACATCGCGCTGTGGGACCTGGCCGGCAAGGCGCTCAATGTGCCGACCTATCGCCTGTTGGGCGGTAAGGCCCGCGACAAGGTCCTCGTCTACCGCCACGCGCGCTGCGGCAACACTGAAGAAATGGTAGAAAGCAGCCACCAGCTCCTCGCCGCAGGCTACAAAGTCCTCCGCATCTCCCCCACCGACGCGCTGCCCGATGACCACTTCCACCCGCGCCAGGCCGTAGCGCAAGCCGCGCACTTCGTCGAAACNCTGCGCACAGCCATCGGCGACGACCCCGAAATTATCGTNGAAGTCCACACCCGCCTGTCCCCGCCCCGCGCCATCGAACTGTGCAACGCCATNGAACCATTGCGTCCCTTCTACGTCGAAGATCCCATACGCTCGGAAAACCCCACCTCCTTCGCCACCCTGCGCGCGCACACCAATGTAGCCCTGGGCACCGGCGAGCAGCTNCACGACAAGTGGGCCTATCGCGAACTNATCGAACGCGAACTCGTCGACTACCTCCGCGTCGATATCTGCCANACCGGCGGCATCACCGAGGGCAAGAAAATCGCCGCCATGGGGGAAGTACACTATCAGGAACTGGCCTGCCACTACACCGGCAGCCCGGTCTCCACCGCCGCGATGCTACACCTCAATCTCGCAATCCCCAATTGCGCAGTGCAGGAATTTGCGCCCGGCGGCGGCTGGATGTCCGAAGTCACTCCGCACGACTGGCAGCTCGCAGACGGCTACCTCTTGGCCTCCGACTCGCCGGGCTTGGGAATCGACCTCGACGAAGAAGCCGCGCGCCAGCACCCGCCGAATATTCCCGACGAGCCACCGCACTGGCGCCGCACCGACGGCTCGGTGCAGNATTGGTAGAATCGGCGCTGATCCTAGCGCGAACCGACGCCGGGCCCCGCAGCTCGAACGCGCCGCTAATGGAGCAACTGAGAAACGCTGGAATTGGAAAATATGGACGAGGGAGAAGTGATGGCCNGCGTGCCCTCGCAAGAGCGCCTGGCGCAACTCANCGCCGCGCTACCGGCCGAAATCACCTAACTCAACAGNTCGATACAGCATTTTTTGAATTTCTTGCCGCTACCACAGGGACAGGGATCGTTGCGACCGACAGCGGCGAGCTTTTTGACCACGGTCTGACCNCGCACGCTGCCGTCGGCGCGGAATCGCTCCTCGTATTGCGCCGCGATCGCGGGCATCCACTCCGCCCATTCCTCCGCATCTGGATATTTTCCCGCTGCCGCCAGGTAGTCGAAAAATGCCGCCAGCAGTCGCGGCGCACCCTGCCGCGTCGGCAAGGGCAGATCCAGCGGCGCGACCTTTTCCACCAGTACCCGCGCGAATAACTCGCCGTCTGCCTCGAGTGGAAAGGCCGGGGCCAGCGCGCGCGCGCCCTCAAGCATCTCGAACAATAGCGGCTCGGCATGCTGTTTGAGGGCCGGGTCGAGCAGGGCGTAGTATTCGGAGGCGGTGTAATCGCCGATATAATCCGTCAGATCCGCATGCATAGCCCAACCCTCCTCACGACCATACGTAGATTTCGTCATCGTCGGGTGCATAGCCGATAAAAACCGCCAGCACCGCTCTGGGATCCGCCCCCACCACCGCGGGGACCTCGTGGANACAGCGGGTGTTGAAGAAGTAGAGATCCCCCGGCTCCAGTTCGACCCGACAGCGTTCGATATCGCGGGTTGCCGCGTATTCGTCGTAGCGCCCCTCGGCGATATAGGGCTGGATTTCCTCGGTCCACAGGCAGCGGTGCAATACGGCCTGCACACCCGGCTGTTCGGCATCGGCGTTCTGCACGCAGAGCACCCCGGCAAACTGATGCGCAAAACGCGACACCGCATAGTCGAAGCGCTTCTCGCGCAATACCACGTGGTCGATATGCGGCCGGTAGGCGTGGCTGTCGTAGTGGACGCGGAATATCGCCGGCCCGTAGAGGCGCCCGTTCGGCTCGCGTGCGGTCTTGACTTGCTTGTCGCCAGCCAGCGCCTGCAACTGCCCGTAGAGGGTCGCCACCGGATCGGCAAAGCCGTCAAAGAGCGTGGCGAAGAGCGCGCGCGTCGCCGCCGCATCGGTGAGAAAGGCCTCCTGGTCGCCGCCCAGGTTACCGAGGCTGGTGCCGATATCGATGCGCGTGCGCCGGTCGTGCGGATCAGCGATGTCCGGATCCCGCATCAGCCCCCGCTCGACAAAGCGCGCGATAAGCCCCCGGCAGTCGGCGGCCGGATAAACCCCGCGCAGCAAAATGGCCGGAATATCGGCTCGGGCCAGGGCGGCCAGCGGGTC
Organism: Gemmatimonadota bacterium; assembly: GCA_002724215.1. Classification (GTDB taxonomy): domain Bacteria; phylum Latescibacterota; class UBA2968; order UBA8231; family UBA8231. Next base: position 10,056 of record PBOD01000051.1, on the reverse strand, counting down.
GACGTGGGCNGCAAAAGCCGCCGCCAGGTCGGGTGCCGTGGGCTGCCANCTCACAGAGCCCCGATGGCGCTTTTGCCGTCTGCCGATATATTCGTGGAGATGCACTTCATTACCATCGCCTCCTGAAACATCCATGGACTCTGTCAGCCAAGCCACCCTCGGCGCCGCCGTCGGCGAACTGGTCCTGGGCAAAAAGGTCGGCAAAAAGGCCCCGCTGTGGGGCGCGNCCGCCGGCACCCTGCCCGACCTCGACGTACTCACCGCCCCCTTCCTCTCCGAAAGCGCCCAGCTCGGCGTCCACCGCGGCGTGTCGCATTCGTTGCTCTTTGCCGTCGTCGGGGGCATCGCCCTCGGCTACGCGCTGTCGCGCCTACACCGCGACGCCGGCTGGCGCGAGTGGAGCCTGCTGTGGTTTTGCGGCCTCTTGACCCACGCCCTGCTCGACTGCTTCACCATGTACGGCACCCAGCTCTTCAGCCCGTTCAGCGACTATCCGGTCGCCCTCGGTTCCCTGTTTATCATCGACCCGCTCTACACCCTGCCGCTGGGTGNNGGTCTCGTCGCCGCCCTGGGCCAAAAGCAACTCTCCCGTCGCCGCAAACTCAACGTCCTCGGACTGTCGCTGAGCACGGCCTACCTGGTGTGGTCGGCCGTCGGCTATATCCAGGCCCGCACCGCCTTCGCCGAGGCGCTCGCTGAGCGCGGCATCGCCTACGAACAGCTCTACACCACCCCCACACCCTTCAATACTGTGCTGTGGATGGGTCTGGCCCGCGCAGACGACCAGCTGTGGTCGGGCCTCTACTCGCTGCTCGACGAAGATCCCGATATCCACTTCCGCCGCATCGAGCGCAATAGCCACCTCATCGCCGACAAGCTCGACCAGGAGCCGGTCCAGCGCCTGTTGTGGTTTTCGCGCGGCTACTACCGCGTCGAAGACCGGGCCGACGGCCTCTACTTCAACGATCTGCGCTTCGGCCGTTCCGACTCTTTTCTCGACAGCACCGGCAACTACGTCTTTGTATTCCGCCTGCTGCAAGACCCCAACGACCCTACCCGGGTCCCCGACTTCCGCCAGACGCCGCCCTTTGAGGCACGCGAAGAAGACACCTTCGATGCGCGGATCCTCAGCCGATTGTGGCGGCGCATCGGCGGCGACAAAAGGGCCGCAAATCTCTAGCGGAGTTTCCACATTCGATCGACATCGCGCTGATAGGCGTCGATCTTGCCGCTCAGTACATCGGCCACTTTGACCACCTGCCCCGACTTGCCCGACTCGTAGATCGCCTCGCTGACGGCCTTGCTGCGCAGGCCCTCCTCTGCGTCTATTTCCACTGGCCGCCCCTTGCTCAAAGCATCGATGAAATCCCATAGCTCTAGCGTAACACCGCCGGTGATCCCATAGGGGAACAGCCGGGCTTTTTTGCGCTGACCCAGCGTATCCAGGTACATCTCCTGCAACTTGGGCATGCTATAGGCCGTGCCGTCGACAAGCTGGCATTCGCCATTAGCCTGGAAGGCCGCCGGATGGAAGATATCCGAATCGATAATCGAGCCCTTGGTCCCGCTCATCGTCAACTGGGTAAAGCCCTTGCCCGGCGCGCTGGTCGTCCACGACCAAGTCCCTATAAGCCCGCTCTTAAAGTTGAAGATACTGGTCCAGAAGTCTTCCATCGCGCTATTTACGACCTTGCCGTTCTTGTTGTGCGGCCGCGGATACATGTGCTCGACCCGCGCGTACACGCTGTCGACTTCCCCGAACCANTAGCGCATCGTATCCACCCAGTGCGCCCCACTGTCCATCACCATGCCACAGCCGCCCAGCTTGCGGTCGACGCGCCAGTGCCAGTTCGGGACCTGTTCGGGGTCGTTCCAACCCGCGCGAATCGCCCACCACATCCGCGGCTCGCCCAATAGCCCGTCGTTGAAAGCCCAGTGGATGGTGCGCTGGCCGATGGCGCGGCGACACTGCTCGGCGGTNGCGGCGACCCGTTTATTGCGCCTGGCGGCCTGGATGATCTTCTTCGAAGCCCTGACCGTGATTCCGATCGGCTTTNCGNCCAGCACGTTGNCGCCGCCTGCGAGCAACTCGCAAGCCAGTACGTGGTGCANGCCGTGCGGGCTGCANATATCNGCACCGTCGAGGTCCTTTTCGCTATTGAGCAATTGCTCGACGCTCGCATAGGTGTTGACGGGCCAGCCAGCGAAGCCCTCTATCCGCNCGGCAAAACCCCTCGCCCGGTCGAGNGCAGCGTCTACCGCCGCGACAATACGAAAGCGCTTTTCGCCCCGCTGTAAAAGCTCCTGATAACCGTTCAGATGCGCGCCAGCCATCCCGCCACAGCCGACCATCGCCAGGTTGATCACCTTCTGCTTCGCTGCCATATGCTCCCCATTCGGTATAGCGTTTNTATCGCGCTGGCAATATATATCAATTCGAATCTCATCGCCATCGATACCCCTCGCGCCAGCTAGTCCACCAGCGCCTGGTAGACCAGCGCGATATAGTCGCGTTGCGGTGCGTCGATCCCCTTCTTTTGCGCCATCATCAAACCGACGATTTCCTCGTGCGGATCGACCCAGTAGTAGGTCCTTGCCGCCCCCGCCCAGCCGTACTCGCCAACCGACCCCGGCAACCCCGTCGCCGCTACGTCGAGCAGCACCCGCGACCCAAGGCCGAAGCCATAGCCGGGATTGGGCACACCATTGTTGACCAGCGGCAGCAGATCCAGCGACAGGTGGTTGGCGTGCATCAATTCCAGCGTCTTGCGCCCGATGATCCGCGTCCCGTCCAACTCGCCGCCGTTGAGCAGCATCTGTGCAAAACGAAAATAATCGTCCAGCGTCGAGTAGAGGCCGTGGCCACCGCGGGCAAAATTCCCATCGTCGATCGGATAGGTCGCAGATACGTCCAGCGGCCATATTCCGCTGCCGGGCGCCTCGCGCGCGTTCATGACGCTGGTGGTCTCGGCGGTAAAATCGCCCAGGCCGTACATCTGTGCCAGCCGGTGCTGTTGCTCCTGTGGCACGCGGAAGGCCGTATCCGCCATGCCCAGCGGNGCGAATATCCGCTGCTGCAAAAATTCGCTCAGCGACACCTCCGCGATCACCTCGACAAGATGAGCCGCCACATCGATGCCCAGACCGTAGTGCCAGCGCGTCTCCGGCTGGTAGGCCAAGGGAAAGCGCGCCAGTTCGGCGATCATTTGCTCCAGGGTGCGCGAAGCATTGGCGCAAATCCCCGCCTGCCGGTACTGCTCGGCCACCGGAAAATCCTCCAGATAATCGTAGCTAAGCCCCGAGGTGTGCGTCAGCAGCGAGCGCACCGTCGGGGGCCGCGCCGCCGCGACCTCCCCGCCGCCTTGCTGCACCTTGATCCCGGCGAAGGCCGGCAGGTATTTCGCCACCGGGTCGCTGATCTGCAAGCGCCCCTCCTCAAAGAGCGTCATCAGCGCCGTGCACACCACCGGCTTGGTCATCGAGTAAATGCGGTAGATGGTATCGTCGGCTACCGGTTTCTTTGCCGCAACGTCCATCCACCCGATCTGCTCGCGGTAGACCAACTGCCCCCGCCGCGCCACCATCATACTGAAGCCGGCGACCCGTTCCTCATCTATGTAGCGCTGCATGCCCGGCGCAATGCGGGCTAAACGGTCGGGGCTGAAGCCGGCCGCAATCGCGCTATCGGTATAGTCCGTCATAATGCCNACTCTCGTATCGATCTTCCACTGGCGGGTGGATGCGTCGTTGTCGACCCAGGTCCATTGCGATATCCCCTGTCGCACTCTTGGCACACCACCAAGACCCAGNGCCCCACGCTCCAATTCAGCTAGTGCCGTCGTGCCATATTAGCCCACCCTTTCGCGCCCGTCAAACTCCACTTGCCCCGCTGCCCGCAATTGCGTACGCTGCTGGGCCAATGACCGAACTACCCGCTACCGACCCGCTCGCGGAGAAGGGCGACCTGGCCGAGCTCATGGTCGCCGGCATCCAACGCTACCTGCTGCGCGCCACCCGGAAGACGGCCGCAGCGTCTGGCACCACCGCGCAAAAACGCCAACGCCTCGCCCGCCTNATCGGCGCCGACGGACCGCGNGCCACGCCAGAGCTCAGCTATCTCGCCGCCAAGCCCCTCGCCCGCGGCTCCAACTACCACATCCACGCCGTGCGCTGGCGCGTATTCGCGCGCGTCGATGCCGAAGGCCTGCTACTGGAGCCCAGGCGCCCGGCCCGCGCCACCGTCGTCGCACTACCCGATGCCGACTGGACACCTGAGCGCATCGCCGGCCTCGAGGGTGCGCACCCCGCCTATGCCGCGCGCCTGGCCCGGAGCGGCTGCCGNGTGTTGGTACCCACACTCATCGACCGCGCCTGTACCCACTCGGGACTCCCCGGCGTGCGCATGACCAACCAGCCGCACCGCGAATATCTCTACCGCGCCGCCTTCGAACTCGGCCAACACCTCATCGGCATCGAAGTCCAGAAAATTCTCGCTGCTATCGACCTCTACGACACCCCCGTCGGCGTCTGCGGCTATGGCGAAGGCGGCCTGCTGGCNCTCTACGCCGCCGCGCTCGACCAGCGTATCGCCGCCGCCGGAGTCAGCGGCTACTTCCAGANCCGCCAGGCGCTGTGGCGCGAACCGATCTACCGCAATATCTTCGGCTTGCTGCGCGAATTCGGCGACGCCGAGATCGCCGCACTTGTCGCAGGCGACCTGGTCGTCGAAGCTAGCCCCCACCCACGCATCGCCGGACCACCCGCCCCCAGCGCGGGCCGCGCCGGCGCGGCTCCAGGCTGCCTGATCACCCCCGCCGCCGACCAGGTCGCGTCGGAATTCGAGCGAGCGCAGGCGTTGGCCGGACCCCACGGCCGCGACTTCGCCCTGGTCCACAGCACTGCACCGGGCAGCGATGCCTTGCTCGCGACCTTGCTCATAGCCCTCGGCATCCAGCGTCTGCAACCCACCGGCCCCGCCCCGCGTCGCCTGCGCAATTTGCCCGATGCGTCCCAACGCCATAAGCGCCAGTTCCACCAATTGCTTGACCACACCCAGGACCTGCTCGCCGACGCCGAATTCGCCCGCAAGCGCTTCTGGGCCAGAGCCGATGCCCGCGACGCAGATACCTGGAAAAAAACCACTCGCCGCTACCGCAAATACCTGCACGATCAGGTCATTGGCCGCCTGCCCGCACCCCGCGTCGCGCCCCGACCGCGCTCGCGCCTGGTCTACCGCGAAAAAAAATACACCGGCTACGAAGTCGTCCTCGACGTCTACCGCGATGTCTTCGCCTATGGCATCCTGCTCGTCCCCAAGGGCATCCGCAAGGACCAGAAGCGCCCCGTCGTCGTCTGCCAGCACGGTCTCGAGGGCCGCCCGCAAGACCTAGCCGACGCCGCCGTCGACCATCCCGCCTACCACCGCTACGCCTGCCGCCTAGCCGAAATGGGCTATGTAGTCTTTGCGCCGCAAAACCCCTATATCGGTCAGGATCAGTTCCGCCGGCTGCAGCGACTGGCCAATCCGCTCGGGCTGTCGCTCTTTTCGTTTATCGTTCGCCAGCACCAGCGCATCCTGCAATGGCTGGCCACCCTGCCCTATATCGACCCCGCCCGCATCGCCTTCTACGGCCTCAGCTACGGAGGCAAAACCGCGATGCGGGTCCCGGCGCTGCTGGAAGACTACTGCCTGTCGATCTGCTCGGCCGACTACAACGAGTGGATCTGGAAAAACGCCTCAGCCCGCCATAGTTATTCGTACCTGCTTACGGGCGAGTACGAGATGTGCGAATTCGATCTCGGCAATACCTTCAACTACGCCGAGATGAGCTGGCTGGTCTGCCCCCGGCCCTTTATGGTCGAACGCGGCCACCACGACGGCGTCGCCCCCGACGAATGGGTCGCCTACGAATACGCGCGCACCTACCGCCGCTATGTCGAACTGGGCCTCGCCGACCGCACCGCGATCGAATTTTTCGACGGACCGCACACCATCAACAGCCAGGGTACATTGCGCTTTTTACAGCAACACCTCGCTTGGCCACCCAGAAGGAGAAATTGACCATGGACTTGCAACAAGCCAAAGAGGAATTCGCCGCCCGGGGCTTCGTCGCCTGGCGCGGCTTTATCGACGCGGCGGAAATGGCCCAAGTCAACGCCGAGTTTGATCGCTATATAGCGGAGGTCCTGCCGACCCTCGACCACAGCGCCGGCTTCTACGAAGACAAGGACGATCCCGCTACATTGATGCGGCTGCAGGGCATGACCGACCATGACCCCTACTTCCACCAGCTATTCCATAGCGAGCGGATGTTCGACACCGCCCGCGCACTGCTCGACGACGAGGTCGTCGGCAGAAATCTGCAGTGGTTCAACAAACTGCCGCACGGCGGTAAGGCCACCCCGCCGCATCAGGACGGCTTCTACTTCATGCTCGAGCCCAACGAAGCCATTACGCTGTGGCTGGCGCAAGACCCAATCGACGAGGACAACGGCTGTGTCCGCTATCTGCCCGGCTCGCATTTGCAGGCCATGCGTCCCCACCAGCGCACCGATGTACTCGGCTTCTCGCAGGGCATCACCGACTACGGCGCTGCCGACTACCAGCGCGAGACCCCCGTCCACGCCCAACCCGGCGACCTCTTGATCCACCACTCGATGTGTATACACCGCGCTGACGCCAACGACAGCCCGCGCCCGCGCCGCGCACTCGGCTTCGTCTACTACGCCGCTCGCGCCAAAGAGGATCTGGCACGAGCCGAAGCCTATCGCGAGCAGCTACTTGCCGAATGGGAAAAAGAGGGGCGTATCTGAGCTACCAGCCCAGGGTCCGCGCCAGGCAATCCGCGATCCCGGCGCCGTAGACAGCCGCCTGCTCACGGAAGGCAGTAGGGGGTATCGCAAGGTATAGAAGAATGCGAAGTCGTCTATACGTATAACCAATACGCGGGTGATCACGTATCGATCCAAATCAACTCGTATCGATACTTTTGATAGANAATTAAAGATCGGCCCGCCTCGCAATTTNGGGCGGACCGATTTAGTGCATCACGCTGCCCACGTATCCACCNCCGCCTGGCCCAANANATACGCCATCGCTATCGCCGCTATAGGTCAGGCGATCCCCTATCGGGCTTCCTGCCCGCCCCCGCCGCTTGGTTCCGACAGGGGCTNTCGCTTGTGCGGCCACNGCGGTTTGCGTACGATACGAGTCCCATCGTCGCTGACGCATTNGGCGCGAGCGACGTTCTTCTAAACCTTTGGCAGGAGGCTAACATGGCAGTAATCGTAAACATCCAGTTTGAAATAGCTGCTGGAAAACGAGAAGAAGCTTTGGGCATTATCAACCCAAACTTGCCCGANACCCGCTCCTATGAAGGATGCCATTGGGTTCATTTGGTAACTCCNATTGACGACGAAAATAGAGTCGAAGCATTAAGTATGTGGGACAGCAAGGAGGCGTACGAGAAATATTTCCAGTGGCGAATCGATTCGGGCGCATTTGAAGAGATTGGACCGTTTATGGTCGGTGATCCTGTTCTTCGCTTTCTGGATCTGAGGGCATCCTATACCTAAACCTCAGGTCCTTGCTGTTTATTGCAAGCGGGTCGACCACTTAGCGACAATCGCCTCATCGGCGACGGCAGCATGACCGCCTTAACAGCCGCTGACGCCTCGCCCCCGCCGCTTGGATGCGACGGGGGCTTTTTTCTTGTGCGGTGGCCGCCATTTGCGTAGTGTAACGGTTCCATCGTCGCTCACGCATTTACTTCAGGCGACTACTCATATAAATCTTTGGCAGGAGGTTCTCCGATGAAATACCTAACTTGGACGTTCGCTCTATGCAGTTTACTCCTAACTGCAATTCCAGTATCTGCTGGTGAAAAAGAGGATAGAGAGGCTATTCGGTCGCTATTCCAAAAGGAACAAGAAGGACATAGGATTGGAAATGCGCAGATGGTCCGCTCAACCTATTGGGAAGACTTCTATATAATCGACGTTCCGCGGCCCAATAATAGGCCATATTTCTTGCTCTCAAAAATAATGTCTGCGAACGAGTATTTTCAGGGGTTAGGCTCTAACGATGAAGACTACCAAGGCCGCAAGGCATTTGGTGACCGACTGATATTTCACAGCGAAATGAATCATGTATCAGTAAATGGCGATGTCGCCGTGGCGATCACCCAATTTCATTACCAATTGTCAGCGGAAGGTGGAGGTCGCAACAATGACGGGCACATGAGTCTCTGGGTGGCAGAAAAAAGGAACGGCGTTTGGAAATGGAAATCTGCTCAGATGGTCGATAGATTTAGAGAATTTATCCCATCAAGTCCAACCCCAAACAGCGACGACGCTGAATAATTTACGCAACGACGCTACACCTCTTACTGTAACCCCCGCCGCTTGGACGCGACGGGGGTTTTTGTATACTGTCGAAAAAGTGAAGGAGAAGTCCATCAAAGCTCCCCTTAGAACTCTGTGTTACGTTCGACCATAACGTCCTCGACTAGGTGGTCGAAGGGGGTGCATTGGTGGTCGTGAAAGACGGGCATATCGTTGTCTCTCGCTGGTATATTTCGTATACTCGGTGGAGCAGGTTTAACCCTCGATCAACAGTTTGTTATGCAAAAACATGTAAAAAGCTTCATCATAAGGTCTATTTTTGTCTGGGTAGCAATTTCCGCTCTTTACTTCATGTTTATTTTCTGGATTATCTAACGAACGATATTAGACCGGTGGCCGATTTGTATCCAGCTTGCGGGCCACGTTAAACATCACCGCTAAAAGGAGAGTAGCTCCGTCCCCCGAAAAACCTAAGACGCCACCTGATAAGGTTGTTGCCTTCAATGGCGTTGTGGGCGAAATCATTCCCGGCTCGGAAGATATTCCCGCTACGGAAACGACCGTCTATTATCCGCGCTGATCTGAGCTACCAGCCCAGAGTATTCACCAGAAAATTCTCGATCCCGGCACCATAGATATCCGCCTGCTCGCGGAAAGCGGCGATGTGCCGGCCTCGCAACTGGGTGAAGGCCTTGGGTTCGCGCGCCGCCTGGTAGAGCCGCTGCCCGTGCGCAAAGGGGATCAGGCCGTCGTCGCGGCTATGCGACACCAGCACCGGACACTCCACCATACGCAGGTACTCGAGGGTGGGGTAATGAAAGCGGGACAACCACCCCACCGGGAAGAAGGGATAGATCTCCTGCCCCACCTCGGGCAACGAGGTGAAGGTCGCCTCCAAAAACAACGCTGCCGGGTGCTGTTGCAGCGCCAGGCGGGCGGCAATCGGCCCGCCCAGCGAGCGCCCGACAACGATGATCCGCGCCGGATCTACCCCCCTCTCCGCCACCAGATACGCCCAGGCCGCCGCCGCGTCGAGGTGGGTGCCCATCTCCGTAGGTTCGCCCTCGCTGGTCCCATAACCGCGGTAGTCGAAGAGAAATACCGACAATTTTAGCGCGTGCATCGCCCGTACGTCGGGCATAAGATGCGAAATATTGCCCGCATTGCCGTGGCAGAACAGCACCGTGCCGCGCGCCTCCTCCAGGGGCAAGTGCCAACCCGTCAACCGCACGCCGTCGGCGGTGGTGAAGAACGCCTCGCGGTAGGCCAAACCGACCTCGTCCGGCGTCGCGACAATCGCTGTGTGCGGCGCGTAGACCAATGCGGCCTGAAAGGTGTAGAGCACCCCGCAAGCCAGGCCGTACAGCGCCGCGGCTCCCAACACCAGACGCAGCCCCATGTGCCCAATATCGCGTATGACTACTCGCATAAAGTGGATGCCTCCGCTCGGCATGTGCGCTTTTGCAAAATCGCCCTCTGTTAATTACCGCGGGATCTAAAAGGGCAAAGACGAAATTTCGCGGCGAGGGTTCGCGGTTCCGGCCCGTTGAAGAGATCGCTCAAAGATATTAATTTTTTTCTCCCGTAGTAGCTGGCCATCCCGACGACGAGAGATCTTATGACCCGTGCAAATATCCCGTCTCCGATCCTTGACTGCACCTTCCTCATCCAGCTCATTTGCGCCATCCTTACACTCTCTTCTGCGCTGGCCCA
>PBOD01000005.1 GCA_002724215.1 Gemmatimonadota bacterium | reverse complement strand
AAAAGCCTCTATTTTCGCTACAAGACCACAATGAGTACCACCAGGCCTATGCCAGGATGCGGGCAGCATCGCCCTACATGCAGGCGGAGATCGGTCCTAGTATCGACGGCAACCTGTTGCAAAGCCGTTTGCGAGAATTGGGGTATCTGGACTAACTAGCGCGGCACGTCAACGCGATCGAATTTGCCCGTCGTCAGGTCGCAGAGCGCGTAGGTACTAGAGCCCAGGCGCCCCATAAGCTCCCCGGGGTTGAATAGCACGGTCGGCCCCAAGACCTCGTGATGAGCCTGGTGGTCGTGCCCGTAGCACACTAGGTCGTAGTCGCCGGCTCGGGCCAGACCCCGGGCGATATCCGGGTAGTGGTTCATCGCCACTCGCTTGTCCGCCAGGTATAGCTCCGCCAGTTCGCCGTGCAATACCACGTGGTCGAAGCGGTTGGCCTGGGTCGTCAGCAGCCACTTGTCCCCGTCGTTATTGCCCCAAACAATATGAATAGGACCGGCGAAACCCTCGGCGAGTTGGACCAGAGTAAATGGGGCACAGAAATCCCCGAGGAATAGCAGCGCATCGGCGCCGGCCATGCCGGGCAGCGCGGATTCTAATGCCCAAATATTGTCGTGGATATCCGAACAAATGACCAGCTGCATCAACGTTCCTCCGCAATAAAATCGGGTATTAACGCACGATAATCTTCTCCGAGTCCAGCAAATATCGCCCGCCAGCGCTCGCGATACGAGGCGTGGCCATCCCCCGGCACAAAGCCCAACTTGAGATAGCAGCGCAATGCCGGCACGCGAAAATCGTCGGTCAGCAGGTAAATCGGGCGTCTGCCCAACTCCACCGCCCTAGCCAGGGCCGCGCCCGTAATGAGCGTGCCCAGTCCCCTCCCCTGGAAGTCGGGGTGAACCGCAACCCAGCCGATTTCCCAGCACGGCTCTCCGTCCCGCTCCCGATCGTTTATCCCGGTGCAGGCGGCCAGACAGCCCCGACATTCGACGAAATACTGGAGATGGGTTTCTCCCAGTACGGCGTCGAGTCGCGCCCGATCCCATGCGCCCAACTGGCCATTGGCCTGCAACAGGGCTAACCACTGCTCCTCGTCACCCGGGCTATAGCTGCGCACACTGCATTCTGGCACCTCTTCCAATAGCGGGGCATCTGGTCGGGTGTACCACATAATCAATTGGGGCGATTTTGGGTTGTTCGACATATGGCGCAAAAAGGAATGCAGGCGGCGCATTAATCCTCAGTCACTCTGGGCGCGGTAGAGGGAGGATTTGAATTTTTCTGGATGGTGCGGCTGCAACACCACAATTTCACAATCGGGAAAGGCTGCGGTCAAACCCGGTGGCCGTCCCTGGTCATAGCCGAGCGCGATAATATGGGGCGCGATATCGCCGACGACGCGCAAGAGATTCTGCCCTGGGTAGCCCAGCCTGACATCATCGACCTCGGGCAGACGCGCTATGGAGGCGCGGCGATCGTCTTCGCAGTGGTCGGGTAAATGCCCCTTGATTCGCTGCACATTGGCATCGCGCGCAACGACGACATAGAGTTCATCGCCCAGGGCCGCGGCCTGGGCGATGAAAGACAAATGGCCCGGATGGAGATAGTCAAAAGTCCCACAGCACATGACCCGCTTCTTGCTCATTGTAGCGCCTCCCGCCTATTCATTGGCCCGGCGATCGACCCAGTATTCGACGTCGCGGTCGGCGGCGAAGATGCGACCGAAGCGCTCGGCATCATCGCGCGAGCCAAAATAGCCAATGCGCACCCTGGCCCCCTCGTCACTGGCGGCGACATACGCCGGATATCCCTGTGCTTTTAAGTCGCGTACCAATCCCCTGGCATGCCCGGTGTCGCCATAGACCCCAACCTGCACGGTAAAGGGGCCGTCGGGATCGAAGAAGACGGCGACAGTGGCCGGGGCAGGACTGTGATCGGCGCTCGTTTCGGCTTGCTTGGCGACAGAGTCCAACACGACCAGTTCAAAGCGCCCGCCATCTTCTGCGCCCAATTCGTCCTCGCGGTCGATGCCCGGATCCGAACACCCCAGATACCCCAGCACCGCCGCGACGGCTATCCACCGCAGGACGCTCAATGCACGGCCTTGAGCGCCTCGTAGTGGGACCGCAGCGTCTCCTCAACCTCGGCATCCCCGTGAACGACGGAAGGAAACATGCATTCGTATTGCGATGGCGCCAGATAGATTCCCCGCTCCAACATCGCCCAGAAATAGCAATTAAAGCGTTCAAGATCAACCGTTCCCACGCTGGCGAAATCGACGACCTCGCGCTCGGTAAAAAACATACACATCATCCCACCCACCCGATTTATGGCGTATTTGAGGTCCAATCTACGCAAGTTCTCCGCCATACCCTCGGCAAGGGCAGCAGAGGTAGCCTCAAGGCTCTCGTAGACTCCGGGTTCGCCCAACATCTCGAGTTGTGCCAAGCCCGCGGCCATCGCCAGCGGATTACCCGAAAGAGTACCGGCCTGCGAGACCTTGACCCCGAGGGGGGACACATTTTGCATAATTTCGCGCTTGCCTCCATAGGCGGCGGCCGGCAATCCCCCGCCGACGATCTTGCCCAGGCAGGTCAGATCGGGCTCAATCCCATAATGGGCTTGCGCCCCGCCGGGACCGACGCGAAAACCGGTAATCACCTCGTCGAATATGAGCACGATATCCTCTTCATCGGCGATTTGCCGCAGCGCCTGCAAAAAGCCTGCGCGCGGCAAGACAGTGCCCATATTTCCGGCGACTGGTTCGACGATAATGGCGGCGATTTGGCCGCTATTATCGCGGGCGGTCGTGCGCACGGCATCGGCGTCGTTGTACGCCACGGTCAAGGTGCTATCGGCAACGCCCTGGGGAATACCTGGACTGTCGGGGGCCCCCAGCGTCAAAGCCGACGATCCGGCCTTAATCAGGAAACTGTCGCCATGCCCGTGCCAGCAGCCCTCGAATTTGATAATCTTATCCCGTCCCGTGTGGCCCCGTGCCAGACGCACCGCCGACATCGTCGCCTCGGTACCCGAATTCACCATCCGCACCATCTCCACCGCGGGCACCATCGCGGCGATGCGCGCGGCCAAATCGGTTTCGACCGGGGTCGGGGCACCAAAGCTGGTGCCGCGAGCACAGGCATCCTGCACCGCCGCGACCACCCGCGGATGGGCGTGGCCGAAGATGAGTGGCCCCCAGGAACACACGTAGTCAATATACTCCTCGCCGTCGATATCGTAGAGTCGGGCACCAGCACCCCGGTCGATGAAGCGCGGCCCTCCACCCACGGCACCAAAGGCCCTAGCCGGACTATTGACCCCACCGGGTATTAACTGTTGTGCTTGCGCGAAAGCCGCTGCCGAGCTAGTTTCCACACATCCCTCCTTGCGCATTTTGCGACGGCCGTGAGCGACCGCCAAATTCGCGGATTTTGCTACTTCGAAAATAAGATATGGATGCGGACCGCCCATGGCCAATTTGCTGATGATCGACGACAATCCCCAAACGCAGAAATACCTCGAGCGGATAATCCGCCTCCGCACCAAACACGTACTGGATTTTGCCGGCGACGGCGCCGAGGGCATAGAGAAAATGGTCGCTCAGCGACCCGATTTTATTTTTCTGGATCTCTTTCTGCCGGGAACGGACGGCTTCGAATTTTTCGCCATCTTGCGGGATCACCCCGCCACCCACAATATCCCCATCGCCATCCACACGGCCGTCCCCTTAGACGACGTGACGCAGATTCGCCTGCGGCGCATTGCATACGACGCCCTCGTTGAATTCCCCATTGAGGCATCGGAACTCACGCGTATCATAGACAATGCGCTCAAGCGCAATACCAGCCAGACCCGCAAGTGGGTACCGCCCAGCGTCTGAGTTATTCGACTTCTGTTTTTTGGGTATCGGGATTTGAATGCAGCGCGGTGATGCGCACGGCCATCAAGTCGGTGACGACCACAACTTCCCCCTTGGCGAATAGGCGGCCGTTGACCCGGATATCAAAGGCCTCACCGGCCAGTTTGTCCAGCTCGATGACATCCTGTTCCTTGAGTTCGGTCAACCGGCGCACGGACATGAGTTTGCGGCCCAACTCCACAGTAATATCAACGACCACATTGTCCAACATGTGGACATTTTTTTTGACCTGGGGTACGGCCTCTTCCAGTTGCGCAAAGCGCACGGCGGTTATCTGGTCCGAATCTTCGCTTTCTTCGAGTACATGCCCACCTTCTTCCCAGGCTTGCAGGGCTTCCTCGACACCGGCATCATCAACCACATCCTTGCCGCCAGAGGAACTTTCGTCCCCCAATTGGCGATCGAGGTGCCCTGCACCGCCCAGAGCATCATCCTCCCCCGCATCCTCGCCTGCTCCCGCGGTCACCTCAGCTGCCAAACCCTCCTCAGCTGCGCTCTCGTCGCCTTCGAGGGGATTTTCAGTTTCCGACATAACGGCCTCGTTTAACCCGGTCCTTACCCAAGACCAAAATACCACATACCTTCATAAAAATCAACCTCTTACACTTCCCATTTGACCTGAATCAGGTCGGGATCGTATTCTTCTAAACGCTCGAGAACGAGCAATTCATAGGGCCGTCCCCTCTCCCGCATGCGCAAATGGGCCAAGACGACGAAGGGATAATCCCCCTCATCCATAGCCGCTAAGAAGGGCGCAGCTTGACTGACCTGAACCAATCCCACACCGCCAAAACGCAATATACGTGCCAGTTCGGCAATCTCGCCATGACTGTCTTTGCCAACGTGGCGCAGCGCATAATCCATACAGCCATTTTTTAGCGGATAATACCCCGCTTTCGCCACCGCGGCAAGCGTTCGTTGTTCCCGCCGCACCGGCTTCCTCTCATCGATGCCGATCAGCACTCGCGGCGTGCTATGTCGCTCCAGTGCCGCCATTTCCCGCCAATCGCGACGCGACCACAGCAAGTGGGTACCCGCTTGCATGCCCAACAGCCGGAAAAGACAAAAGGCGAGGGCCGCACTCGGAGCAATGGCTGGCCCCAAGCGTATGCCCAACAGACCGCGACGCCCATTTAATTGCAAGTGCAAGCGCAGAATATTGTCACCCTGTCCCTGGCGCATACCGTGCTTCTCGCGCAAAACCCGAGCTACCGCGCGGATCACATCGGCCTGGCCGAAACGGTAGCGCCCCTGCAAGGTCGCGCTCAGCGCAAAGCGGTCGACCTGCACGTCGTGCCCCCCGGAACGGGCCAGATTTGCCACCGCGGCAAAATCGACTTTGGCGATGCGATCGCACAGATGGTCGAGCCCCGGCTGCCCCACCGTGACGCGATGCATCTGGGCGACGACTCCGGCCAGTTGCATCGCCGCCTGCAAACCGGCCAGTTGTTGAGGACTGCGCTTGAAGGTGAAGAAGATCTGCCCCGTGCGCCCCCCTGGCTCGACGTTGACCCCCTGTATTTGCGGTACCCTTTCGCGCAGTTCGTCGAGCGCCACCTCTTCTAATCCGCTCGGCACCATCAGCCAGTAGCGATAGATCTTGCCGCTCATGCGCCGTTTTTAGGCTGGATGACTACCGAAGCCATCTGCTCGGGCTGCAGACAATCGGACCAAGCCGCCAGGACGGCGGCGGCCTCGATCTGCTCGTAGACATCGAAATACTCGCCAAGCTCCGCCTGGCCTATCGCGGCGGCACACAGCAAATCGGCGACCTGTTCGGCCTGTTCGCATGCGCGCAGCAATTGGCCGTAGGCCTTGCGCTTGGCCCTGGAAAAATCGGCTTCGACCAGGTCGGGCAATAGCTCCAGGGTCGCGCCGATGGCTTCGCCTAACCTCTCGCCGTGCCGGGTATACCCCCCGACGGCGCAGAAACAATAACTGGGTTCGGCGTAGACTTCGGCGCCGAAGGCATCCCCGGCGACCAACCCGCCTTCATAATGCGCGGCGTAGAAGTCGCTGGCCGGGCCAAAGGCGATATCCAGAGCCATTTCCAGAGCCAATTCCCGCTCGAGCAAGGCCCGCCCCGACATGCCCACCGCAACATCGCCGTAAAACCACAGCGCATAGGGACGCTGTATCGGTAGCGCGATCTCTACCGACCGCTGCCCCTCAGACCTGACCACACTGCGATCGCACGCCACATAGCCCGCATCGGGAACTCGATAGCGGTCCAAACAACTTGCGACCAACGCTATGACGGCGTCGACCTCAATGTCGCCGCAGAGAAAGAGGCCCATCCGCTCGGGGCGGTAAAAGGCCTGGTGACACTGCGCAATGGCCTCTCCGTCAATTTGTCCCAGGCTCTCGAGGGTACCGGCCATGTCCTGGCTCAAGGGCACATCCCCATAAAGGCACTGCATACCGCGCAAATAGCCCATCCATTCCGGGTCGTCTTGGCCAGAGCACAATTCACGGGCGATGATTTCCCGCTCCCTTTCGACGCTGTCCGCAGGGAGGTTAAAGTCGAAAACCAGTTCGAAAAGCAACTCGAGATTGGCGTTGAAATGCTCGGCGCACGCTAGGGTAAAAACCGTATTAGTATAGCTCGTACTCGCATTTACATCACCGCCCAGGGCATTAAAGCGGTCCGTAATATCGCCGCAGGCTTTTTCGAATAAACGATGTTCGAGAAAATGGGCCGTTCCCAGCGGGGTGGACCACACCCGCTGGCCGTCCGTCGAGCGAATATCCACATCGACCGATCCATAATCGACGCGGAGGGCTGCAGCTTTTTGCCGGTGGTCAGATCGCGGCACGATCCACACATCAAAGCCGGCCCCAAAGCTGCAGTGGCCAATCTCATCCCCCATGCGGCGATCGAAGCGCAACCTCATACCGCCACCTCCGCTCGCATGCCACCATGCAGCATATAGACCGTATCGCTCTCCAGGCCACGGGCAACTCTAGCCAAATCTTCGCCTCCCACATATTCAACTGCCGCCCACATCGCCTCGGGCGTCTCGTCGATGCCGACTAGGGCACTGCGCAATCGGTAGCGAAAATGCGCATCCCGGTCCTCGCCGATCCCCAGCAAATACGCCCGTAGCAACTTGCGCGCTGCAGCTATTTCGCCAGAATCCACTCGCCCTTGCCGCAATATATCAAGCTCGCGCTCGATCCCATCCAATGCCCGTCCGTACGCCTCGGCACCAATGCCAGCAACCACGAAGAGCAAGCCGCTCAACGGTTCTATATGCGAGGCCACGTAGTAACAGAGCCCAGCCTCCTCGCGCAGGGACTTAAACAAACGCGACGTTCCCTCGCCCCCCAGGAGTAGATTGAGCAAGACCAGGGCGGGATAGTCCTCATCCCCGTACATCACCCCGGTGCGATAGCCAGCGACTAGCGTGGCCTGCTGAACCTCTCGGTATTCGAAGACCTGGCGTTCGGTTGGCCGATGGTGTAGCACGGGCTCGGCGCCTGCGGTCGGCCCGGGATCGCGCTGCCAGTTTAGCAACTGGACCGCTAGGTTTCGCGCCTGTTCCTGGTCGATATCCCCGCTTATAAACACATCGAGACGGTTGGCGGCTAAGATCTCGCGCTGGAAGTGCAGTAGGGCTCTGCCGTCAATGGCGGGAAAATCCGCGACATCGCCCAATGGCGACAGTGCGATGGCCTCGCCGCGACACATCTCCTCAATACACCGGCGCCGGGCATAAGCTATTTTGTCGTTGAAGCGATCGGCAATAATTTCGCTCAGGACGCGTTTTTCCTGGGCCAGATAATCCTCGCGGAAGCTCACGCCATCGCCGGCGGGTGCGCTGAGAATTTCATTGAGGAAAGCCATCCCGTGCGCCAGGACATCGGGGGCGCCGGCGCCAAGATATTGCTGGTCGGCGACTTCGAGGCACAGGTGGATATAGTTAAAATCGCCCATCCGTTCGGCCTCGGCGTAATAGTGAGCGCCATACAGGTCGTCGATAAAGCGATTGAGACTTTGCAGGTCGGGCAAGGTGCGGGTGCCCCGTTCGAGAAGTCGGCTGATCAGGGCCAGACGGGTGTTGCGACCGGGACGCAACTTCTCGCTGATGCAAAAATCGACCCTAACCGTCTTGAACAGCGGCAAACGGTGGAGGTGCAGACCGATGTCGGCGGCGAGGTCAATACGGGTAAATTCGCCTACGGGCTGCATAGGGGGGCAACTACCTCATTGATTTGCTTTCCCGTACTCCCCCAGTGCGTAAAAAGAAACGTGCTGGAAATCGGCGAAGCCGGGAGCTAGTTTGTAGGCCCCGTCGCGCTCCTCGAGGAAACCGGACCGCGTCATGCCCTCGAGGACCACTTCGAGGAAAGTCGGCGAATGCCGCAACGAGGGATCAATACGCGCCGACCGGCCCTGCAGGTCGCGCAGATTCTCCCAACTAAAATACGTATCCAATTGCGGTTGTAAATCCTCGTCGAAAAAGAGGTAGAGCACCCCGATCTGCGGCGGGGATAAATAGCGTACGAGATCGCTTTGTAAAACCCACAATCCGCCGAAACGGCGACTGGCGCGCTCGTAATCCTTCAATCGCACGTAGCGCGACCGCTCGCGGTTGAAATCGGCGGGGGCGACAAATTCGGGCCGCACTTCGGCATAGCCCTCCATATAGGCTTCGACCCCGCGGTCGGAACTGGCGCCGGTATAGCAAAAGACCAAGGCGGGCACCGGACCGGCGGCTGGCTCGGGACGGACGTAGAATTTGTGGTTCTCATAGCGGCCGACTTCCTGGTGCAGATGGCGCTGGACCTGCTCGATCCCATCGCGATGGGCACTGTGGTAGAGCCCGTCTTCGCGCAGGTATTGCACCACGCTCTGGTAGACCGTGCAATGTCCTAGCTCTAAGAGATTCTGTTCACAGCTGAGAAAGGTACACTGCTCACCATAGGCTTCTGCATAGGCCTGGCCAATCAACTCNCGCTCCAGCGGGCGATCGCAGGCATCTGGAAAACGGACCAGAATGCGCTCCACCGGCCCCGANCCCANGCCCTTAGCACAAGCCTCNCGGAAGAGTTCGAACGCACTCTGCACCAGCCCCTTGCGCCGGGTCCGGCGCAGCGACAGGCGCCCGACTTCCATCCTAGTCGCCACCCCAATGCCCTGGACATCGGTTTGCAGACGCGCCTTGCCGCCGAACGAACCCAACATCCAGGTCGACTGCGCGTACTCGCCAGCGAGGACATCGAAATCCCGGCGCACTCGCCGCGAGAATTTAAAGTGGGCACTCGGTTCGCAGTGGGCGGTAAAGTCAAATATGGTTGGGACGGCGTTCTTCTTGGTAGCGGTCATGACAAATATCTCCTAGGCGACTTCGGCCAATCGCCGTATCCGCTCTGCGCGGAGTTCGTCGCGCTGCTTGGCCCAATCGGGATCATAGAGTTCGCGGTACAGTCCATCTGCGGCGAATAACGCGTCATGCGGACCGATCTGCTCGACGCGGCCTTCGTTGAGCACGACGATCTTGTCGGCATTTTTTATCGTTGAAAGGCGGTGGGCGATAATGAATGTCGTGCGGTCCTGCATCAGGTGCTGCAACGCCTCCTGGACTTTGGCTTCCGATACGGTATCGAGGGCGGATGTCGCCTCGTCGAGAATGAGAATCCGCGGATCGCGGATCAGCGCCCTGGCAATGGCGATGCGCTGGCGCTGTCCCCCCGACATCCGGGTGCCATTGGCGCCGAGTATCGAACGATAGCCGTCTGGCAGCGTACAGATGAACTCGTGCGCATTGGCCTGGCGGGCGGCGGCCTCAATCTCCTCCATCGAGGCATCGGGCTTGCCATAGCGGATATTGTCGAGTATTGTGCCGCGAAACAAGTAGGTCTCCTGCAAGACCATACTCGTCTGGTCGCGCAATGTCCGCAGCTGATATTCCTGGATATCGCGCCCGTCGATGCGTATCTCGCCATCGGCCCGGTCGTAAAAGCGGGCAATCAAGTTGGCGATGGTCGTCTTGCCCGAGCCACTCGGTCCGACAAAGGCCACCACCTCACCCGGGCGGGCGGCAAAGCTAACGTCGCGCAGGACCTGATCGCCCTGAGCATAGGCGAAGGAAACGTCGCGGAACTCCACTTCGCCGCGTATCGGTCCACGGATCCCCTCGGGCGGATCGACTACTTCGGGAGCCGTATCGAGAACTTCGAAGACGCGGCGAATACCGACCTTGGCAGGGAGAATCTGCTGCACGACCCCGATCAACTCTGAAATAGGGGCATAGAGCATGGCAACATAGGCCATCAGCAGTATATACTGGTCGAGGGTCAAATTTTGCCCCAGCACCGCGAAACCGCACACCAGCATTACCAACACTTCGCCGACATAACTGATATTGCCCGTGGCCTGGCCCCATATTTTGGACAAATTTCCAGAGTGAAGGTCAATTTCATAATTCTCGCGCATCTGCGAAATCAATGAACGGCTCTCGCGGCGTTCGCCCGAATGCGACTTGACCATTTTGATCGCACCGAGCACTTCGCTGACCTTGCCGTAGATCTGCGACATTTTTTCAGTCGACTTCCACGACAGATGCGAAATGCGGGCGCGAAAGAAGAAATAGCCGAGAAAATGCAGCGGTAGGACGCCGATGGCCACCGACGCCACTAAGGGGTTGTAATAGAACAGCACCCCGACTAAGCCCAGCGCCTTGACCGAGGAAATCAGCGTATTTAGCACCGTCCCGGTAAGCAGCGAAGTAACCGCATTTACATCATTCATCATCCGCGCAATAATCTCGCCCGAACTGCGCGATTCGTAATAGCCCAGCGAGAGCTTTTGCAGGTGGTCGTACATCTTGCGGCGCAGATCGAAGACCAGACGCCCGCCCATGATGCGCATTTGATACGAGTAGGCGAAGGATATGGCACTGGATATGACGTGGATAATAACCAGCATGATAATGCAATGCACGAAAAGATCGCGATTCCCTTCGGGCAGTGCTTTGCCAACGAGCTTTGAGGCAAAGACCGGTGAGAGCAAGCCCAATCCGGTCAACACCAGCAAGGTCGCCAGCGAAACGAACATGCGCGTCTTATAGGGACTGATTATATCGTATACGCGACTCCACAGGGTCTGTCGCATAATCCCACTCCAAGAAGCTAAGCAGCCGAATACAGCTATGAGGAAAACACCATAAAGCACTCTGCACCAATGACATAAGCTCTTGCGAAATACAAGTTGAGGTATTTCACAGCTTTAGTGCTGAGCTTGCCCCGATCAGGGCGCACCCTCACATAGATGCTTCAGCTAAATAAGTATATGTTTTTATTAGGAATAAAGACCGGCAGGATGAATAAAGATCTCCCTGAAGAACGGCCCCCGTTCTTCGCGTGGAAAATTGGCCTTGGGCCGGGGACTGAGTAGAGGATCTAAGGGGTTCCTCTGGAAATGCCTAGGGAGAAGCGCTCGACTTACGAACGCAACACATACATAGAAAATGTACATGGACCCCTGCAAAAGAGCAAGCGAAAACAAGGACTTTTAAAAAAATTATTTTCGACAAACGCAAATAGCCGGTTTTCATAAGTCAATTTTCCTAGCCCGGCGCATTGCGCTCAGTTGCACGCAGCGCGACGAAGTCTTAGGATACTGAGACCTATAATCACACCGATCCCGAATCGATTATGCCCAACCCGTTGGATAATATCCGCGTCGTCCTAGTCGAACCCGCCTCGGCGGGCAATATCGGCGCTACTGCCCGCGTACTCAAAACGACAGGCATCCAACAACTCTGCCTGGTCAACCCAGGCGCTTGGGACAACGACGAGTCGCGCCGCCTAGCGCACGGCTCCGGCGAGATCCTCGATCGCTGCCGCATCTTTCCGGATCTGGCCAGTGCGGTGGCCGAGTGCCACTATGTTGTGGGCACAACCCATCGCGAGGGCCGTTATCGCGAGGTCATTGCCGACCCCGCTACCGTGCTTGCCAAAGTCGTTGACCGCCTGCACCACCAGCGGATCGCGTTGGTCTTCGGCCGCGAAAAAGATGGTCTGTGGCAGGAGGAATTGATGCGCTGCCATCTGCTCTTGCGCTTCCCCTCCGCCGTAGCCTATCCCTCCCTCAACTTGTCGCACGCCGTCTTGCTATTTACCCATGCGCTCTATAGCGCGACAACGGATCCTCCCCCCGCTCCCACAGCGGAGTTGGCCACCGCCGGCGACCGGGAGCAGATGTACGCCAATATCACCGAAGCCCTCAACGCCATAGAATTCACCCCCTACAACGGCGATCCAGACCACTTCGGCCGGGTGCTGCGGCGCTTCTTTAATCGGGTGCAATTGGAAATTCGCGATGTGCGGGCCATTCAGACCATCTGCGGACAGATCCGCAAATTTGGCCAGCGCCACCGCTCCGCTTAGAGCCAGCGCTCAAACCAGGCGAGAGCGCGTTCCTGCATCTGTCGGGTAAAACTGTGCCCTGCGCCAACAACTTCCCACAATTCGAGACGCTCCGCCGCACCCTCTTGCGCGTATGCGGGTTGCGCGGCGCGAAAGGTTCGTCGCGCCGCGGCCAGGGGCACATAGGGATCCTCATCACCGACGACCAGCAATAGCGGCTTGCCGACCAATAAAGGGGCGACCTGGGCCGCATCGACGATATCGAAAGCGGGAAACTCGCGGCGGAATTCCTCGTGGGCAACGCGTCCATCGACGCCCAATCGCACCAACCTGTGGCGCAATTCTAACCCGCCAAAGATGTTCTTCCATGATCCCGAGGCGAAAATCTCGTCCCAGGCCAGATGCCCGGCGATCGACACCA
This sequence comes from Gemmatimonadota bacterium, assembly GCA_002724215.1. GTDB lineage: Bacteria > Latescibacterota > UBA2968 > UBA8231 > UBA8231. The sequence continues at coordinate 51,259 of PBOD01000005.1, read as the reverse complement.
TCACATCTACTCGCTCGTCCAAAGCCCCCATAAGTAGCGCCTCCATCCCCCCCATCGATAACCCAAGCATGCCAATTCTCGTCGCATCGGCCTCCGGGCGCGATTCTATATAGTCGAGCGTGCGCATCAAATCGTAAACGTATTCTCCCCACACCTTGACCACGCCCTTTTCTTGCAGCGCCGCATTGAGATCGCCCGCGCGCTCGCCGTGATAGGGCCGGTCGATGCTCACCGCAAAAAAACCGCGATCCGCCCAACGCGGCAAAAGATCCACAGGTTGTAGCAAGTCCTCCTTGACATTGGGACTGCCGGGCATGCAGAGCACGACGGGCAATGGCCGCGCCAATCCCAGGCGCGAATACGCGACGAGGGCCGGGATCCAGTCGCCGTAACGCCCCTGAAATCGCACGCGCTCAAACACCAGATCGCGTTTGGTCCACTGCTTTTGTATGGAAGATTCGAGCGGATTGCGGAAATGCGGAACGGCCAGCGCCGCGCGTAACGCCGCAGCGTCGAGACCTGGTCGTTCTGCGACTGGTGGCCCCGGCGAACAAGCACCTAGCAGGGCGGCAACCAGGGCCGGTAGGAGTTTATTCACCCTGTTTGGCAACTAACTCCAGATCTCGATCGACCATCAACCGGACCATCTCTTCAAAGCTAGTCTCCAGTTCCCACCCCAACTTCTCGCGCGCCCTGGCTGGGTCACCCAAAAGTATATTGACCTCCGCAGGACGAAAAAAACGCTCATCGACGACCACGTATTGCTCCCAATCCAGATCGGCGTGGGCAAAGGCGACCTGGCAGAACTCGCGGATGGTGCGCGTTTGGCCGGTAGCAATGACGAAATCGTCGGCCTCTTCTTGTTGCAGCATCAGCCACATGGCGCGGACGAAGTCGCCGGCAAAGCCCCAGTCGCGGCGAGCGTCGAGGTTCCCCAGGCGTAATTCTGCGTCGATGCCGTGTTTGATGCGGGCGACGCCATGAGTAATCTTGCGAGTGACGAACTCGAGGCCCCGCCGCGGCGATTCGTGGTTGAAGAGAATACCAGCGCAGGCGTACATATTGTAGCTCTCGCGGTAGTTGATCGTGATCCAATGTCCGTAGAGTTTGGATACCCCATAGGGCGAGCGCGGGTAGAAGGGGGTTTTTTCGCTCTGCGGGGTCTCCTGTGCCTTGCCGAAGAGTTCGCTGGTACTGGCCTGATAAAAGCGGATCTTCTCGTCGCAGGCGCGGATCGCCTCGAGCATCCGCATAACGCCCAGACCGGTAATTTCACCGGTCAGCATCGGCTGCTCCCACGACACGGGCACAAAAGACTGGGCTCCGAGATTATAGACTTCGTGCGGCCTGGCCGCTTCCAGTGCGGTCACTATCGATTTCTGGTCTAATAAGTCGCCCGAGACCAGCTCTACTTTGTCCTGCAGATGGCTTATGCGTTCGAAATTCACCGTGCTGCTACGGCGAATCAGGCCAAAGACCTCGTAGTCCTTTTCCAACAGGAATTCCGCAAGATACGAGCCATCCTGACCGGTGATTCCCGTAATTAACGCACGCTTTTTACCCATTTTTCACTCCCCTTGCGTGTAGGCCTCCACAGGCGGACAACTGCAGACCAGGTTGCGGTCCCCCAGGGCATTGTCGAGGCGAGCGACCGCAGGCCAGAACTTGGCCTCCCGGACCCAGGGGGCCGGCAGCGCCGCCAGCTCTCTAGAATAAGGCCTGAGCCACTCCTCCGCCAACACCGCTTCCATGGTGTGGGGGGCATTGACCAGAGGGTTGTCGTCCCGGGGCCATGCCCCCGACTCGACCTGGCCGATTTCTTCGCGTATGGCAATCATCGCCGCGCAGAAGCGGTCCAGCTCGGCTTTAGATTCACTCTCGGTCGGCTCGACCATCAGTGTCCCGGCCACCGGGAAGGACACCGTCGGCGCGTGGAAACCGTAGTCCATCAGCCTTTTAGCCACGTCTTCAACCACCCCCCCCGCCCGTTCGCGGGTCCAGCGCAGATCGAGTATGCACTCGTGCGCGACCCGGCCCCGTGTCCCTTTATAGAGCACGGGAAAGTACCCATCGAGCCGGTGGCTGATATAATTGGCGTTGAGAATCGCCAGTTTGGTCGCAGCAGTGACCCCCTGCCCCCCCATAAGCCGCAAATAAGCCCATGAAATCAANAGGATTGAGGCACTACTCCAGGGCGCGGCCGCCACCGGACCAATCGAATCGACGCCCCCAGTGGCGACGACGGGATGGGAGGGCAGAAAATCCGCCAGGTGGGCCGCCACACCAATCGGCCCCATCCCCGGCCCACCGCCTCCGTGAGGGATGCAAAAAGTCTTGTGCAAATTCAAATGGCATACATCAACGCCAATCTCCGCCGGTCGGCACAAGCCGACCAGGGCGTTCATATTGGCGCCATCCATATAGACCTGCCCACCCACCGCGTGTACCAGGTCGCAAATCTGGATGATTTGCTCTTCNAACACCCCGTGGGTCGAGGGATAGGTCACCATCAACACCGCCAGGCGGTCGCCGTATTCGGCGGTCTTAGCCCGCAAATCTCCCAGGTCGATATTGCCCTGNTCGTCGCAGGCGACGACTACGACCTGCAATCCNGCCAGCACCGCGCTGGCGGGATTGGTCCCNTGGGCCGAAGATGGGATCAGGCAGATGTCGCGCTGNTTTTNCCCGCGGCTGCGGTGGTATTTGCGCACGACCANCAAACCGGCGAATTCGCCTTGCGAACCGGCATTGGGTTGTAGCGATACGGCTGCAAAGCCGGTAATGGCGCGCAACATATCNGTCAATTCGGCAAAGATCTCGGCATAACCAGCAGNTTGATCGACCGGTGCAAACGGNTGTATGGCAGCAAACTCCGGCCAGGTAATCGGCATCATCTCGACGGTAGCATTGAGCTTCATGGTNCAGGATCCCAACGGGATCATCGAGTGGACCAGGGACAAGTCCCTGGCTTGCAGCCGATGCATATAACGGAGCAGTTCGGTCTCCGAGTGATACGAAGCAAAGACCGGGTGTTCCATAAACGGGGTCGTGCGTCGGGACACATGCTCCCAGGCTGTGATCTCACTAGCCCCCGCCCCCTCGCCCAATAGATCGAGCAATTGCTCTACATCGGCGGCCCCCGTGGTCTCGTCGAGCGCGATGCCGAGGTCTCCATCGCCGAGACGGCGGAGATTGAATCCCCCCCGCTCTGCCCTTTTCACTATCTCGTCGCGGTCCGCTCCGACGGCGACCCGCACCGTATCGAAATACTGCGCGTGGACAATGCGGTGGCCGGATTCCGCGAGGCCCTGGGCCAAACGGCGCGCTCGGCAATGCACCCTCTGCGCAATTTGGCGCAAACCATCTGGGCCGTGGTAGACCGCGTACATACTGGCGACCACCGCCGGTAATACCTGGGCGGTGCAGATATTNCTCGTGGCCTTCTCCCTCTTTATGTGCTGNTCTCGCGTCTGCAACGCCATGCGCAGGGCGGTCCTGCCGCTGGCATCCTCGCTCACGCCGATGATGCGGCCCGGCATCTGCCGACGGTATTCGGAGCGCGTAGCCAAAAAGGCCGCATGTGGCCCACCATAGCCCATCGGCATCCCGAAACGCTGCGCACTNCCAACACAGGCATCGGCGCCNAATTCTGCGGGCGGTCGCAACAAACACAGGGCCAGAAGATCCGCCGCGGCACAGACCAAAACGCCGACTTCGTGCGCTGAGGCNCAAAAGCCCTCGTAATCCCATATCGCTCCGTCGCTCGCCGGATACTGNATCAGGGCGGCGAAGGTCCCCGGCGCCAGCGCGCTTTCGCGGTGATCTCCGATATCGACCGACCATCCCCTGGCTTCAGCCCGTAGCTCGACTACGGCGATGGTCTGGGGGTGGCAAAGTTCAGATACAAAGACGCGGTCGCCACTCTGCTTCCTTTGCACTGCCTGCAACATCGAAATGGCTTCAGCTGCCGCCGTAGCCTCGTCCAAGAGCGAGGCATTGGCCAGGTCAAAACCAGTGAGATCACCGATGGCGGTTTGGAAATTTAGCAGGGCCTGCAGTCGCCCCTGAGCGATTTCCGACTGATAGGGCGTATACTGGGTGTACCAGGCCGGATTTTCCAAAATATTGCGCTGGATCACCGGGGGCGTAATGCAATCGGCGTATCCCATGCCGATGCAACTTTTGTTGATCCTGTTTTTGGCAGCCACCTCGCGCAGGCGCCCCAACAGCTCGCGCTCTCCCAGGGGTTGGTACAATTCCAATTCGGTTGCCATGCGGATCGTCTGCGGTACGGTCTCCGCAATCAATTGCTCTAACCCCTCCGCTTCCACCGCTGCCAACATCGCCGCAATGTCGGCAGCGCTCGGTCCGTTGTGGCGACGGACGAAGCTAGCATCCCCGCTGTCCAGCTCTAGCATAACCTGCCTCCCTAAGCCCGTTTAACCCCGGTCTCTACAAAGGGTAATTTAACCACTTCAGCCGGGCATTTATTGCCTCGTATTNCGACATCAACCCGGGTGCCGATCTTATGGGCGCCATGCTTGACATAGCCCAGGCCGATCCCCTTTTCAAGAGTCGGTGATTGGGTTCCGCTGGTCACGGTGCCGACCTCATTGCCACCTGCGTCTAGGATCGGATAGCCCACCCGCGGAATCCCCCGATCCAACATCTTCAAACCGCGCAAGCGCCGATGNCCGCCAACCCGTCGCAATTCCGCGAGTTTTTCGCCGCCGATAAAAACATCGTCTTTGGTAAAATCCACCGTCCAGCCCAGGCCGGCTTCCAACGGCGAAATATCCTCGTCCAGNTCGTGTCCGTAGAGGCAAAAACCCATTTCCATACGCAAGGTGTCACGCGCGCCAAGACCACATGGAATGGCNCCTGCCGCGAGCAATATATGCCACAACTCGCCCGTGTCCTCGGCGGCGACCATGAATTCAAAACCGTCTTCACCCGTATATCCGTTGCGGCTCAATAATACCTCAACACCCCCNACCTCNGCCCNCCGGCAGTAGTAGTAGCTCANCGAGGCGATGTCGGCATCCGTCAGCCCNGCNACGATGTCNNCGGCGCGCGGCCCCTGCAGGGCGACCATGCCCTTAGCTCGGCTCAGATCTTCTACCTGCAAATTGGTCCAGGCGGGAGACCAGCGATTGACCCAGGTCCAATCCGCCAGTAATCTGGCGGCATTGACCACCATCATAAAGCGGTCCAGCGCCAGCCGATACACTACGACATCGTCAACGCAACCCCCGCTTTGGTTGCACATCGGCGCGTAGAGCATTTGTCCCACTTGTAGCGATTGCACCCGGGCGGGAAGGAGTTGAGCGAGGAAACCAACCGCATCGGCCCCGGCGATGGAAAATTGCCCCATGTGGGAAATATCGAATAGACCCACACGCTCCCGCACCGCGGCGTGTTCGATCTTGATACCCGCAAACTGCACCGGCATTTCCCAGCCTCCGAAGGGCACCATGCGACCCCCCGCAGCCACAGCGGCCTCGTAAAGCGGCGTCCGCTGCAACAATCCCGCTTCACTCGTCATTTCGCCCCCCTCTGGCCTGCAACTCCGCCCATAATCCCCGCGCCTGTCGGTGGAGGGCGGCGAGGTCGCCATTGTTATCGATGACATAATCAGCCCGCGCCTTTTTCTGCGCCGGATCCATCTGGCGGGCCATGCGCTCTCTTATTTCCCCTTCCGCCATCCCGCTGCGTTTCCGCACCCGCTCTATCCGCAACTCCTCGGCTGCATCGACGACGACGACGCGGTCGCATCGACCCTCAGTTCCCCACTCGAAAATCAACGGCGCGTCGAATACCACTATCGCTGCCGCAGCAACTCCCTCGGCTGCTGCGAGCCGGCATTCGATCGCCTCAGCCAGGGGCGGTCGCATAATCTCCTCCAGCCGCCGGCTCCCCTCGGCTGTGCGAAAGGCCCGCCGTCCCAGTTCCCGGCGATCGATGTGTCCCGCGTCGTCCCGCAAATCACCGCCGAACGCTGCGAGCAAACGCGCTGCGACCTCTGCGTCCGCCGCGACTTCGCGGGCAACGGCATCGGCATCGACCCGCAGCGCGCCTAAATCGACCAGCATCTGCGCCAATGCGGACTTACCCGACCCCATGCCGCCTGTGATCCCTACCAACATAGGCTAAGTATATCTATAGCTATCAAAAGACCCGCCCAGCATCCATCTAAATTATCCCCATTCGCAGTGTCAACGAGTCCACGATGGCAACCCATTGACACTATAAGGGGTATCGAGTATAGTTCTCTTATCGTTGCTAACCCCTATCCAGTGAATAATTTACCATGGCCATCGTACCCGTAGTTATCGAGCAAACCGGGCGCGGCGAGCGCGCGTACGACATCTTTTCCCGCTTACTCAAAGAGCGAATCATCTTCATTGGCACCCCCATCGACGACCACGAAGCCAATCTCATCATCGCCCAATTACTCTTCCTGAGNTCGGAAGATCCCAAAAAGGATATCGCACTCTATATCAATAGCCCGGGCGGNAGTCTGACCGCAGGTTTGGCNATCTACGATACCATGAAATACATACCCTGCGATGTCGCAACCCTGTGCATCGGCCAGGCCTACAGCATGAGTGCNATNCTGCTCGCCGGCGGGGCCAGGGGCAAGCGCCACGCCCTGCCCCACTCCCGGCTCATGCTGCACCAACCCTGGGGCGGGGTCCGCGGCCAGGCCGCCGACATCGAAATCCACGCCCGCGAAATCATGGAGTGGCGCAACAGGCTCAACCAGATCATGGTGCAGGACACCGGCCAACCTCTCGAGCGCATTGAACTGGTCACCGAACGCGACTATTTCCTCTCGCCCGAAGAAGCCATTGATTTTGGCCTGATTGACGCCTTGCTGCAATCCGAAAAAGACCTGGCGCCAGNGGGAGTNGCCGACTAACCCTGGTGTGGAAAGGCCATGACATCCGCCAGGCGCGAAGCGCCCGCNATCAGCATGACCAACCGGTCCACNCCNAGGGCCACACCTCCAGCGGGTGGCAAGCCCCTGTCCATAGCGGAGATAAACTCGCCATCAACCGGCGGAGCTTCCTCCATATTATCCCTGCTGCGGGCAAAGCGCGCTCGCTGCTCTTGCGGGTCGTTTAGTTCGGTATAGCCATTCGACAGTTCGATCCCGGCAACATAGGCCTCAGCCCTTTCCGCCACATCCGGATCGCCTTCCTTCAACTTAGCCAGAGCNGCCAGTTGGCCGGGATAATCGACGAGATGCACCGCCCCCATCTTAGCCAGTTCGGGCTCGATCTTTTCAATGAGTATTTTGTGAAAGAGATCTTGCCAATTATCCAGCGGGCCGGCACTGGCAAAGCCGGTCTCCAGCGCCCNGCGGTANAGTGATCCACGGTCGCGACACTGTCGCAGATCGATGTCAGCCCATTGGGCAAANGCGCGATGGACCNCTATCCGCGGCCAGGGCGGGTCGAGGGCGATTTCGACGCCCTCCCGCACCAGCACCCTCCTGCCCGTTAGAGCCTTCGCCACATCGGCCACCAATTGTTCGACATCGGCCGTGATATCCTCGTAGCTGGCANANGCCCGGTACCACTCTGCCAGACAAAACTCAGGATTGTGGAACGGACCGACTTCCCCGGCGCGGAATGAGCGCCCGATTTGGTAAATTCGCTCAAATCCCACACCCAATAGACGCTTCATATGCAATTCTGGAGACGGGGCGAGATAATAATCCGATCCATCACCGCGATCCCTTATTGCCAGAAGTTCAATGTACTCTTCCTGGGCCGTGCCCCGCAATAGCGCTGGAGTCTCGACCTCGAGAAAACCCGCCCGGGCAAAAAAATTGCGCATGGCCCCGATAACCCCTGCGCGCAAATTGAGATTCCTTATGAGTTGCCCCTCCGCCCCATTAAAACGCCCCCAGTCGCCACTTGCCCAATCAANGCTTACGGGAACGAGAATCCGGCCCTCACTGATAANGAATACCCCTTTATCCACTCGCCCCTTGAACTCGACTATTTCCCCCGCACCAAACCCCCGCTCATCTCGCTCCCAACAAAAGGCGATTTCGCCGCTTGCATCGCGCAAACACCCCNCTCGACCGGCGCAGGCAACGATCCGGCCCCTGACGGCGACTTCCCCCTGGCCAACCGCCGCGATTGGCCGATGCTGCCACTTGGTGCGCGATGGGTATTCGCCCATGCCACTCAACACAAAAAAAGCCCCTTAGCCCGCCGCGCGGTTGCGCCGATAGCGGGAAAGGGACTCAAGCGGTTAGAAGATAATTTCCGGGACTCAGGCCCGCTTTTTATTGTAGACAAAGGTCGGAGGGGCCTTATCCTCGATAAATTCGCGGGTGATGACGCATTCTACGATATTNTTGCGAACCGGCAATTCGTACATGATTTCGAACATGACGGTTTCGAGCACTGCGCGCAGGCCGCGGGCACCCATCTCCTTCTCCTGTGTCAACTCGACGACTTTCTCCAGTGCACCATCCTCAAAGCGCAGTTCGATCCCATCCATTTCGAAGAGCTTCGCGTACTGTTTGATAAGCGCGTTCCTTGGCTTGACCAGGATGTCCATCAGGGCGCGGTCACTCAAGGGGTGTAAGGTGCCCACTACGGGCAGGCGGCCGATGAGTTCAGGTATCAGGCCAAATTGGATCAGATCTTCCGGCTCGACCCGCGGCAAAAGATTGTTCTCATCTATGTCTTCTTGCAGGTCGAGTTTGCTGCCGAACCCCATTGATCGGGTGCCGATACGNTGGCTGATAATCTTGTCCAAGCCGTCNTAAGCCCCACCGCAAATNAAGAGAATATTCTTGGTATTGATCTGCACCAGNGGCTGTTCGGGATGCTTGCGGCCCCCCTTGGGNGGCACGCCCGAAACCGTCCCCTCGAGAATCTTCAGCAACTCCTGCTGCACGCCCTCACCGGACACGTCGCGCGTTATGGAAGGGTTGCCGGACTTGCGGGCAATTTTGTCAACCTCATCGATAAACAAGATGCCGCGCTCCGCCTGGCCNACATCGTAATCGGCAGCCTGGAGAATACGCACTAGTATATTCTCCACGTCCTCACCGACATAACCAGCCTCAGTAAGCACGGTGGCATCGACAATGGCGAAGGGCACCTGCAATACNCGGGCCAGCGTCTCGGCCAAAAGNGTCTTGCCCACTCCCGTAGGGCCGATGAGGAGAATATTGCTCTTGGTCAGTTCGACATCGGTAGTGCCGGAATACACCCTTTTGTAGTGATTGTAAACGGCGACCGAAAGGGCTTTCTTGGCGCGCTCCTGGCCAATTATGTGCTCGTCAAGATGGGCCTTGATCTCCGCGGGCTTGGGCAGCGGATTGCCGTCGAGGTTGGGCTCCTGCTTATTTTCTTCTTCGAGGACCTCATTGCACAAGCCGACGCACTCATTGCAAATGTGCACCGAGGGNCCCTGGATAATCTTCTCGACCTGATCGACTCCCTTGCCGCAGAATGAGCAAGTCGCATTACGCGGTTTTTTCAGCAATTAAGAAATGCCTTCTTCACTGTCGGAACTCCCAGTAGTTGCGGACTCGTCCTCGACCGTTGGCGGGGAGCCCACCTCTGTAGTTGGCTCGGCGACCGGCGCCTCCTCGCCCGCAGNCTCGGCATCGGCGGCGGCTGTCTGCCCGGCCCCAGNTTCCTCCTGCCCCGCCCCGCNTTCCTGGCCGGNTTTCATTACNTTTATCGCCTGATACCCCTTGGCCGTGCGAGTTATCATAAACTCAACTTCATCCCCTTGGGCCAAACTGCGGTCCCAGGACGAGATATCGCGCCAGTGGACGAAGACATCGATATTGCTGTCGGTAGAGATAAAGCCGTAGCCCTTGTCGTTATTGAACCACTTGACGATNCCCTTGATCCACGAATTTTCCGTCAGCGCCCCCTGCTCGGGTAATGCNGCACTNTCCGCACTGCCGCGATCGGTTTCCACTGNCGCCTTGCCGTGATCGCGAACAGGACGCTGGGGAGNCTTGCTCCCATCGCCATCGACGATCTGAGCCAGCAAGTCGCGTTTGAGCCCATCGCCGCCTTCCACGTCCTGGGCGAGCCATTCAAAAGCAGTGATNAGACCGATCACATACGNNCTATCGTTGCCGTAGANTTTGCGGGCGTCGCCTATGCGTTCGGCTAATTCGCCCANCAAGGCGCTATCCAAATGCATTGAACTACCCAATTAAACATTTCCTCCTGCCCCGTTCCGCGCGGTATCCGCAGCGANTTTTCGGGCCTTAAGTGCAGAGCCTCAATGCTCAATGCTACTAAGTAGCGAATATATCGCTATTTGTCAACCTATTCCAGGCGGTAGCCCCTGACCCCTTCGTAGATGGTTTGACTNCTGACTTTTATAATGCCGGTAAGCGGTACGGCGATGAGCATTCCGACAATCCCCATCAACTGGCTACCCACCATNACGACAAACAATACCACAAGAGGGTGCATTTCCACGCTTTTGGCCACCACGGTGGGTTGAATAAGGACATTGTCGATCAGTTGAATGAGCAAAAACACGATGCCGACCTTGACGACCAANCTTATCCCCCCGCCCGTAGCCAGGGCGACAATCGACGCCGAAATAAAACCGATCAACGGCCCGAGAAATGGAATCATATTGGCCAGGCCCGCCAGCACGCCTAAAGGCAGCGCGTATTTTACCTCGATCAGAGTCAAACCGCTTACGGCCAATATAGAAACGACCGTGGTCGCCAGGATTTGCCCCCGGATATAGCCGCCGATCTGACCGTTGATTTGGTGCAGCAGGTTCAGACATAACTCAAAATAGACATTGGGAACCAGTTCGATCATCGTCCGCGTCAAACGCCGGCCTTCCTTGAGAAAGAAAAAAGCCACAAAGGGTACGATGACGACGAAGGTCAAACCCGAAACGACGCCGCCCAGGAAAACCGTCGTGCCGCCGAGCATGGTCTCAGTCAGCCTTTCGCCGTGCTCTTTGACCAGTTCCGACAACTTGAAATCCTCCCCGAAAAACGGCTGCAAGAAGGGTTGCAGCATCGGTTGAATCTCNGATGCCCTNGCNCTGATATTGGTCATGACATTGGGGCCGGCTTTGCCGAATTTGATCGCATGGTGCGAAAANATGGGTTGATCGCCCAACGCTTCGTGTACCCACCCCGATTGNGGNGGGTTCGCTGACGCCTCCGCATCGATACCGTTGCCGGTGATTGCGATTCGGTGTATCTGAACCACATCGCCTATTCTGTAGTGGATCTGCAGTTCATTAGCCGCGGGTTCGTGGTCCTCCGGGGCAAAGCGCACGAAAACCTCGAAGTCGGAGGCCGGACCGACCTCCNGCGGCCATTTGTACTCCTCGCCAAAGGCGAAGGCCCTCGTCCCGTCATCGGCTCCCCAACTCACCCCTTCGACCACCAGGGGCACATCCCGACTATTGGCGATGACGACGGCCTTTTCAATGCTCTCCCGCCGCATAAAACCATCGCTCAATTCGACCATCTGGCCGGTCAACTTACCCCCGGCTTGAAAGGCGCCAAAGCCCAGACTAGCGAAGGCGATGAGAAAGACCAGCAGAATACTCCAAGTCCGCCCCAAACCCCGGCCCTCCATCCGATCGACGACCGGGGCCAGGACATAGGCGAGCACGAAAGCCAGACCGAAGGGGGCGAGAATGCCGCGTATCTCGTAGATAAACCAGACGATGGCCACGAAGNCGGCCAGACAAACGACGATTTTTACTTGCTGGTTCATTGATTTGCCCGCTGCGCTTCTTTNAGCAGCCTATTGGTGTGGCGCAGGCGCACTGAGATCATCTGTGACAACCGCATGACGATTTTCAAGCCCAAGCGCGGATTGCTCTCGATCAACTCGAGCAGGTCGGGCCGGAAAAAGCCGATAATGTGGCACGACTCAGCGGCAATGACCGAAGCCGTGCGCGGCGAGTCGTCCAACAGCGCTTGCTCGCCGAAGAAATCACCNGTGCCGAGAGTGGCCAATTGCAACGGTCGGCCGTCCTCCCCCTCCTGGATGATCCGCACTTCNCCCTCGACGATGATATACATCCCCAACCCGGCATCACCCTCGTTGACGATNGCCTCATCGGGGCTCCAATTCCGNCGGTGCAGGATATTCTCAATTTTGGAGAATTCGCGCCGACTGAGATCCTGAAAAATAGGGATCTNCTTTAATATCTCGTATACATCGGTCTCTTCCTTGGCCCGCCGACGGAATATATTGCTCCAAAAGGGATCAGAAGGCATATATCGAGACTCCAATAGGCAAAACGACCCCTCGGCCANAGGGCCCGNGGGGTCGTTTCACGTCCGCATACATGGTCGGTGACCGCGTGTCCGTTAATTGGACAACGAGGCATCCAACTTTTCGGTAATTTGCTGCTTGGGTACAGCGCCGATCAATTGGTCTGCGACTTTACCCTCTTTGAAGATCAACAGCGTCGGTATGCTGCGGATACCAAATTCAGCCGCGGTTTTCTGGGCGGTATCGACATCCAACTTGCACACCTTGGCCTTGCCCTCGTATTCGCTGCTCAATTCTTCGACGATAGGTGCAATCATCCGGCAGGGCCCGCACCAGGTCGCCCAAAAATCGACCAGCACGGGCAANTCGGCACTGAGCACTTCGTCGCTAAAATTGTCATCGGTCAAAGCAATGGGCTCGCTCATGACACTCCTCTTTCAAATCGGTTGATTATATTTTTCAACTCATTATTTTTCAAAAAGTTATAAATACCANATATAGTGNCCCAATATAATTTCAGCACTAAATATTGTCAAGCCTATCCCCGTTTGGAGGACGCAGTGCACAACCGACCAATCAACAAATCCAATACCAGCTGCTCGCTGCGNCGCCCCTGCGACTTTAACCGCCAATCCGCTTCCCGCAAGGCGCTCAAGCCGGCCCACAACCATGGGGCCGGACGGTTCCGGGCCTGGTCCAGGTAACCATTGAGAAAGAAAGGGGCCACGCCCAGTTGCGCGGCCATTTGCTCNCGCGATAGCGACCGCGCGAGCAAATCCCGGGCTTTAATCAACAACTGGAAATGCCTGGTCATCATGGCCACGGCCCGGGTGGGCTCTTCTCCCTGATCGATAAAGCGCATCATCAGCTTGTGAGCCAACTCGCCCTGGCCCTTGCCCACGGCATCGGCTAGATCGAACACGCTGGCACCGCGGGTAATACCCGCCACTTGCTCCACCGCCTCGGCCTTTATCGGCGTGCCGGCAAAGCTGACCAGTTTTTCTATCTCGCTGACTAACTCTCGTGGCTTGGCACCGACATACTGGCTCAACAACTGAATGGCCGCAGGTTCAATCGCTATCCCGGCGCGCTTGGCATAACGCTGAATCCACTGCGGCACTTGGTTGTCATAGGGCGGACNGAATTCTACCGCCCGNCCTAGCTTCGCGAACTGGCGAAAGATCTTGCGGCGCATATCGATCTTGTGCCCCACTGCAATCAAGCGGGTCGTCTCCACTCCCGACTCGAGAATCCGCTCCAGCCCACGACATTGATCGGCAGTAAGATCGTGGACATCGCGCAAAACCACGAGGCGCATTTCGGCCATCATCGGATANGATTCGAAAATTTGTATAAAATCAAGCAGATCGAAGCGGTCGGCTCTGATGATATCGAGATTGAAGTCCCGCGCTTGGGGAGGGGCCAGTTGCTCTATCAAATCGGCGGCTAGCGCCTCGCGCTCGTACTCCTCCTCGCCGTATAGAAGATAAAAGGGGCACAGATCTCCGCCGGCTACTGCGGCGAGCAATTGCTCAGGGCTCAACCCCCTTGACTTCTTAGCCATCTTCTTCCTGCTCCNCCTCTTCTACAATCCGATATTCNGCTTCGACCGCTCGCCGCTCGTCAAATGCCTGTCCCCCATTGGATGACTGCNGATCTGCCCTGGATTCAGACCGACCGGCAAAGTANTTGTACANGCTGTANATNGCCACCACCAGCAGGATGGCCAGAATGAGTTTCAACATCGGCATCTGTGCGTTCTAGTGGATCTAATTGAAGTATATTCGACCACCGGTCTGCGGTCAATCGATCAATCGGGCCTGATCTATCGCTTCTTCTTACGCCGCTTGCCCCTGGTCTGGCGCGGAACTTCTTCCACTAGCGCCAGGTCCATCTCTCGGGTCACCCAATCGACTGCGGCGATGACGACTTCGACTTCAGTACCCATTTCGAATACTCTGCGGCCACGCCGTCCGACCAGTCGGTGTCGCCTTTCGTCCAATTCGTAAAAATCGTCGAGAGTGCGCAACAAGCAAAAGCCATCGACCATAAAGTCACCCACCTCGACAAAAAAACCACCGCGCAATACCCCAGTTACCACCCCGGCAAAGCGCTCGCCGATATGCCTTTCCATATAGCGCATTTGCTTGGTCCTGACATATATCCTCTCAACCTCTTCCGCCCGGCGTTCGCGAGCAGAGGCCCAGCGGCCCAAAGCCTCCAGTCCCTCCTCACCTACGTCTGCCACATGCTCGTTGCCCGCCAGGTGGTCTTTTAACACCCGGTGCACCCACAAGTCGGGATAGCGCCGGATCGGCGAGGTAAAGTGGAGATAGGGCTGGCAGGCCAGACCGAAATGTATGGCACTCTCCGGCGCGTATTCCGCCCGCGACATCGCCCGCAAGACCATTTTGTTTATCATTGCCTCATCTTTGCGGCCGGCGATCCCAGCGAGGAAGAGCTGTAAATCACGGGGTTTGACCACGTCCCCAGGCCCTAGATCGATTCGCATAGACGACACCAGTGTGCCCAATTCCACCATGCTGGAGGGCGAAGGAGGCCGATGGACCCTATAGAGCACGGGCAGGTCGCGCCTCAGGACATAATCAGCCACGCACTCATTGGCTAGCAACATAAACTCTTCGACCAAGCGATGACTTTCCCAGCGCGGATAGCGGCCCAAGGCAACCGGACGACTGGCGTCGTCGATTTCGACCCTAGGTTGATCAAGGGCAAAATCGAGGGCACCTCGATCCAGACGCAGCGCCGTGCGCTTGGCGGCCAAATCGCGCATGGCTGCCAGTTCCGCGGCCAAGTCCACTGCCGGTCCGGCGGCCTCATCCCGGCCATCGAACAGGCTCTGCACTTGGCCGTAGGTCAATCGAGCAGCACTGTGAATTACAGATTCTACAATACGGTAATCCCCTAGCTGCCCGGCAGCATTGAGCCGCATAAAGACGGAGACCGCTGGGCGATCCGTGCCCGGTGCCAGGGAGCAAATCTCCGCAGCCAAGCGCTCGGGCAACATGTGGATTACACGATCTAACAAGTAGACGCTGGTGCCTCGTTCCCGGGCCGCGCCGTCGAGAGCACTGCCCCGACGGACATAGTGGCTGACATCGGCGATGTGCACTCCGAGCGTACATCCTCCATCTTCGTTGGGTTCCAGCGATACTGCATCGTCG
This sequence comes from Gemmatimonadota bacterium, assembly GCA_002724215.1. Classification (GTDB taxonomy): domain Bacteria; phylum Latescibacterota; class UBA2968; order UBA8231; family UBA8231. Next base: position 35,814 of record PBOD01000005.1, on the reverse strand, counting down.
AAATCGCGGGCNGCATCAGGGTCGATGGTAAAGCACGACAAAGACCGCAAATCCTCGCGCCGCGACACGTCGAGATCAATGGTCGCCTTTGCCGCTTCGGCTTCTACTTCTNATGCGAATTCCGCCTTTAGATCGAAGCGGCGCACCAGCGTGAGGAAATCNAGCTTGGGATCTTCTGGATCTCCCAGGACCTCAANGATCTTCCCCCGCAGGCCGTCATAGCCCNTGTCGCGGGCGACAATGCGGACCACGACCTTATAGCCTTCNGCAATTGCGACAGGCGCCTCGTCAAGGTAAATATCGCGATTGACGCCTGANCCGTCCGGTTCCACCACGACGCGCCGACCGCGCATCCTGTAGGTCCCCACTATTTCGCCCGCCATCTTTTCGACAATGTCGACAATTCGCCCAAGTGGTTCCCCGCGCTGGCTCACTGCGGTCGTGAGCGCGACTCGCACCAAATCCCCGTCGAGGGCCTCGCGGATATCGGCGACCGGGATAAAGATATCGGACTCGCCGCCGGAGCGGGCAACGAGTCCGAATCCCCTGGCGTGGACCTTGAGGCGTCCCACGACCTGATTGAGCGCAGTCGGCGGCACATAACGGTTGTGGTGGCCGCGAACCAATAATCCCTCCGCGACCACATCCTTGACNANTCGCCGAAAATCGCGGTANTCGGCCTGGGGCACGCCCAGCAATCGGGCGAGTTCCTTCATTTTTGCAGGTCTATACTGCGCCCTGGCGACGAAGGCCAGGAGNTTTTCACGGGTTACTGACATTATATACGGATAAAAAAAGCTCCCCCGATTTTCGGGGGAGCTGGTGTTTCCACATTAATTGAATTGGGCCGACTATTATTCCGCCGCCCACTTGATCGGGAAGGGCTCGGTCTTGCCGGCATCCTTCCACATCTTGTCCAGATTGGAATATATTTTGGTAAACTCGTCCTCAACCACCGATATGCTCTTCTGGGCATTGGGTACAAAGGTCGGAAAATCGGGCTGGACCAGTTTGCGCATCGCGGCGTCTAGGGCTCTTTTCATAGTGTTGTGCAAGGCCCGTAACTTCTTGTCTTCCAGCTCCACTTTTTCGAGCTCTGCCTTCAAGGTCTTCATGACGTCCTCAATGTCATGCGCCTTGTTGGTCATCCCCTCGGTCTTGAGATAGGNCTGGTAGCGGACGAGCTTCTGGCTGTGGATCTCGAGTNCCTGCAGGGTCTTGATGTAGGGGGTGAGTTCGTCTTTTTTGCCTGAGCCACAGGCCATAAAACCGGCTGCGACCAGGACGGTAAATACATTCTTGAACATATTATCCTCCATTTACTTAAGTCTGCATACGGACATCGCTCCAACCTACGAAGCCGCCCGCCGCAAGTCAAGTCTTATCGCCGGGCGGAGANCGATACCGGCGGCGGTACAGTACCGCGTTCAGTTCGCCGCCCAAAAGCAGGGTGAATGCCACCAAATACGCNGATAATAGGATGATGATCACCGCACCTAATGCACCGGCGACGACATTGTAATAACTAAATCCCGTAATATAGTATCGAAATCCCGAAGCAATAAAGGTCCACAGCGAGAAAAACAACAGACTCCCCGGCAANACATCCAACCAGCTCTGGCGCACAGCGGGTATGAGACGGTAGATGCAAGCCGCGACCACGACGGCGCCGACCAGCCCCCCGGTGCGCCGCAGTTGGGCTACNGCCGAGGGGAACAACCGCGGAAAATCCCATTTGCTGCGCAACCATCCCTCGATTTGTTCGCTGAAGACGATGAGGTTGAAGAGAAAGACCAGTGAGACCCCCACGCCGACGACGAGGACAATTGAGAGGATGCGCCGTTGCCAGAAGGAACGCTGTTCTTGGGCGCCATAGGCCCTGTTGAGCGCGGTCATCGTCGTAGACATGCTCGCCGACGCCGGCCATATGACTCCGAGAATTCCAATGAAGAACAGGCTCTGGGACGAGGAGGATAGATATTTGATATTGTCTTCGACGATGGTTATGAAATGGCCGGGGACGATAATGCCCAGATCTTCTATGACTAGGTTGAAATCTTCGGGGGAAATATGCATCAGGCCGAGCATGGTCGTAAGGATGAGAATGCCCGGAAAAATCGCGAAGACAAAATCAAAGGCCATCGCCGCAGCCGCATCGGTACAATCGTGCCGGTAGGCCGCCGACATCGTNTCGCGAAAGACCGCGCCCCAATAGGAGATGCGCCTTTTAAATTCTGCTAACANNGCCACCCCGACGGGTCAGTTGGCGATGCGTTCGAGAACCGCCTCGAACAGGTGCCCATTAGTAGAAAACGCGTCTTTGCCATGGATAGTCGGCTCACCCCGCCAGTCGGTGAACGTCCCCCCGGCCTCCTCCAATATCGGCAGCAGCGGCCCGCAATCCCAGGGATTCATCACCGGATCGAACATCGCCTCGGCGCGCCCCGTCGCCACGAGTATATGACCATAGCAATCCCCCCAACCACGCCTGAGCCGGGCCGTAGCGGCCAGGCGCGCCCATTCGCGCTCCCGGCCCTCTTCTGANAAACTCGGCCACGACGTATAGCAGATACTGGCTTCCCCCCACTCACCTACTGCCGACACCGCCGCCCGCCGCCCATTCCACCAGCAGCCCTCGCCCCTGGCCGCCCACACCATTTCGTCCAACGCCGGCATATAGACACAGCCGATATCGACGCCCTGCGGCCCCTCGCGGGCGATGAGCACGCCGTAGAGCGGNACGCCCTGGACGAATGACTTGGTGCCGTCGATCGGGTCGATGATCCAGCGAAAACCCGAAGTCCCATCTTCGCTGCCGAATTCCTCGCCGAGGATCCCGTCTTGGGGGTAGGCACTGGCCAGCAACTGGCGGATGGTCGCCTCGGCCTCGCGATCGGCGATGGTAACTGGCGACTGGTCTTCCTTGCGCTCGGTTTGTATTTCCGTCTGAAAATACCGCAGGGTCACTTTGCCGGCCTGCCAGGCGGCGTCCACGGCAAAATCGAGCGGCCCNCGCAGTGAATCACTCAACCCAATATCTCTTGGCGCAAGTCTTGCAAAANTTGCAGGGCCGCCCGGATATCNCCGACCTGGTCCGGGGCGTATTCCCTTTCNATTGTCAGCGGTCCGGCATAGCCGAGGTCTTTCAATTTCACGAGAAAGGCGCGCATATCGACATCGCCTTGCCCGAGTGGTGCGTCTTCGTACCAGGGCTGACCGGGCTTGCGTGCGACTGCAGCGTCTTTGCAATGTACGCTGCGGACATAGCGGCCGACCACGTCGAGGGCCTCGAGTGGTTGCCCGGCGCCATAGAGGATCATATTGGCCGGATCGAAATTGACCGCCAGATTGTCGCNCTGGACCGCATTGATAAAAGTCAACAACTCCTCGGCGGTCTCCTGCCCCGTCTCGAGGTGGAAATACTGGTCTTGCCCGGCGCAGTGGTCGCAGACGGTCCGCGTAGTCTCGACGATCGCTTCGAAGCCGGGATCATTGGGATCGGGCGGCACGAAGCCCAGNTGCATNCCGATNGCATCTACGCCGAGATCNTTGGCAAAATCGGCGATGGCCAGCGTTTCGGCCAAACGGTNTTCCCGGCGATCTGGCGGCACCAGGCCCACAGTCTGCTTGACTATTTCCGTGGTCGTGTAGTCGTCATCGGGAAAACCGACGAATACCACGCTGATTTCAATGCCTGCTTCGGCNAATTGTNCCTTGATTTCGGCCGTTCTNGCGCCGGTGCGAAANTCGGCGCCCGGCGCNTGCAGATGCACCGTNGAAACGCCGAGTTCTCGCACCGAATCCAAACCCGCACCCAAGCCCTCGTCGATCGAAGTAAATATGCCGGTTGCCCATTTTTCCACGGCTATTGGCCTCCTTGTTCAGAACTTCGTCGCATGGTGGATTTCAACCGTATTCCCGCCCTTTTCCTTGGCCCGATACAGGGTTGCCAAAAGGGCCTGAAATATACTGTCNGAAGATTTGTTGACCGACTCGCTGATAATCCGGTCTACGGTCACCACCCCGACGCTGGACATCAGCGGCAATTGGGTCTTGTCGACCTGGACGCTGGCCCGCGACAACTTCCGGCGTATATCCGCCGCCCGTTGCCGCGCCATATTATTGTCCATCTTGCCGACGATCGCGAAATGGGCCCCGTCGAGCCGATAGAGTTCATCGCCATCGACGACAAAGTGCCGCAGACTACGCACGCNTTCCTTCAACATCTTGTCCCCCATGACCCAGCCATGCCCCTCATTGACCCTGGCCACGTGATCGAGACTGATTCCGATAAAAGAACATGTGNCGCCCTTGCCGAGTTCCTGCAGCGCTTTGGGTAAAATCANNCGTAAGAGCGTAACTTTATTGGGCAAACCAGTGACCGCGTCCCGGCCCGCTAGCTGGCGCCATTTCTTATTGTCATCCTCGAGATTCTTGATGCGTTCGCGCAGGGTCTCGACCTCNCCCTGNAGAATACTCANCTTCCGAGTGGCCTGGTCGGAGTCNCCATTGCTGCCGTTGGCGGNAGCAATCACCTCTTCTTTGCCATTTTGAACCTCGGCGACTGCGGGCGCGGCCTCNGGTTGCGGCCTGGCTTTCGTGCCCCCGTTTTTGGCCCCCTCCCGCGTCTTCTTCTTAGGGTTCGGAGTCCCTGCTTGGGCGGACTTGCCCGACCCGCCCCGATCTTTGTTGAGGGCACGCAAGACACGCCCGCGCTCGCCGGCAACCTCGAGCACCTCCTTGGCGCGATTAACCGCACCGCCGACGANACTCTTGTCGTTGACAATGCTCAAACACTTCTGCATCGTGCCACTAAAATATGCGGCCGTTTTCTTGTAATCNTCGGCATCGTCNGTAAGNTCATAGAGCCTGAACCCGATCTCGGCCANCAACAGGCTCAGNCGCAGTTCGTCNTCGTTCTTTGCTTCGCGCAGCGTTTCGTAGTTGCGCTCGAAATAGGTGCGGCTAAAACGCAGTGCTTCNACTTCAGACAGGGCGATACCAGGCAGGATCGGATAGTCCTTGTGTGCGGGCAATTCCCCTTTAAAGCGCTTGCGCAATTTCACGAATTTGCTGCTGACGGATTCGAGGTCCGAATCGGGATAGAAGCGCTCCTGGTCGCGAAAGAGCCAAGCGATGCGCAGGTAGTAGCGNGCCAAATTGCCCGGCGATAGATTCNGCCGCAGGCAGGTNCTGTAAATCCCCAGGTGGAANTTGGCGATGGCCTGGACCATGATATCCCTGTCATCGAGACGCTTGCCCAAAGACTGGGNAATGCCCTTGCCCGTGGCCGCCGCCATCAATAATTGGCGCAGCCCGTCCCCGTGCAGGGTTGCGCGATATTCCTTGATCATCCGGTCGGCCTGACGGAATTCAGCATCGTTCAGATCCCCGGTAAAACGGCACTTCTGGCATACGCCCCAGAAGAATTGCAGCGGATCGATAGAATCAAAGCCCGGCTTGCCCCATTTGTACGTCAGGGGATGGCCGTCCCCCTCGGTTTCGACACCGCGCGCCATCTCCCTCTTGAGACGAAAGTAATCGTTCTTCGTCTCAAGAGGGACAAGCCAACTCGTAACGGCTGCAAATCTGGAGTAGTTCCTGTTCGCTGAGCATAGGAATGGACTTTCGGGTGTCGGCGACTTCTTTAAACTAGGTCAAAGCCCTGTTTTAAACAAAATAAAAAGAGGGGACGGTCAAGCCATCCCCTCTTTTTGCGTATCGATGATTCGTCTAACCCACGCCACCGGCCTCGTGCTTGGTGATCGTCGGATTACCGTCCCCCTGCGCGGCAACTAATACGGCCTGAACGCGCTGGCGGAAATTCTTGATCTGGGCGTCGATTTCATCTATTGAACGCAACAGATCGTCCTCGATTATATCCTCTGGCATCAATTACTCCTGCGACTTGTCGGGGAGCCGGGGAGCCAGCGGGGAGGGGGTTCTCAGGGGTTGCTATAAGTCCGCAACTGGTCGCACCGACTGGGGTGGCGCAACCTGTGAAGCGCTTTTTCCTTGATTTGCCGCACCCTTTCGCGCGTCAGACCGAAGCGCGCGCCGATTTGGTCGAGCGTCATCGGCTCTTCCCCGTCCAAACCGAAGTAGAGCCGGAGAATTTCCGCTTCGCGCCCCACCAATCCACTCAGGGCCGAATCGATCTGGCCGCGCAGACAACCGCGCATCACCTGGATCTCAGGGGACTCCTGCCGGTCGTCGGGCAATACATCGAGCAAACTGTGGTCTTCTTCCTCGCGGAAGGTGGCGTCGAGCGACCTTACGGATCGGCCACACATCAGGGTTTCCTTAACCTCTTCGACAGGGACATCCAGTTGTTCGGCAATGGCTTCGGGGTTGGGGGCGTCAGCCCGCTCTTGCTGCAGCAGCCGGGATGCCTTGGATATCTTGTAGAGCAACCCGATCTTATTCAAAGGCAATCGAACCGTGCGCGACTGCTCCGCCAAAGTCTGCAAAATCGCCTGGCGGATCCACCAAACGGCATAGGAAATAAATTTAAAACCTTTGTCCTCGTCGAAACGTTCGGCGGCAGTGATCAGGCCCACATTGCCGGCGCTAATCAAATCGGCGAGGGGCACACCGCGATTCTGGTACTCCTTTGCCACACTGACTACAAAGCGCAAATTGGCTTCCACCAATCTATTTCGGGCTCGCTCATCCCCTTGTTTGATCTTCCGCGCCAGATCTACCTCATCGGCGGCGGAAAGGGGCTTGGAATGGGCAATTTCGGCCAGATAGCTGCCGAGGGAGTCTTCCATTTCCCAAAATGAGGCCTTGGTCATCTCCGCCATGGAACGATCCTCTTCGTTTAGAGTGGGGAGGAAAAGGAAAGCCACACATGCTTTAAACTAAGTGTAAACTATAAATTAACCGGGACCTTAGAAACTGTCAAGCAATTTCTCCCAGGCTTTTTTTATGCTAATCTTAGACCCCAATTAGCCCAAAACTGCCCTCTGCGCAGCCATCAATTCGTCGATTCCCGCACTGGCTAAATCGAGCATGCCAATGGTTTGCTCGCGCGAAAAAGGACGCCCTTCTGCCGTGCCTTGAACCTCGACAATCCCCCCTTCCCCGGTCATGACGATATTCATATCCGTTTCGGCCCGCACATCCTCCTCATAACAGAGATCCAAAAGCAATTCGTCGCCAACCACGCCGACGCTGATCGCCGCGAGCGGCGCCAGCAATGGATTAGCATCCGTCAGCGCCCCGGATTGCCCCAGGGCATCGATCGCCTCGACCAAGGCGACGTAGGCTCCGCTAATCGCGGCCGTTCGCGTGCCGCCATCCGCCTGAATGACATCGCAATCGACGTAGAGGGTCTGCTCCCCTAAGCGCTGCAAATCGACGACCGCCCGCAACGAGCGGCCGATTAGGCGCTGAATCTCGCGCGAGCGGCTATTGGGCCGCCCGGTGGCACTTTCGCGCGATATGCGCTGGGCAGAAGACCCGGGCAACATACTGTATTCGGCCGTCAGCCAGCCCTGGCCCTTGCCGACGAGAAAGGGCGGCACCTTTTCTTCGTGGGATACAGTGCAAATGACCTTGGTATCCCCCATTTCGATCAGCGCCGATCCCAGCGGTGGCTTGAGGTAACTCGGCACAATCCGCACCGGGCGCAATTGGTCGGCCCCACGGCCGTCTATGCGGGTCATTGCTGATGCAATCTGTAGTCTGGACCATCCATTGGAATCAACTGACACATTTCGACCAGGCGCGAGTAAATACGCCCGTGCGAAAGGGCCTTTATCTCCTCGAGCGGTTTATTGGTGGTAACGACGGTAAAGCGCTCGTCGCCATAGCGCGCGTCAACGAGATCGTAGAGCATTTCCATTTCCCATTCGGTACCCCGTTGTATACCAAAATCGTCGAGAATCAGATAGGGCATATTGCACAATTCTTCGAGGATTTGCCAGGTTTGGCCATAGCGAACACTATCCTCAGAATAGGTGTCGCGCAATTTCTGAAAGTACTTTAGCGACAGGCTTAAATAGCGGCCGGGCTTGGTCCAGCGCAGCATGAGCTCGTTGATGGCAATGCAGCCGAGCAGGGTCTTACCCGTGCCGGGATTGCCGTAAAGCAGGCAACCGCGCCGGGGTTCTGCTTCCGCGCCGATCAAGGTCTCGATATACCGGTGTACGGTGTCGGCCAGCTTGATCGGAGTTCCGTCCGGCGCCACGATGTGAAAATCGTCGATGAATTTCCACTTATAGCGCTCTGGCATATCGGCCTGGCGGAAGAGCCGATTGGTCTCGGTCATCTTGCGGCGATAGCTCCTGCAATGGCACCACTGGCTGCGCGAATCGTCGTCCCAATAGCGGTAGGGGGCCTGCCCCCCACACCGGCATTCAATACATCCACAAAGTTGCAGTTGGCCGTAGCGTCCGACTTCGACCCTTGGGTCGTAAAATATGCCCACACCACCGCATTTGGTGCAGGCCGTCCGCCCGCTAGCGGCGGCAATCGACTGAGTCAAGAGTGGCGCTCCTTAAGAGCTCGCTGCACATCGCGGTCTGCCTGACGACGAGCAATGGTCTCGCGCTTGTCGAACTGCTTTTTGCCGCGGACAACCCCCAATTCGACCTTAGCTTTGCCACCTTTAAAATAGATCTTGAGGGGCACCATAGTCAGCCCCTGTTGCTGGGTCTTGCCGATGAGGCGACGGATCTCGCTGCGGTGCAAGAGCAGCTTGCGCGACCTTTCGGCCTCGTGATTGAAATTGTTGCCGCCCTCGTAATGCGAGATGTGGACATTGTGTAGAAAGACTTCGCCGCGGTCGATGGTGGCGAAGCTATCCTTGAGATTGGCGAGGCCATTGCGCAGAGACTTGACCTCCGTGCCCCGCAACACGATACCGGTCTCGTAGCGGTCGAGCACTTCGTAATCGTGGCGCGCCTTGCGGTTGCGGACGACGACCGACGCGGCCAAGTCCCCCTTTTCTTCTTGTCGAGCCATAACCCATTCGCCTCAGGGTAAGGGCTTGACTCTCGTCAGCCCTGCCTTTAGTTTTTTTAGCTCCGCTGCCGAAGTGGCGAAATTGGTAGACGCGCATGGTTCAGGACCATGTGGGGGAAACCCCGTGGAGGTTCGAGTCCTCTCTTCGGCACCATTTTTTTGCCCTTCACTACTCCCGCGATGTAATCTACGCGATTCCCCCTCCGACGCAAGCTATTGCCCCACCCCGGCCTGCGCTTGCAGCGCCGCTACATTTTTGATAGTATTTGCCACCGATCCGCAGGCGTTTTCCAGTGAAAGGATATATAGGCCATGGCCCGCTTTCTGCACACCCGTGTCCGTTGCAGCGATCTCGATAAGTCCATCGATTGGTATTGCAAACACCTCGGCTTTAAAGTGATTAGCCGGACGGATAAATCCCCTTCGGGCAATCACGTTGCCCACCTCGAACTCCCCGGCAACGAACACACCTTCGAGTTGACGTATTCAGCCGACTACAACCTGAAAGTACCCGAGGATCTGATGCACATCGCCATTTCCGTACCCGATCTGCTCGCCTTTTGCGACGAATTGGAGAAAAATGGCATTGAAATCTGGCCCGGCGATTGGCGCGATACCTTCCCCACGGGGCGCAAAATGGCCTTTATCGACGACCCCGACGGCTACGAAATCGAATTACTCGAAGATAAATAACCCCCAACCCCCTACCTGTGGTATTTTTATTCAAGAATTAAGACTACGGGTCGATATACTTAGTATTAAGTGATATTATTTATGCCTGAAAAAGACAAGGAGGTCTTTACTATGGCAGCGCGCAAAGCTAAGCTAATCGGCATTGAAGAGGCCGCTCAACTCTTCGGAAAATCCGTACATCAGATGCGTCAATACAAATCCAAAGGCCTACTCAAGGTAGCCGATTGCGTCGGCAACAAGGATTTGTTCAATATGGCCGAGGTCGTCCTGCTCAAACACCTCATTCGGGAATTGCGCGTATCCGAGGGCTTGTCCCTCACGCAAATTTCCCGCCGCCTGGACCAGATGATGGGAAGGGCTGCATAAAGCATAAGCTATTGCAATACAATAAATAACAAGGCCTGGTAGTTTATTTCGACCCGCTCGATGGTCCACAGCTTGGCGGTGGGGCCCGGGACGGGCGGGGTGAAATATCCTTCCAGCCCTGTTATTTTTTTTTGGCCCGGTCGCAGGCCTCATTAATCGCGCCCAAGAGCTCGACGAATAACTCGCCAACCCAGGGCGGCAATTCGCCGGCTCGATCGGGATGAAATGCCGCGGCAAAGCGCCGCCGCATCCTGCCCAAACTCTCGTCGTCGCAGCGTCCGTCCAATCCCAGCATATACTCCGGATTCATCTGCCGCAACGCTTCGATATTTAGACGCCAGCTCCCACCACCTGCTCGCTCTTCGGCGCGAGCCAGGCGCTTGGCCATTTCCTTGAGTCGGCCGTCCTGTTTTACAAATTCGCGGCGCAATGTATCTAATTCACGCTGGGCTTCCCCCGACTGACGCTGGCTTTTGATCCGCGTCTTGCGCTCGCTGCGCAACTTCTCGCCATTCTCCTGCTCGTCGCGCAATTGGCGCTTGACCCGATCCATTTCCTGGACCTTGTCCCTGAGCCCTTGCTGAGCTTTGCTAACGCGGTCCTCAGCGTGTTCGAGGTCTCTTTCCAGGGCTTTGAGTTGCTGGCCTTGGTGCTCCAACTGGTCCTTTAAACGAGCGACTTCCCCGCCTTCATCAAGGCCCATTTGCGGTATTCGACTATCGAGCGCCGCGAGAAATTGGCCAAACAACCGCCCGCTTCCCGATTCGACGAAAGGCCGACGCTGCTCTCTCCCAGCCAATTCGCCGATCCAGGCGTACTGCTTTTTGTAGCGCTGACCCAGTAGATCTAAGAAGGCGCTGCACCGTGCCGTCGAAACACCAGCCTGGAGAATGGACCGGTAAATGCCGCATTTATCCAGCGGATGGTATAAGACCAGATCGGCGCGCGGGACATCGAAGAGGGTGGGCCAGAGATCTGCCACCCGTTCACAGATGCCGATCTCAAAAGCCATTGCTCTTTCTTCTATACTGTATACCGCACCGCCGTCGAGGAGAATTTTGCCGATCCACTGGTAGAATTCATCTAGGCCGTCGCCTTCTTTGAGTCGCTTGCCATAATCGAGATAGCGGCGCAAATCGCGCGGAGACTGGTCTTCGACCAACCGGCTCAATTGCTGGTAAGTGTCCTGGTCGATGATTCAAGCCTCCTTGTGGCGCTGGTATTGCGGTAGATAAGCCAGAATAAAATCCCGGGCGGTGCGGCCACCGGCCAGATCGTGATTGTGGCGCATCCGCCAGACTTCAAAGGCGGCGAGCAAATCTTCTTCCGCTTCGTCGATCCCCGCGCGGCGCGCATAAGAGACCACCAGGGCCTGGTACTGACTCTGCCGCGGCAGATCGAGGAAGATCTTCAGCGCAAAGCGATCGTCAAGCGCCCGCTCCTCGTCGAGCCGCTGTTGTTGTTGTGGATCGTAGAATTCGGGCTGTATTCCCTGGTTGACGATATTCGGGGTCTGGTCGTCCATCTGCATCTGCCCCAATCCCTGGCCCTGCTCCCCCGCGCGATCGACCAGGTCCTTGTAGTTTGAAGTGGCGTAGAAGACCAGGTTGGCCGGCCATTCCTCCAGGCCGCCGTCGAGCATCCGCGATAGCAGGTGTAGATTCTCATCCCCGCGATCAAGTGAGATATTATCCAAAACACCGATCAAACACTGCCGCCGCCCCCGCACCAATTCGAACAGTTCGGGCAGCTTTTCGTAGGCCTCGGGCGCGATTTCGACCACCCGCAGACCGCGCTCGCCGTATTTGCCGACCAGTGCCCTAATCAGCGTCGATTTGCCCCCGCCCCGCGGCCCCCAGATCAGGGCGTTGTGGGCGCGGTACCCGGCGAGAAAATTTAAGGTATTCTCTTCGAGGACTCCGATCCGTGCCTCATTGCCCTCGAGCCAATCCAGTGGGAACTCCGCAAAATGGCGAATCGGCGATAATGCTGCCCGCCCGCCCCGCCAATCCAGCCGCAAAGCTTTGTGGCGGCGCAGCACTCCCCGACCGTGCTCGCGGACCAGTGCCCCCAACTCCTCCGCACTACAGCTCCAATCAGCGCCGGCGGCAAAACGATCTTTTAGGGAGATTATGGCCAGCGGCTCGGCACCAACACCGGCAATCGGCTCGGTAAAAGCTAGCCCCGCGGTGAGTTGCTGCCATCCATCCGCCAGTTTTTGAGCACAGCGCAAATCGCGGCGCATGATCTCGAGCGAAACAGCGGGTGCCGCATGCGGCCCCACCTGTTCGCAGTAGTCGAGATAGGGATGGTCGGCATCGCATAACCGATTGAGCAATAGACCGCATAAATCTGGTATTCCTCCACTCCAATCAGCTCCCAGGGCCACGGCCAGGACGGCATCGACGACGGGGCGACAGGCGCGTTCGACATTGCAGGCTTTATCGCGCAGGCCAACGAGCGCCCCGCGCAGTTGTCGGGTCTCACCAGGGGTTAAAAACGGGCCAAAGGGAGAGAAGCCATCCAGCGCGTCGAGCATGGATTCGGCTAGGGTAGCACTGCGCCGGGGGTCTTCTGCCATCGTATCTACTCCGCGCGCCAGACGCTGTCCCTGCCGCGTTCGACATAGCGCCGTCGAGCATCGATCCGGCCGGGGTTACGCTGCGACTCGCCCGCCCGCGACACTACCGCGTCGCAATCGTATTCGACGAATAAAAAATCTGCTTCGAACATAGAAATTTGAACGAATTTTAAGCGCGGGACTCTGGCCCGACACACAATCACCAATTAGGGCTCTATCTAGTAGAAAGTCAAGTAGGTTCCGAAAATACATTAAACCCTAAATCCCCGCCTTTTCGACCGCCGAAGCCACCGAGCACCTCTTGCTGGATACGATCCCCTCCACCTCCTTGTGGTGCCCCTCGGTACCCCGATCAATTTGGGCGGGACCGCCCTTTACGACCGCGCTATTGGCCTCGATTGGGGCAGCGGGCATCCCCATGGCGGGACTGTATATGATTTCGGTGATCCTCACGGGTATAGGCTTGCCGCAGGAGGAACTCGGGCTAATAATTGCGGTCAATCGGGTGCTGAATGTGTGCCGCAATACAGTCAATGTTAGGAGCACCCCTTGCGGGGCAGCAGTGGCGGCAAGGACGACAGCGGGGAAATCTGCGGTGTAGATGTGGCGCGGCGTTGGAAATCACGCAATAAAATTACCCCCGGCGCGATTCGAACGCGCGACCTCCAGATTAGGAATCTGTTGCTCTATCCTACTGAGCTACGGGGGCGGTTTATATAAAGCGTGCTGCTATAATTTGCTTACGGCTGTGGCCATCGGTCCCTTCGGACCATCGGTTATTTCAAACTCTACGTCTTCTCCCTCTTTTATAGATTCACCGCGCTCAAGCACACTGTAATGGAAGAATACATCATCGCCGTCATCGCGCTGGAGGAACCCGTAGCCGAGGCGATCATTGAACCACTTGACGGTACCCGATATTGCCATGGAATGATTTACCCCGAACTCTAAGAAGGTGAGAAGATAATATGGTGGTATATATCCGAAGTCAAACTGCAAAATTCAGCTAGTCAATAATAGATGCGGCGAAAAAAACGAAAAGTGCCTATTTTATTCTTTGCGTCTGTTGACATGGCGGCAAACCGGCATAGTTTACAGGCGTGATTTGGCCTTAGGTGACCTCTCGACCGGAGAGAGCTCTTAAGGCCCCTACCCTCATAAAAACCACAGCTGAATCTAATATGGCTCAAGTATTCCCGCGCAGTGCCAACTGGGCTTCGAAGGCCAGCATACTCGCCGGCCTCCTCGTTGTGGCCAGTATCTTGGGAGTTGTGCTCAATATCAATCGCATTTACTTCGTCAATCAGGTCAACGTGGCGATAGACCAACCCGTTCACTTCAGCCACAAGCACCATGTCACGGGTATGGGCATCGACTGCCGCTATTGCCACACATCAGTAGAAGTTGGCGCATTCGCTGGCGTTCCCCCGACCGAAACCTGCATGACCTGTCATTCCCAGATCTGGACCGAAGCGCCGATCCTCGAGCCGGTGCGTGCGAGTTTCCGCGACAATGTGCCCATTCAATGGAACCGGGTACACGACCTGCCCGACTTCGTCTATTTCAATCACAGTATCCACGTCAATAAGGGAATCGGCTGCCAATCCTGCCACGGCCAGGTCGATCAGATGCCCTTGATGTGGAAAGCTCATTCCCTCAATATGGAATGGTGCCTCGACTGCCACCGCGACCCGGCACAGCATATCCGCCCGCGCGACCAGGTATTTAGTATGAACTATCAATATCCAGACGACCAGGAATCCTTCGGCCAGTCACTCGTCGCCGAATACGGCGTGCAAACCAGCCAACTCACCAACTGCTCAATCTGCCACCGCTAATTATGGATAACCGAAAAAATTTAGATGTTTCCAGGCTTCGCACCCACCTCGAAGCGACGCAGGGCAAGGAGTACTGGCGCAGCCTGGACGAATTGGCGCAAACTGATGAGTTCGTCAATCTGGTTCAGCGCGAATTTCCAGAGCAAGCTTCTGAACTGAAAGACCCGGTAACCCGCCGCAATTTCCTCAAGCTCATGAGCGCATCGCTGGCGTTGGGTGGGGTCACGGCCTGCACCGTTCAGCCCAATGAGAAAATCGTGCCCCAGGTTCGAGCTCCCGAGAATGTGATCCCGGGCAAGCCCCAGCATTTTGCCTCGGCGTTTTCGCTTGGCGGCATCGGGAGCGGCGTGCTGGTGGAGAGCCACATGGGTCGGCCGACAAAACTCGAGGGCAATGGCGAGCACCCGGCCGGTAGCAATGGCTCAAACTCCCAGGTCCAAGCTTCCATTTTGGACCTCTACGACCCCGACCGCTCCCAGACCGTCAAGAATGCGGGCCGTATCAGCACATGGAATATGTTCACCGAAGCGCTGAGCGCTCAGATGGCCGCGCAGGGGCTCAAACAAGGGGCCGGCCTGCGGATTCTAACCCAGACCGTCACCTCTCCCACCCTCGGCCACCAATTAGACGCCCTTCGCGCCCAATATCCGATGGCTCAGTGGCATCAGTACGAACCGGCGAATCGGGATGCGGTTCGGGCCGGTGCCATAGCCGCCTTCGGCGAGGCGGTCAATACGCGCTACGATTTCTCGAAGGCGAAGGTTATTCTCGCCCTCGATTCGGATTTCACCAGTAGTGGCCAAGGAAGCGCCCGCCACGCCCGCGACTTTGGCGCCCGACGCAAAGTCCACCACGGTAAAAAAGTCAGCAACCGTCTGTACGTAGCCGAAAGCTCTCCCTCTGCGACGGGTAGTATAGCCGATCATCGCCTGGCGATGGGAACCGCCCACATAGAAGCCCTCGCGATGCGCGTCGCCCAGGGCATTGGCATCAATTGGCAAGGCTCCGCCATTTCCGACACCGATAACGACCATCGCGAATGGGTCAACGCGCTGGTCAAAGACTTAAACAAAAACCGCGGTGCCAGCCTCGTGGTTGCCGGAGATCAGCAATCCCCCGACGTTCACGCTCTGGTCCACGCGATCAATCAGGAACTCGGCAATGTCGGGTCCACGGTCCACTACAGTGCACCGTTGGAAATTGACCCGGTGGATCAGGTCGCATCGCTGGAGAATCTGACCGCATCAATGCAAGCTGGCGATGTCGACGCGCTCTTTATCATCGGCGGCAATCCGGTCTACGATTCCCCGGCCGATATTGATTTCGCCGCTGGGCTCGATAAAGTGGCCTTTCGGGTCCACCTCGGCCCATACACCAACGAAACGTCGGAACTGTGCCATTGGCATCTGCCCGAATCGCATTATCTGGAGGCTTGGAGTGATGTGCGGTCCATTGATGGAACGGTCAGCATCGTCCAGCCCCTGATCCGTCCGCTATACAAGAGCCAATCTGCACACGAACTCCTTTCGGCCCTCAGCGGAAAACCAGGTGTCCCAGGCCTNGACATTGTCAGGCAATATTGGGAGGGCCANGGAATCGANGCCATTTCTTGGCGCCGCGCTCTGCACGACGGCTATATCGAAGACAGCGCTCTCGCCAACCAGACCCCCGCTCTNAAACCGCTCAAAATANATGCGGCCACCGGCCGATTGCCCGACGAAGAGGATCTGGAAATNCACTTTCGGCCCGACCCGATGGTGTGGGATGGCCGTTTCGCTAACAACGCCTGGTTACAGGAGACNCCAAAGCCCATCACGCGGCTGACATGGGACAATGCGGCCCTGGTCAGCCCTGCCACCGCCGAACGTCTGCGTTTGCAGAGTGAGTATCTGGCNGAATTGCGCTTCGATGGCCGCACAATCAACGCCGCGGTGTGGATTGTACCGGGCCAAGCAGATGGCGTGGTCACCCTGCATCTGGGCTATGGCCAANAGCGCAGNGGNCGCGTCGGCCGCGGTACCGGTTTCAATGCCTATGCCCTACGNNCCTCNGCTGCTATGTGGAGCGGCGTCGGTCTGCAGATCAACGGCTCGTACGAAAAATATCNCCTTGCCTGCACCCAGGACCACCACAGCATGGAGGACCGCAAACTGGTCCGCCACGCGACGCAGGATGAATATCAATCCAAACCCGACTTTGCCAAGGGCCTACACGATCCCCCAGAAGACCTTACGCTGCATAATCNCACAGACCACCANTACAACGGTTACGCGTGGGGTATGGTTATCGACCTCGGCTCNTGCGTAGGTTGCAATGCGTGTGCGGTGGCGTGTCAGGCGGAGAACAACATACCCGTCGTCGGCAAGGATCAGGTCCTCAACGGCCGNGAAATGTCATGGATACGNATCGACCGNTACTACAAAGGGGAAATCGANAATCCGGAGATCGTGCACCAGCCGGTACCGTGTATGCAGTGNGAAAACGCGCCATGCGAGCTCGTCTGTCCTGTTGCCGCCACCGTCCATAGCGACGAAGGGCTCAACGACATGGTATACAACCGATGCGTTGGGACACGCTACTGTGCGAACAACTGCCCCTACAAAGTCCGTCGTTTCAACTTCCTGCAATACGCCGATCGCGATACCGAGAGCTTGAAGTTACAACGGAACCCAGATGTAACGACGCGCTCGCGGGGCATAATGGAGAAATGCACCTACTGCGTACAGCGCATCAACCACGCCCGGATCGAAGCCAAGAAATCCGGGCNNAGAATCTCCGACGAGGACATCCAAACCGCCTGCCAGCAGGCTTGTCCCACCGAAAGCATCGTTTTCGGAGATATCAATAACCCCGANAGCCAGGTAGCCCAACTCAAGCAGTCATCCCTTAACTACGGTATCCTGACCGAGTTGAATACAAGGCCGCGCACAACCTATCTCGCCGGCATCAAGAACCCCAATCCGGAGATAACCGAGGCTTAGCATGTCCGAAGCCGCAAAAACNCCGTATAAACCCCCGGTTTCCGAACTGGGGCCAGGTCAGACCTCGTATACTTCGATTACGGAGAAGATAAGCGGGATCGTACTTACCAAACACACGCCGATCTCGTGGTTTATTTTCTTTGCGACCGGTTTCCTGCTCTTGCACGCCTTCATGATTGGNGTGCCCTACCTTCTGTTTGAAGGNACGGGTATCTGGGGTCTCAATAACCCCATCGGCTGGGGGTGGGCGATCATCAACTTCGTCTGGTGGATCGGCATCGGTCACGCGGGTACGTTAATTTCTGCGGTCTTATTGCTGTTTCGGCAGCGCTGGCGCACCTCGATCAACCGCGCTGCAGAGGCGATGACAATTTTCGCCGTGCTGTGTGCGATGCAGTTCCCGCTATTGCATACCGGCCGCCCCTGGCTGGCATGCTACTGGCTGCTGCCCTACCCCAATTCGATGGATATGTGGGTAAATTTCCGCAGCCCGTTGATCTGGGACGTATTCGCTGTTTCCACCTATCTGACGGTCTCTCTGGTATTCTGGTTCGTAGGCTTAGTCCCCGATTTCGCCAGTATGCGCGATCGCGCCAAAAATCGCATCACGCAGGTCATTTACGGCTTTTTGTCTCTGGGNTGGCGTGGATCGGCCATACACTGGGAACGCTACGAGATGGCTTCACTGCTCTTGGCCGGTCTTTCGACACCGCTCGTATTGTCGGTACACAGCGTGGTGAGNTTCGACTTCGCGGTGAGCATGATTCCAGGNTGGCATACGACGATNTTTCCACCCTACTTCGTCGCCGGCGCCATCTACGCTGGGTTTGCTATGGTGCTGACGTTGATGATTCCCATGCGCATGATCTACGGCCTTGAGGACTTCATCAACGAACGACATCTGAACAACATGGCCAAGGTCATGCTCGCCTCGGGCCTGATCGTTGGCTACGGATATTTCATGGAGCAGTTGATCGCGTGGTATAGTGCCAGCGTGTACGAGGGCTACATGATGCAAAATCGCATGGTTGGCCCCTATGCAGCCTATTACTGGGCGCTCATTGTATGCAATATCGTGGTGCCGCAATTGCTCTGGTTCCGCCATTTTCGCACCAACATGTTCTGGCTGTTTTTCGTCTCGCAGTTCATAAACATCGGTATGTGGCTGGAGCGTTTCATCATCGTCGTAACCAGCCTGCATCGAGACTATATGCCCTCTTCCTGGGGTATGTACCACCCGACGATCTGGGATATCGCGATATACGTTGGNACAATAGGTCTCTTTATTGTNTTGTTTTTCCTCTTTATTCGCGGCCTCCCGATGATTTCCATCCACGAGATCCGCACTCTGCTGGTCTCGGGCGAACACAAGTGAGTCAATAGTCTATGCAGCACGAAGAAGAATCGACACTCTACGGCCTGATGGCCGAGTTCGACAATCCGGATGCGCTGCTCGACGCAGCGAAGAAGACATTTGCCGAGGGCTATCGCAAAATCGACGGTTTCTCGCCTCTACCCATACACGGCCTGGGAGATGCCATCGGATTCCCACGTACCAAATTGCCGTGGCTGGTGTTCTGCTTCGGCATTCTGGGTGCGATCACCGGTTATTCCCTGTGCTACTGGACATCGGCCATTGATTACCCGATGAATATAGCGGGCAAGCCCCTGCACAGCGGCCCGATGTTTATCCCTGTGACTTTTGAGTTGACCATATTGTTTTCCGCGCTCAGCGCGGCGTTTGGCATGTTCATCGCCAATGGTTTCCCCCAACCATACCACCCGGTGTTTAATGTTCCTAATTTCGCCCGGGCGAGCCAGGATCGNTTTTTCCTGTGTGTCGAGGCGGAGGACCCGCAGTTNGACCTNGAAAAAACCNGGGGATTCCTGAANAGCTTGAATCCGGATGAGGTTGCCGAAGTTGAGAAATAAAATGAGNAGAAAATTCCAGCGCCCGTTCCTGACCGCAGGCGCGGCAGTACTCCTGGCATTTTCCTCGGGTTGCGAACTGCGCCAGGCNATGTACGATCAGGAAAAATACGAACCCTTGGAAGCATCNAGCTTCTTCGCCGACGGNCAGACCTTCCGGTCGCAGGTCGATGGCACCGTGGCGCGCGGCGAGCTCAATCTCGACGAGCACTTTTTTCAAGGCAAGGTCAATGGTCAATTGGCTACGGCCTTACCAGTGGCGGTCGATCGCGCTCTTTTGGAAAGAGGCCGTGAACGCTACGACATATTCTGCTCGCCCTGCCATGACAAAACGGGCTCGGGCAATGGCATGATCGTAAAACGCGGACTTAAGCAGCCGCCGAGCTTCCATCAGCAGAGGCTGCGCGATATTCAGGTCGGCCATTTTTTCGACGTTNTGACCAATGGCTATGGCGTCATGTACAGCTATGCGTCCCGGGTACCTGTTCAGGATCGCTGGGCCATAGCCGCCTATATAAAGCTTTTACAGCGTAGCCAGAATCTCGAACTTGACCAACTGCCTGCAGAGGATCAAAGGCAACTTCAATGAACGAGTCGATCACCCAAGAATCAAGCGCCCTGCATCCCTATTTGGACAACCTGCAGAAGCGTGCACTCGTGGTAGGCATACTCGGCCTCATCGCCACGGCCGCTGGTTATTTCACNGCTCANGAGCAGTTTTTCCGCTCCTACCTGCTGGCCTTTGCCTTCTGGATTGGTCTGCCATTGGGTAGTATGGGCATCCTCATGATACATCACGTAGGTGGCGGCACCTGGGGATTTTCCATCCGGCGCCTACTNGAAGCAGGCACCCGCACCCTGCCGCTGATGTTTTTGTTGTCGCTCCCGATTCTGTTCCTGGGTTTGCACGACCTCTACGAGTGGACGCACCACGATGTGGTCCATCACGATGAGATCCTGCTGCACAAGGCGCCGTATCTNAACGAACCGTTCTTCATNGCCAGAACTATAGCCTATTTTGTTATCTGGGGTNTCTTCGCCTTTCTGCTCAATCGATGGTCGCTNCAACAGGATCAGACCACGGAGACCTATCCGACGCACCGGATGCAGGTTCTTAGTGGCCCCGGCATCGTGATTTTCTTCCTGACCGCAACGATGGCCTCAATCGACTGGCTGATGTCCCTCGAACCACATTGGTTTTCGACGATCTTCGGTGTGATTTACATCGTCGGCATGGGCCTAATGACCTGGGGTTTCATGTACCTGGTCGCCCTGCCGCTGTCCCGGCAGCAGCCGATGCAGGGCTTACTCACCGAGGGCCGCCTGCGCGATCTGGGCACTTTTATGCTCGCNTGTGTGATGCTCTGGGCCTACACTTCCTTTTCACAGTTGCTTATCATCTGGTCGGCCAACCTGCCTGAGGAAATCACNTGGTACATGACNCGNCTTGAAGGGGGCTGGCAATTTATAGGCTACGGATTGCTGCTTTTTCACTTCGCGGTACCATTTTTGTTCCTGATATCGAGTACCATGAAGTCCAAGACCAAGCTGTTGTCGACCATCGCTGTAGGATTGATCTTTATGCGCTTGGTCGACCTTTACTGGATCACCGCCCCGGCTTTTACCAAGGTGCCGGTCGATCATGGNCCCGCCTACCACAGCACNGGCATCACGCTGCACTGGCTCGACGTGGCNATTCCGCTCGGCATTGGTGGACTCATAATCTCTCTCTTCTTCTCGCAATTGAAAAAGCGGGACTTAATCGCACAAAACGACCCCCGCTTTGCGGACCTTTACAGCGGCGAAAATCACCATGGCTGATCTCAGCGACAATCCCGGTTACGAGACAACCGACGCCCATATTGCCCCACTCGTAAAAACAGGGGTGTTCATCTTTTTGTTGATGGTTGTTTCCTTCGTCAGCATGATCGTNCTCTTTCGGGTGTTCAATTACTACCAGCCNCTCTTTGACGACCCGGTGCCGNCNCTGGCATCAGCTCGTATAGTAGACGACAGCCCACGGCTACAGGTCGATCCGCCNGCNCAGAAAATCNCGCANGACCGCAANACCCAGGAGACGCTATCCTCCTATGGGTGGGTCGATACGCAGGTCAAGGTCGCACGCATNCCNGTCGNGAGGGCGATAGACCTAGTCAGCGANGGCAAGNTATCCNTAATGGAGACGGCTCANTAAGCTATGTGGCCTATGCCGACCATGCGCCTCCCGGCCATTCTTATNATGGCAGCNTGTATACTAGCCTTATCCACTGGCTATNGTTTGGCGCAANAATACTCGCGCGAGTTGCAGAATACCATCGGCATCGATCAGAAATTGGGCGAGCAAATCCCCCTGGATTTGACCTTCACCAACGAAGCCGGGCAATCCGTGCGAATTGGTGATTACTTTGGCGATAAGCCGATTGTCCTGACCCTCGTCTACTACGACTGTCCGATGCTTTGCAATCAAGTCCTCACTAGCCTGCTAAGGGCCATGAATGTCCTGGCTTTTGGGATCGGCACGGAATTCGACGTGCTCACCGTCAGCGTCGACCCCGGTGAGACACATGAGCTTGCTGCCGCAAAAAGAGCCGAATACCTAAAGAATTACCGCGGTCGCGACGGTTCTAATGGCTGGCACTTCCTCACCGGTCAGCAGGACCAGATCGAACAATTGGCCTCAGCCGTCGGATTTCGCTACGAGTACGAGGAGCAGACGGACCAGTACATCCACGCCAGCGGCATCATGGTCCTGACCCCCGCGGGCAAGCTCGCGCGGTATTTCTACGGCATCGATTACCCCCCGCGCGACTTGCGCTGGGGATTGGTAGAAGCTGCCGACGGGGCCATAGGCAGCGCCGTAGATCAGCTGTTGCTGATGTGCTATAGCTACGATCCAATGACCGGTAAATACGGCGTCTATATCCGTAATTCGCTGCGCATCGGCGCCGTGGCCACCGTCCTGGCCCTTGGATCTTTTGTCGTAGTAATGCTCAGACGGGAGCGCAGAGGTGATTTCCAACAGCCCCAGTCCAACTAGTTCGGAGCTTTAAACGGTATGTCCGATTTTCCGCTATTTCCAGCCCAGGCCTCAACCGTTGCCTGGCAGGTCGATGCCCTCTACTTCTTTCTGGTCGCCCTGACGGTCGTCTTTTGCGTTCTCGTTTTCGGCATGGTCGCGGTGTTCGCCATCAAATACCGCCGCCGCTCCGATGACGAGCAGCCTGAGCAGAACCACGGCAATCTCGCACTGGAGCTATCCTGGACCATAATCCCTCTGTTCCTGGCCCTTTTCGTATTCCTGCTGGGGGCTGACGTATTCTTCCGCTTGCAACGAGCACCCGCGGACCCCCTTGAGATCTATGCCGTGGGCAAACAATGGATGTGGAAGATCCAGCACGAATCGGGTAAGCGCGAAATCAATACCCTGCACGTACCCAAGGGACAGCCGGTCCGCCTCACGATGACATCGGAGGACGTGCTACACGATTTCTATATCCCAGCCTTCCGCGTTAAGAACGACGTCATACCCGGCCGCTACACCACCATGTGGTTCGAAGCGACACAGACCGGCGAATTTCACCTCTTCTGCGCCGAATTTTGCGGCACCCAGCATTCGGGGATGATCGGCAAGGTGATCGTTATGGAACCAGCCGATTACCACGACTGGCTGATGGGTGCCTCCGCCGGCGGGGAATCAATGGCTGAAGCCGGCCAGCGGCAATTCCAAGAGTTGGGTTGTGAAACCTGCCACAAGACGGCCTCCAGTGGTCGAGGCCCCTCGCTGGTTGGCATCTTCAACAAGCAGGAAAAGCTCGCCAATGGCCAGGAAGTTACGGTGGATGTGGATTATCTCCGCGAGTCTATCCTGCAGCCGAGGGCTAAAATCGTCGAGGGCTACGAGCCCATCATGCCTGTTTTCGAGGGACAAATCAGCGAGCAGTCGCTGCTGCAGATTGTCTCCTATATCAAGTCTCTGAGCGAATCGGAAGAATAGCTACAACCTAAAGAGGTTCACCTGCCATGAGCGACGCTGCGATAGCGAACGGCGCACCGAAAAACTATTTGAACGAGACCTATGGTCTCAAGTCCTGGCTGCTCTCCCTGGACCATAAGCGCATCGGGATCATGTATTTGATCACGATGACGGCTTTCTTTCTGGTCGGGGGTGTCTTTGCGAGTATGATCCGGCTCGAGTTGATGACGCCCAAAGGCGACATGTTCGAGGCGGAGACCTATAACAAACTTTTCACTATGCATGGCGTAGTGATGATCTTCTTTTTCCTCATCCCCTCCATACCCGCTGCGCTGGGGAATTTCCTGATTCCGCTGCAAATCGGCGCACGAGACGTCGCATTCCCCCGCCTGAACTTACTCAGTTACTACCTGTATTCCTTCGCCGGCATTCTCGCACTGGTAGCAATCGTCAGTGGTGGTATAGACACGGGCTGGACCTTTTACACCCCGTATAGCAGTACCTACGCAACTTCGTTCGTATCACTGGCTCTGGTCGCCGTCTTTATCAACGGTTTTTCATCGATTCTGACCGGGGTCAACTTCATGGTTACCATCCATAAGATGCGTGCACCAGGCCTGACATGGTTCCGGTTGCCCCTTTTCATCTGGGGGCTATACGCCACCAGCCTGATTCAGGTATTAGGTACCCCGGTCGTAGCCATCACGCTATTGCTCGTCGTTTTTGAACGCATGTTCAATATCGGGATATTCGACCCGGCGTACGGCGGAGACCCGGTACTTTTCCAGCACATGTTCTGGTTTTACTCGCACCCCGCCGTATACATCATGATCTTGCCCGGTTTTGCCGTCATCAGTGACGTAGTCGCCTGTTTCTCGCGCAAACGAGTATTCGGGTATTCCTTTGTCGCTTTTTCGTCATTGGCCATCGCGGTCCTCGGCTTCTTAGTCTGGGGACACCACATGTTCGTCGCCGGCCAGTCGACATACGCCAGCATGGTTTTCTCGTTTATCACTTTCTTCGTCGCGGTGCCTTCGGCCATCAAGATCTTTAACTGGTCGTTCACCCTGCACAAAGGATCGGTCCAATTGGATTCGCCGATGCTCTACGTCATGGGCTTTATCGGCTTATTCACCATCGGCGGGCTGACGGGCCTTTTCCTCTCGACCCTGGGCACCGACATCCATCTGCACGACACCTATTTTGTGGTCGCCCACTTCCATTACGTTATGGTCGGCGGCATGGTGATGGGCTTTCTATGCGGCATTCACTTCTGGTGGCCGAAAATGACGGGCCGCATGTATAACGAGGCGGCGGCAAAGCTTGGGGTAATGTTCATATTCGCCGGTTTCAACCTGACTTTCCTGCCTCAATTCGTCCTCGGCTACATGGGTATGCCGCGCCGCTATCATGCCTATCCCGAGGAATGGCAGGCCCTCAATATCATGTCCACTGCCGGTGCGAGCGTACTAGGTCTGGGTTTCATGCTCACGATTGGCTATCTGATCTGGTCGCTGTTTAAGGGCGAGAAGGCCACTGCCAATCCATTCCAGGCCAAAGGCCTCGAATGGGACATTCCTTCCCCGCCCATTGCCCATAACTTCGAAGCCATTCCGGTAGTCACATGGGAAGCGTATCCATACGGACCAGAAGACCAGGCAGAGGCTGCCAGCGCGGAAGCGGCACCCGAACACGCCAAGGAGGACGAAGTTGTCTGACCACGCACATAGCCTGCATCACCTGCACCAGTTCGAGACCGCGGAACAGCAGTACGAGTCTGCGACGCTCGGGATGTGGGCGTTTATCGTCCAGGAAATTCTGTTTTTTGGAGGGCTGTTCGGCGCCTATACGGTATACCGCAATACCTACATCGAGGCCTTTACTGCCGGGTCTCACCATCTCGACATCTTCTGGGGTTCCTTCAATACGGTCGTACTCATCGCCAGTAGTTTGACGATGGCCCTCGCCGTCCGCGCTGCGCAAACCAACAGCGGTCCAGGGGCAATTATAGGGTGGCTGGCTGGTACAATCATTCTTGGTTGCGGATTCCTCGGCGTCAAGTACATCGAATATAGCCACAAGTGGCACGAGAATCTAGTTCCAAGCAGCATGTTCCAGTGGAACGACCCAGCCTTTCCCGAAGTATCACTCGGCAATGCCAAAATCTTCTTTTCTTTCTACTTCGTGATGACGGGTATGCATGCCCTGCACATGGTTATCGGCGTCGGAATCATGTTGTGGATGATCGCCAAGGTGCGTCGTGGAGAAATTGGTTCGCAGTATTTCACCCCGATCGAAATCAGCGGTCTCTACTGGCATTTCGTCGATATCGTGTGGATATTCCTCTTTCCGTTGCTCTATCTGATCGGTCGCCACGTCTAAGCGAAACTGGTAAGGATTATGTCTGATCACCATATTGTCCCGCTCAAGATCTATTTCCTGATCTTCTTCGCCCTCATGATCGGCACGGCAATCACCGTCGCAATCGCCTTCGTCGATTTGGGTTTTCTCAACACACCTGTCGCCCTGATCATCGCCTTGATCAAGGCCTCTCTGGTGATACTGTTCTTCATGCACGTCAAATACAGCCCTAAGCTTGTCGGGCTCTTCGCGGTATCCGGCTTCCTTTGGCTTGGCATAATGCTGGCAATGACGATGCAGGACTATTATACCCGGGGTTGGAATCAGGAAGCACCGATAGAATTCCTCAAAGCCGGGAGTTTCTTTTAAATTTTCAGCACCGATTGCACAACAAAGCCCCGGGCATAAGAGCCCGGGGCTTTGTCATTTCAGCGATCCCAAATATTAGGCGATATCGCGGACCAGGACGAGAATTGCCGCCTGAGGCACGACGATGAATTTCTCATCGTCGAACTTAACTTCGATCGCGTCTTTGCGCAGGAAGATGGCGTGATCCCCCTTCTTGGCCTGTAGTCCAATGTAGCGCATTTGCTCGGCTTTTTCATCTCCCCAGGGGGCCTCATCGTCCTCGCCTTTAGGGGGCAAGGGGAAACCCGGCCCCACCTCCTCAATGCGCCCACTCTGAACATTCTCTTTTTCAAGCGCGGTCGGTGGCAAGTAGAGACCGACTGCTGTGCGCTCTTCCATATCGTCGATCCTGATCAACACCCGGTCGCCGACAACATAGAGTTCTTTGTCTCCCCTTATCATCTGCGGACAATTCCTCCTTCTTCTACGTTAAAGGTCCGTGCCGCCTTGCTGCAATAATTTCGACACCAAAGCGATACACCCCATCAGTGATTGGCCCGCAAGCCCACCACGGTGTGTCATCATTGACGTACTCGCAAAACACAATATCCACTGCCTGGCCCAAGTGCGCGATGCTTTGATATCTCGGTCTGCAGCGATGAGCCCCAACTTAATACAGGCCTTCGGCTGCCGCCAGCGCCGCGCCGACGCTACCCGCTTCATTGCGCAACTGCGCGGGAACGACATCCGCATCCACCGTCAACAGCGGCAGGAATTTCTCGTGTTTTTTGCTGACGCCGCCACCGACGATTATCAACTCGGGCCAGAAGTAATCGCACATGCGTTGGAGAAAGCGATCGACCCGCTTGGCCCACTTCTTCCAGCTCAGATCCTCGCGAGTGCGCGCGCTGTCGGCCGCCCATTGCTCGGCCTCCATGCCCTTGATTTCTATATGACCCAGTTCGGTGTTGGGCACCAGTTGGCCCGCAGCAAACAGCGCCGAGCCGATACCCGTGCCTAAGGTCACTACCAGCACGACCCCGTCGCGCCCCTGCCCGGCCCCGAAGCGCATTTCGGCCAGGCCAGCCACATCGGCATCATTGGCTATAGCACAGCGGCAGCCCGTAGCCCGCTCGAATAACGTCCGGGCATCGGTTCCGACCCAGGCTGCATCGACATTTGCGGCAGTGTGAGCGATTCCGCCGCGGATCACCGCCGGGAAGCCGCAACCTATGGGCCCTTGCCAGTCGAAGTGAGCAGCGACCTCGGCGACGGTCTTGGCGACGGCCTGTGGGGTAGCCGGATGCGGGGTACGCAGCCGGAAGCGCTCGGCGAGTAGCTGGCCCGATTCCGTATCGACGGGCGCGCCCTTTATCCCCGTCCCACCTATATCCAAACCGAGGGCTTGCATGCCCACTCTCCCTACAAAGCCAGCTGAAGGCACTCGTCGTAGCGCTCGAAGCGCTCGCCCTCGCTCTCATCGGGATCGACGTACTTCAGCCACAAAGCGCTGTCCTTCCTATCACCGCTGAGATCGCGGCGGCTGCCCAGATTGCTCGGATCGTCGCCATTCCACACGACCTGACCGTCTTGCATATAAATGAATTGGCCGCGATAGCGATCGATGATCTCGCTTTGTTCATCGCGATATATCAACCCCTGTTCGCAGGTGGTCCGCCGCCAACTAGCGACGGTTTCACCTGCGTCGGTAGAGACGCTGTCGAATTCGGCCAGGGGACCGGTGACCTCGCTCTTGAAATCAATCTCGTCAAACTCCAGCGGGCCAAATCCGCGTTGCGCGGCAATCAACAGATGATTGCGATCGCGCCGGAAAGGCGGAGTCGGCCAATCGGACTTGGGGTCGTGCCCCATCAGCGCCATGCCGCAGACATCGGTAGCCACGGTGTGGTCACCGGCCAGCAGGGCATTGCATATCCGGCCCTCGCCCCCCCACTCGCGGCCCCACTGGCCGGTCAGCGCATCGACGATATTGAGACAGGGCTGGGTTATCAGTCCCAGATCGGGCAGGACGTAGGACAGGCGGATCAAGTGGTGGTAGTACGACCGGGTGCGCCCCTGCGGCGGAATCATCGGCGGCAGACCGAAGAGATTTTTCAAGTTGAGGGTGATACCCATAAAGGCGTGGTTTTTCATCTTGGCGATCGAGACGACCTCATCGGCCTCGGCGAAGACGGCGTTGAGCGTGTAGCGGTCGAACATGGTGCCACCGCCCGGCACTGCGAAGGTGGCGAAAGGCGGCAGATTGGAATCGACATAGCGCACGGCGAAGTCATCGAGAATGTGCCGGTAGTTGAAGTCATCGGGAGTGACATTACCATTGCCGTAGGGATAAGTATCGGTGGCGATCAATTCGGCGTCGGTGCGTTCCTGCAGCAGTCGCAACACCGCCCGGGCCACGGCGTCGTCGACTAGCTCGCGGCGGCGGCCAGCGAAGTATTCGATGCGCTCGTGCGGCTTGATCATGTTGAATTTCAGCACCACTTTGCGCGCCTTTTGTAACTTGGTCCAGCTGCGGTCAAGTGGGTCCGTCGTGCGCTTGAGCACTTCATAAATCTCATCTTCGTCAGCGCGGTGGTCGCAGTGGGAAGCCCTGACTTTATATTCTTTATCGCTCATCTAAGAAATCCTCCTTGCCTCGCTCAGATCATATCGTCAACGTCAAATCGCTCAATGCCTTGATCTGGGAGCGCACAAGTTGCACATTGCTCGCGCGCAACCGCCGGCACAACACATCGACGAGTCGGCGGTATATCCTGGCCGCCATGTGGTCATCACTCGCGAGCAGGGTATCGAATTCGGCCTTAGCGATAACGATCAAGCGGGCAGACGCCTCGACCTCCAGCGTCGCCGATCGAGGCATGCCGGTTATAAAGCCCATCTCCCCCACTACGTCCACGGCCTGGACCTTGCCCAGAGAAATTTCCCCGGCCCGAACTTTCAACGTCCCCGAAATCAAAATAAAAAAAGCGGTCGATTCGTCTCCCTCGTGGCACAGCATCCGTCCCGGCTCAAGTTCGATGAGATTGCCCACATCTACTATGGCCTGCACTTGGTCGTTGGTCAATCCGTGGAAGAGCGGTATTTTATCCCGCACTTCGCCAATATTCTGGACCCGGATCTTCATACCCATTCTCCATCGCTGGGACAGGCGCCCGGCCCGTCTGGGTTACTGTGCTATTCGCCGAGGATGCCAACAGCCCGCTCTAACCGCATCAAGGCCAGTGCCCGGTCTCGACGAGCCGTCGCGTTTTCGGTCTGCGATTGCATCAGTGCCAATTGGGCATCGAGTATTTCCAACTGGGTTCCGACCCCACGGCCATAGCGCGACTCGGCGATATCCAGGCCTTTCTCGGCCTGATGCACGGCATCGCGATTGGCCGCGATTCGCTCGCCGGCTTCCTGCACATCGTAGTAGGCTTGCTGTATTTCCAGCCGCACGGCTCGTTCGAGACGCTGGCGATCGTATTCGGCCCGCTTGACCTCCTGCTGGGCCTGGGCTACGCGCGCCCCGGTAAGTTGCCCATCAAAGAGGGGGATTGCAAGGACCAAACCCGTATTCCAACTCTTGCGCCACTCGCGGTTGCCTAGGTCGAAGGCATCGCTCTGGAACTGAGTCTGTCCCGTAGCGACAAACTCGAGGCTGGGACGCTTGGCGGCCCGCTCGACGGCGACCCCCCGCTGTTGCCAATCGACCTGGTGTTCGAGCCGCGCCAACTCTGGCCGCCGGGCTATGCCCTGCTTCAGCAAAGCGTCCAAATCGGACAGATCCAGGACCGTGGCAGAACGAAAAACTCCCTGGATTGCGACCGGCCGGTCCAAAGCTAAACCGACGACGTCCTTGAAAGCCATCTGTGCTAACCGCAAGTTGTTTTCCGCGCGGATCGAATCCACCCGCATACTCGAGACCTGCACCTGAGCCCGCAATTGATCGAATTGGGATGCCCGCCCCGCCCGCGCCCGGGCGAGGACCTGGTCGTGGTTACTTCGCGCCCTTGCGACAGCCAGATGGGCGACCTTGAGCAGTTCTCGTGCCAGAAGATAGCCATAGTATTGCTCTTCTACCGCCGCATCGACCAATTGCCGTTGCTCGCGCTCGCCCTGCCCGCTGATCGCCATTTGATGCCGGGCCATATCAATTGCCGCGCGCACCCCGCCACCAGCGTAGAGCCGCTGGCGCAGATTCAGGTTGCCAGCAATATTGTTTTCCGTGCCGATTTTAACAGCATTACCGGCAAAAACAAAGGAGGGGAGAAGCCAATTGCGGCTGTAATTGAGCGAGGCGCTCAACTGAGGCAACCCCGCCGCCCTGGCCTGGCGGTAGACCTCGCGCGAACTGGCCTTATCGAGGTGGGCCTGCAACAAGATCTCGTTGTTTTGCCGGGCCAATTCCAGGCCCTTTTGCAAATCGAGCGTCAAAATCTCGGCCGCACCGCCATACGACCAGAGCATCACAACCCACAACCATGACTTTCCCACCGCTTTTGTAATTCTGCGCAATCTACTCATATAATATTGACGTCTGTTCTTTTGAGGTAGTGCTCCATGCTGCCAAACATATTATTTAAAGCCTCCCCCCGTCAACTGGCTCCCCGCCCACGCGATAGAGATATTATGATCGACCTAAGCCGCTTCGTCCGCAGACCTAGCGCGGCTGCTCCCCTTCTTTATTTTGCCGCAACATAGAGCGAATCGTATAAGCCGCTTGTTGGCTCTGGTCCCTAACTCGCTTTTGCAACCGCTCCTGTTGCTGGTCGTTGTTACCGGGCACCAGGGTCGTGAACTCTCCCTCTTCAATATGCTCTTCGATTTCGCCGACAAAGCGGGTGCCTCCCTTGTTCTTTAGGGACAAACCACGGACCAGCCAAGTCAGCAGGACAAATACCGGTATGCCCGCCACCCAGGCCAGCGTCGTGTTGCCGGTAAAGGCCCACACCTGTCCTCCGGCCAGCACCGCCAAACCAATAATCATCAACCCGAGTAAAAAGATCATCTCAGCTCCCAGCCGCACTATTGCGCAGCGATTGGCATGCCTTAAAATATAAGTCACATAACAGTAGGTCTACCAGCATTTACCGGATACACCTCGCCGCCGGAAAAGACCTTCTCCCCACGCAAGGAGCCGCATCTTTGCATATCGCCGAAATGCACATTACCCCCATCGCCATCAGCGACCCGCCCCTGCTTAATGCCGCCGGCCTGCACGCCCCCTATGCCCTGCGCATCATCGTCGAACTCGTCAGCGACTGTGGAATCAGCGGCCTCAGCGAAATACCCGGCAGCCAAGCCGTGGAGGCCGCCCTGAGCAACGCCCGCGAAGTTCTTATCGGCAGGGATCCCTGCGACCTCAATCGGCTCATGGCCACCCTGGAAGAGCACTTTGGCACCGATGGCGCCGATAGCCGTGGTCTGGCCCCGTGGGACCAGCGGCGCCTCGTCCATATCTTCAGCGCCGTAGAAGTGGCCTGTCTCGATATGGTGGGCAAGGATATGGGCCGCCCAGTGGTCGATCTGATCGGTGGGGCCGCACGAGATAGAGTGCCCTTTGCGGCCTATCTTTTTTTTAAATACGAGGGCGCTGGAGGCGCACTGGCTTTCGCTACCGATCCCGCTGCCCAGGGCTGGCCAAGCGCCCGCCAGCAGGCCGCCCTCGACCCGGAGGGCATCGTCGCTCAAGCCCGGGCGATGTGCAACGCCTTCGGCTTTGAATCGATCAAACTCAAAGGTGGCGCCCGCGAGCCCGAAATTGAGGTCGATTCAATTCTGGCGCTGCGCGAGGCCTTCGGCCCAGATACACCTCTGCGCCTGGATCCCAACGCGATCTGGACCGTCGATACGGCGATCCACTGGGGTAAGAAGATGGAGGGCATTCTCGAATACTACGAAGATCCCGTGCGAGGCCAAGAAAATATGGCGCGGGTGCGNCATGCCCTGTCGATCCCNCTGGCTACCAATATGTGNACTACCTCATTTGCCGACTTGCCCGAGAGCATCCGCCTCGGTGCAGAGGACATNATCCTCGCCGACCACCACTACTGGGGCGGCCTGCGCGCGTCGGTCGAATTGGGGAGGATATGCCGCACTTTCGGTCGGGGGCTATCGATGCACTCCAATAGCCACGTTGGAATCTCGCTGGCGGCGATGACTCATTTGGGGGCAGCGGTCCCCAATCTGACCTACGCGCTCGATACCCACTACCCCTGGCAAGCAGAGGATGTCATCGCGGGCGGACCACTTGAATTCGAGGGGGGCTGTCTACCCCTATCGCGCGAGCCAGGCCTCGGCGTCGAATTAGACCGCGACGCGCTGGCGCGACTGCACCGGAATTATCTCGCCTGCGGCTTGAAAAATCGCAACGACGAGATAGAAATGCAAAAAGTCGAACCGGGCTGGACCTTTCAACAGACGCGGTGGTAATTCAGGCCAGACCCTTTTTGCACAACCAGGCCGCCACTTCGTCGCCGCCGACATCGGCCAGCATATGGCCGTTTATTTCGACGCAAGGCGAGGAGTTCTGGCGGCTCTTTGCGACCATTTCCTCATAGGCCCGGCGGTCCTGGGTAATATCGAGGATTTCGTAGTCCAAACCGGCACCATCGAGCACGGAACGCACACCTGGACTCCACGGACAATAGGGATTCAAGTAGGCTCTAATAACGGGTGCAGTCTCTTCCACTTTGGCCTTTCCGATGCTAGAGATAGGTAATATATTGGAAAACATACCAATCGCCCCATCCCTGTCAAGGCAACCCCGAGCCAAGGGCACCTTCCCTTTAGCAAAAGGCAAACAATGAGACCTCTGGTCCTTTTCCACGGAGGCTGCAACGATGGTTTTTGCGCCGCCTGGATCTACCGCCGCTATGTAAATCCCCAATCCGAATTCAAAGCCGTCCAATACAATACCGATCCCCCGGACACCGAAGGCCGCGATGTCATCATTCTAGATTTTAGCTACGAGCGCCCCTTGCTGATGGAAATGGAGGAGCGCGCCCAATCCCTGCTCGTGCTCGATCACCACGAGACGGCGGAAAGGGAATTGGAGGGGCTCGATTACTGCATCTTCGCCCAGGATAAATCCGGTGCTCGCATGACCTGGGAGCACTTTTTTGACCCCCGTTCGCAGGGCAGTTTAGACGACGTACCCTGGCTGGTCGCCTATACTGAAGATCGCGACTTGTGGAAATGGGAACTGGCCAATTCCAAGGCCGTTAATGCCGCTCTGGCCTCCTATCCCCGCGACTTCTCTGTTTGGGACTCCATCGCCGAGAAGGGCCCGCAGGCCATGGCCAGCGAGGGCGAGGCCATTCTGCGCTTTCAGCACCGCCTGATCCGCCCCAGGGTAAAACACCACGGTTGGACCACCATCAGCGGCTTCCGGGTCCCCATTACTAACGCGACCTTCATGACCTCAGAAATCGGTAATGCCCTGGCGGACGGACACTCCTTTTCAGTGGTATTTTTTATCCGTCCCGATAGCAAAGTCGTCTATAACCTGCGCTCCAAAGGGGCAGATGGCGCCGATGTCGGTAGCATTGCCCGGGCACACGGTGGAGGAGGCCACAAAAACGCCGCCGCCTTCACACTCGAGACCATGCTACCCATTGACGCCTATGAATGAGTTTTCCCCTATCACAGCAACAGATCGAGTATGCTGTTCGCCCCAACCTCACAAGGCCTTCCTGCATTTTTCCTGCGATTCAGATAAAAAATTCCAAATATAGATACTTGAAGAACCAAAATTAAACATTACACTTGAAGTGTCGGTTGTAAATTAACCCCATTTTGCCGCCGCATTGAGAAATATCGCTATGAAAGAACAACTACCCGATAACGCCATGGAGGCCCTGTACGGCGCCCAGCCCGATGCGACTCCGATCAAACGGGCCCCGACCCGCCATCGGCCCCGTTCCCACTCATCCCATCATCGCAAAGCCAAACCCTTCGATGATGGGCCGGCGTATCGCCCCTATCTACTTGTCGGCACGGTCGCTGTCGTGGTTACTGTACTGATCTTTTTGATATCTAAATAGCCTTTCTCCGCTCATACGCAAAGGGCCTGGCTCAATAATAGCCAGGCCCTTTTTGCTATTTGCAACCCCCTGCGCCAGAGCCATAGCTCCGCCCTGGTGTTGAGCGTCTCCCCGTTAGAAGTCGAGGTCCACGCACAACCCCGGCACTCAATGAGTGATAAACGCATGACCACGCCCACCAACAATCACACTACTGCAGCGCGATTGCAGTTACTCATCGATATTACCCGCGACCTCGACCTCAACCTCAACAAGTTGCTGTCGCAAATTCTCGATCGCCTGCAATCCGTCATCCCCATTGTCGATATCGGGGCCATCTACCTCTACGACCAGCAGATCCAGGCGCTGATCCCCCGCTCCTGCCTCGGCTACGACATGAATTCCATGCGCAATATCCGTTTGGCAGAGGGCGAATCGATTTCCGGCCAGGTCTTTACAGACCACAAGGCGATCCTGACGGCCAACCCCGAACAGGTCCTAGCCACTGCAGGCTCCCTAAGCGCCAATAATCACCGGCACTACCACCAAGCCACCGGCGGTAGGTCAATAGAGAGCAATATCTGCGCTCCCCTGATCCTCCCCGATCAGTCGCCGCTCGGCACCATTACACTAAGTTCGACTCACTCGCGCTTCAGCGACGATGATCTGACGCTACTTGAAGCCGTCGCCGGTCGCATATCCCAGACCATATACCAATCAAATCTGGTGCATGAATTGCGCGACAGCGAGAATCGCTACCGCACTTTGCTCACCGATCTACCGATCGGAGTATCGGAAACATCCCCCGACGGCGACTTGCTCTACTTCAATCCCCGCGCCTACGAGATCAATGGCTACCGGCCCGAGGATATCGGCTCGATCAGGGCGGAGGATGTCTACGTACGCCCCCAGGACCGGGAGCACCTTATCGACAGCTTGAACGAAGTGGGACACTTTTCCTACGAACATCAGATCCGCCGCAAAGACGGGCGGCTGATCTGGGTCCGCGGCTCGTCGCGCGCGATAAAAAGCGCAGACGGGACCATCACCCGCTTTATCGGCATTCAGGAAGATATCACCCAAGAGCGCCAGGCCGGCGCAATCCGCCGCTCGGTGGAAATATTGCGCGAAGAGATCT
This sequence comes from Gemmatimonadota bacterium, assembly GCA_002724215.1. Classification (GTDB taxonomy): domain Bacteria; phylum Latescibacterota; class UBA2968; order UBA8231; family UBA8231. Next base: position 609 of record PBOD01000005.1, on the reverse strand, counting down.
GGACGATGCGCTCCGAACGCGATATCGAGCGCGTCCTCATAGCCATGCGCCAGGTCATGGAGGCCCAGGCGATCCCCTTTATCGGCTGCGGCATAAATGTGATCGACGATTCGACGTCACCCCCTTCGGTGCGACACCACAACATGACCCCGGATGGCCAATGGCAGCAGACCAGCGGCAGCAGGGGCTCGGCCCTGGTCTATCGCTTCTGGCGCGATGGTCACACAATCTACCGCCCCGATATAGTCGATGACGATCACTTTGAAGAAGCGGCGCATATCGAACAGATCATCGAACATCCCGTGCGGTCCGTCATCGATATCCCCTTCACCTTCGGCACGCTGGCCTTAAACAGTCATATCCCCGCCGCGTGGAGGATCTCAAAATGCTGGAAGCCAAAGAAGAGCAGTTGAGGGTCGCGCAAAAAATGGAAGCCATCGGCCACCTAGCTGGCGGTATCGCCCACGATTTCAACAACCTGACCACGGTCATCATCGGCAACCTGGTCCATCTACTGGAGGATCTGGGCGAAGGTGATCCGCGCCAAGAGGATGCGCGCGATGCCTACGATGCGGCCAGGCGCTGTTCGGCGCTGGTCGAACAACTCCT